>JBJXGP010000534.1:0-2864 GCA_046160425.1 Planctomycetaceae bacterium
CTATGCGCCGTCACCGCGGTGTGTCACTCCTGAGGTCGCGACCGAGATTTGCCGCGTCGTGCCCGAGACAATCGACAAAGTGGGCGTGTTCGTGAATCATGCGGTATCGGACGTCGTATCCCTCACGAAGGATTGCAAGTTGACCGGTATCCAACTGCATGGCGATGAATCGCCGTTTGATCTCGCTCATCTGCGATCGGAATTGCCGGACATCAAACTGATCCGTGCGTTTCGTATCCAAATCAGCGATGAAGACGCGATACTCGAAAGCTGGGCTTGCGTCGCGCGCGACCTCGATGAATGTCGGCGGCTCGGCTTGTCGTTGTTCGCCAGCCTGATCGATGCGTTCGTTGCGGGATCGTATGGTGGGACCGGGCGTACGATCTTCGGCGACGGGATGACTGCCGCGTATGACAAAGCGAATTGGCCCGCGATGATTCTGGCGGGGGGATTGACACCGGAGAATGTCGTTGAAGCGATCAAGAATGTCCGCCCGTGGGGAGTCGACGTCGCCAGCGGTGTGGAATCGTCCCCCGGAGTCAAGGATCGTATGCGAGTCGAGCGATTCATTCGGTTGGCTCGCGCTGGTGGATAAATTCCATACGGTTGACCGGCGGGGTGATGGTTATTACGCTGCTCTCGCAGGGATCAGGTGGGTGATTCTCTTGGGGAAAATCACACTGGCGGACGAGCCGCCAGTGCCATCCGATCGAATATTCCTGTGTATATGCTTCGTCAAACAACAACAATGAAAATATCCGAGAGAAAAAGGTGTAACTCATGGCTGGCGTCGATCCGTTTCGTGGTTGGAGATACGATCTGGCACAGGTGGGAGAACTGTCGGTCGTGACGGCTCCTCCCTACGATGTGATCTCCCCCGCCGATCAGAATGAATTCTACAAGATGCACCCGTGCAACGTGATCCGGCTGATTTTGAATCGCGAAGAGCCTGGCGACCCGGGGCCGGACGAAAAATATTCCCGCGCGGCGAAGTTCCTGAAGCAATGGAAGCAGGACGGGGTTCTCGCTCAGGACAAGGCCGATACGCTGTACGTCTATCATCAGGAATTCACCTGGGAAGGAACGACGTACATCCGAAAAGGTTTTCTCGGAAGAACGAAGCTGGAAGAATTCGGCAAAGGAAAAATCTTCCCGCATGAAGAGACGATGTCAGGCCCCAAGGCCGATCGCTTGATGCTGACGCGCGCCTGCAAGATGAACCTCTCGCCGATCTTCGGGTTGTATCCCGACGATAACGAGACGATCAATAGTCAGCTCGACGCGGCAATTCGGGGACGAACGCCTCTCTCGGCCACCGATCATCTCGGCGTGCAACATCGAATGTGGCTCGTACAGGATCCGAATGTGCTGAATGCCATCCGCGAAGGAATGCGCGACATGCCGGTCTTTATCGCCGACGGACACCACCGCTACGAAACCGCGCTGAATTACCGCAACGAATTGCAAGCCGCAGGAAAAATCAAGAATGAATTCGACCCGGCAAATTTCGTGCTGATGATGATGGTCGGGATGTCCGACCCCGGATTGCAGATCTTGCCGACGCACCGGTTGATTTCGGGGTGGCCCGATCTGACCATCGATCAACTGACGGCGGCGATCTCATCGCATTTCTCCGTCGAACGGATGGGTAAAGGCCCCGCAGCGGCCGAGAAAACGTGGGAACTGATGCAGATGGACGGCGGTCAATCGATCTTCGGTTTCGGAACCACGCAGGACGGCGAATGGGTATCGGCGCAAGCGACGGATACTTCTCCCATGAAGCAACTTGCCGCCGATCATACGGATGCCTGGCAGGAACTCGGCGTCAGCCTGCTGCATCGTTTGATCATCGGTCATCTCCTGAAAAAGGAGTGGCCTGCCGATCCGAAGTTCAAATACGTCCATTCGCTGGCCGAGGTCGTCGAGACGCAGAAGAATCAGGAATGCCAGTTGGCGTGTCTCGTCGCGCCGGCGAGCATCGAGCATGTGCAGGTGATCGCCTCCGGATTCGAAAAGATGCCGCCGAAGAGCACGTATTTTTACCCGAAGCTATTGTCGGGGCTGGTGTTCCATTCGCTGGAATCGTAAACGCTACGCCGACAATTCATGACGCATCTACACAATTCAAAATAGCGGCGAGTTCAAGTCCAAAGAACTCGCCGCTATTTTTTGCACGTACCGTTGCGAATTTCGGAAGATGTGACGTCGAGAAATTTTCGTAGCGCGGCCTTGTCATTGGGGAAGTTTTTTAATTTGAAAAAATCCGTCGAACAAATTGAAATCGAAAGAGGTTTATCTGTTGGGGACGTTGTTTACTCCCCTTAATTATGCGAGAATCGCGGAACACATTAACCATCACTGTCGAAACTGGCCGTTCGTCGCCGTAGATGCTCACGAGCATTGAGAAAATCTGTTCTGCTGTAGCGCTACATTGTGGAAAAACCTGGTCCATCAAGGATTTTCCGTGGAAGTTCCTGGGATTCAATCACGAGCCAATCCAAGAGCACACCTATGTCAAAACTATCGAAATTAAGAACGTCCGGTACGTCGTCGTTGACCGACGACGATCTGCAAGTCGCCGAAGAATTGACCACGGCATATCAGCGCATGACGCAGGAACTCAATCGCGTCATCGTTGGGCAATCCGACGTGCTGAAGCAGGTGATGATTGCGTTGTTCGCCCGCGGGCATTGTCTGCTGGAAGGGGTTCCCGGTCTGGCGAAAACATTGATGGTGTCGTCGATCGCCGAACTTCTAACATTGAAGTTCCGGCGGATCCAGTTCACTCCCGACCTCATGCCCTCGGATATCACCGGGACCGAAATCCTGGATGAAGAAGAAGGAACGGGCCGTCGCCGCATGCG
>JBJXGP010000535.1:0-8697 GCA_046160425.1 Planctomycetaceae bacterium
ATAGACCTCGCGGATGCGCCTCGTCATCTCCTGATGGCGAAACTGACCGGTGAATTGCTCGCGACCCGTTTGCCCCATCCGTTGTCGCAACGCCGGGTCGTCGGCGAGTTCGATCAGGGCTTCGGTAAGTTTCGCACGATCATGCACGGGAATTAGAAAACCGGTCTCGCCGGGGATCACCACTTCCCGCGCCCCGTCGACGTCATACGAGACGACCGGTTTCCCCGAGATCAGCCCCTGCGGCAGAACGCGGGCCAAGCCTTCCCACAAGCTGGTATGCACGACCAGATCCATCGCAGAGATCAGTTCGGGAATCCGCGACGGCGGCACCAGCCCTGTGAATACGAAGTGCTCGGTCAACCCCATCTGCGCGATCCGTTGCTGAATCTCCGCTTTCAAGATCCCGTCGCCGACGAACAAAAACCGCACGCGAGAGTTCCTCGCCACGACCGCCTGGGCGACGTTCAAGATCGCCTCGTGACCTTTCAAGTGAAACAGCCGCGCCACTTTGCCGATGACGACCTGATCGGACGTGATGCCGAGTTCTTGCCGCACGCTTTGCGGATCGCGCGGCGGATGCAGGAACGGTTCGACCTCCATCCCGCTGTAGATCGTGACGAACTTGTCGCGCGGAGCAATTCCCGCGGCGACGTATTGATCGGTCATCGCATCGCAGACGCTGATGATCCGCTCGCAGCGCTTCGCGGCCCAACGCTCGGCCCGGCGATATAGCCAGTGCGCGAGCGGATGCTGCCCCACGTGAAAGGCCGCTCCGTGAATGGTATGCACCGCGGGGATGCCGAGTTTCGCCGCGGCGGCTCTCCCTAAAATTCCCGCTTTGGAACTGTGCGTATGCACGAGGTCGGGTTTCATCTCGCGCAGCAGTTTCACGAGGGCACGGTACGCGGCCAAGTCGCGCAGCGGATGCAAATTCCGCCGTAGTTCGGGAAGCACGCGGAACGTGAAGCCCCCCTGCGCGGCGCGCTGTTCGAGGCTCCCCTCGGGGCCTAGACCGGGACCGGTGACCAACGCCACGCGATCCCCGTAATCGCGATGCTGATCTTCGACATTGAGCAGCGTATTTTCCTGTGCCCCCCCGATGATGAGCCGGGTGATCACATGCACGACATGCATTGATGATGATTTTCTATGTCAGACTGACCATAAATGGATAGGGAGATCGGGGGATGGGGTGATTGGGAGTGAAATCGTAGAACCCGTCGATCATTCGAATGAGCATTCTGACTCCCCATCTCCCGATCTCCCCATCTCCCGATCATACTCCACATGGACCAAAAACAAACCATGCGCCGGTGCCGTCGGGCCGGCTTGCTTCCGATCGCCGGTTTCCAGAATCGTTTTGACCATCCCGGCGGGCCAGCGTCCGAGACCGACTTGCAGCAACGTCCCGGTGATAGCACGGACCATGTTATACAAAAAACCGTCGGCGGTGATTTCGAGCCAGATGAATTCTCCCTCCGCCTCCGTCGCGGATTCGATCCTCTTCATTGCGGCGAAACCATCGTACCAGTTCGGTACGTGGGGAGCACGGAACAACCGCAGGTCGGCAACCGTTCGCACGCTCGAGGCGCGATTTGGAAAATCGGTTTCGAAGCAGCGAAAATCGTGCTCGCCGACGAGATGTTGCGCTCCCTCTTGCATCGAGGCCAAGTCGAGTTTATGCGGCACGTGATCGCAGTACCTTCTGACAAACGGATGCCGCATTTCGCCCGTGTAGATGATGTAGCGATACGTTTTCCATTTCGCCGAGTACGTCGCATGAAATTCGGGAGCGACTTCCTCGGCCCGCCAGACGACGATGTCGTGTGGAAGCTCGCTGTTGACCGCCGCGGCCCAGCGTTCGACGGGGATGCGGCTGGAGGTCTGGAAATTGGCGACCTGTCCGAGGGCATGCACGCCGGAGTCGGTCCGCCCCGCCGCGATGATCGTGGGACGTTCGCCGGTCAGCCGTTCGATTGCCTGCTGCAATGTCTCTTGAATCGTGGGCTGATCGGGCTGGACTTGCCAACCGGCGTATTCCGTCCCGTCGTATCCGAGAGTCAAACGAATGTTGCGCATGTGAGTCGATGATGCATTTTGTAGGGTGCGTCGTGACGCACCTTTTCTGATTGTTGGCGGGAACAGGGGACTCACGTCCCCCGCTCGCTTGTTATTTTATTCCGAGGCGTTTTTGCCAGATGGCGAGCTGTTCCCGCACCGGGCCTTCGCCTCCGGAACCGTAACTCTTCAGCGCGCGGACAGCGTTTGCTGCTCCCAATACCTGAAACACGTCATCCTCGATTTTATCGCAGACCGACTGCAATTGGGCGAGCGACAACCCGGCGAGTTTCTGATTCTGCGTTTCGCACATCCGCACCAGTCCGCCGACCGTTTCGTGTGCGGTCCGCATGGGGACTCCCTTGAGAATCAGGTATTCCATCAGCACCGTGGCATCGAGAAAACCTTCCTCCAACCGAGCCGCGATCGTTTCCCGCTGCAAGACCGCGCCGCTGACGATCGCCGGAGCCAGATGCAAACAGGCGGCGACGGTATCGTAGGCATCGAACAGTGCGATTTTGTCTTCCTGCAGGTCGCGGTTGTAAGCCATCGGCAACCCTTTGAGCAGGACGAACACCTGCTGCAGGTCGGCGATCACGCGGGCCGATTTGCCGCGCACCAGTTCCAGCACGTCGGGATTTCGCTTTTGCGGCATGATCGACGACCCGGTCGTGTAACGATCGGGGAGTTTCAGGAACCCGAACTCGGTCGTACACCACAAAATCCATTCCTCGGCCCAGCCGCTCAGATGCGTGGCGATCAGCGACAGGCAGAACAGAAACTCGACCAGAAAATCGCGATCGCTCGACACATCGAGACTGTTCGCCGCGGGAGTCTGCATCTCGAGCAGCTCGCACGACCGCTGACGATCGATGGGCAGCGACGTCCCCGCGAGCGCCGCCGCTCCGAGCGATGAAATTTGCACCCGCGCCAGGCAATCGGCGAGGCGTCCGCGATCCCGCTCGAACTTCTCGCAATACGCCAGCCAGTAATGGACGGCGACGACCGGCTGCGCCCGCTGCAAGTGCGTGTAACCGGGAAGAATCACATCCAGATCGTTTTTACCGCGTCCCACAAATGCTTTTTGCAACTCGACCAGCAGGTGATCGACGTGCGCGATCGCTTCGCGGACGTAGAGTTTCAGATCGGTCGCGACCTGATCGTTGCGGCTGCGGCCGGTGTGCAATTTGCGGCCGACGTCGCCGATGCGGGCGATCAGCGCGCTCTCGATGTGCATGTGGATGTCTTCGAGTTCGGTCTTGAACTCAAAGTTTCCGGCGGAGATCTCGCACCCGATCTGCTCGAGCGTCTCGACCATCTGCCGGCATTCGTCGGCGGTGATTAGCCCGACTTCGGCGAGCATCCGCGCGTGAGCCTGCGACCCGACGATGTCGACCGCCGCCAACCGGGAATCGAAGCTGATCGATTCGGTGAACGATTCGACTCCGGGATCGGTCTTCTCCTGAAATCGCCCTCCCCAGGCCTTCTGTGTCAAGTGAATCATCTCCCCCTGCAGCACTCTCTTTTTCTTTCTCCCCTTGGGAGAAAGAAATTTGGTGGCACAGACATTCCTGTCTGTGTGGTTCTTTATATTCGGCCCGTTGAAAAAGTGTGGCACTGCTGGCTTTCCCAGCAGTGGATTTCATAACCGTAGGAAAAAGACCGGGTGGATAAACCACCCGGCTCATGAATCTCTGCATTTGATCATTTTTCAACGTGCTGCTCAGTGATTGTCGCAACTCGTGATTTCACCCCCCGCTTGCTGCCGCTTGTCAGCCATCCAGCATACACTGTAATGTAGGGCTTGCGCAGTGCAACGGTCAATTCTCTCTCTCGCGAAATAACGTGACTTCGATTGGATGCCGACGATGACGAATCCTCAAAAACGGGCGGTGGTGCTGGTCAGCGGGGGACTCGATTCCGCGACGGTCCTCGCCATCGCGCGCCGGCAGGAGTTCGAATTATACGCCATCACCTTCGATTACGGGCAGCGTCATCGCGTGGAAATGGAGGCGGCAAAGCGGGTTTGCAATGCGGCGGGGGTCGCGAAACAGATCGTATTTCCGCTCGATTTCCGGGCCTTCGGCGGATCGGCGCTCACGTCGGACCTGCCGGTCCCCAAAAACCGTTCCGATGCCCAGATGTCGGCGGATATCCCCATTACATACGTCCCCGCACGCAATACGGTCTTCCTCTCGATCGCCCTCGGCTGGGCCGAAGTCCTCAAAGCCAACGATATTTTTCTGGGAGTCAACGCCGTCGATTACAGCGGCTACCCCGACTGCCGCCCCGAGTTCATCGCCGCCTTCACGACGCTCGCGAACCTGGCGACGAAAACGGGAGTCGAAGAACATCAGCCGTTTCGAGTCCACACGCCGCTCATCTCGCTGACCAAAGCCGAGATCATCCGTAAGGGCGTCGAACTCGGAGTCGATTACTCCCTCACCCACAGTTGCTACGACCCCGACGCCATCGGCACATCCTGCGGCCAATGCGACTCCTGCCAGTTAAGATTGAAAGGCTTCGCCGACGCGGGGTTGGTGGATCCGGTGAGGTATGGGAAATAGCCGAGGTGCGAGATCGGGAGATAGGTTAGCCGCGACGCGCAGGGTCTCCGTAGCGGAGCGCGCTTTCTTGACGAAGTATCACGATGTTGGCCTTCAACTCGTTTCTTCAGATTGTTATTGCGGGTCGATTTTCGGAGGGATAGAATCGAATTGGCATAACCGAGGTCATCGATGCGCTCGATGCTTCGGTGATCGAATAATTTCCGATCTCAATGGAGTGTTGCGCCATGCTGGGGATTCTTATGCGGGTTACTTTCCACGCGGTCTTCGTCGTCGCGATCATGATCTGGTCGACTAGCGTCAGGTCTGAAGAAAGTGAGTTTATCCCCAGGCAGAACGCATACAACGCGATTCCCAGTCCTGATGGAACCAAGGTCGCATTCGTTCAAACCGGACGGGGTCGCGCTGGCTCCGGTGGATTCGGGCGATCGAATTTGCGATCGGATGTGATGGTCTCCGACGTTCAGGGCAACCTTCTCTCGAAGGAACCATTAGCCGACTCCTTTCTTGCGGGATGGACACCCGACGGGAAAAGCCTCGTCTGCTACCGAGACTGGCAATTCTTTCTGGTCGCACTCGACGGCACCAAAACACAAGCGGGGAAGATTCCCGACCAGGAGAGTCGGCCTGAGAGAGTTGTGTACCACTCAGCAACGGGTCGCTTCCTTTGGCCTGAGAGAGACCGTGGGATCGGTATCGTTCGTAACGACGAGGGGCAGGAACTTGCCCGCCACGAGTCTCTCCTGGGGCATCTTGCATTGTCGAATGACGGGAAGTGGCTGGCGGCAATCTCCGGCAATCTGAAGGTGTTGAACGTGGCCGCTCAGACTTGGGCGGACTTGGGTCCGGTCACCATCCACCCGCTGCACGGGAATTGGGACTACATCAAGCCATCCTGGAACCCCTGGTTCGACGACAGCAGTCACCTTGCATTCGTCTCGGGAGAGGAGGTTGTCGTCGCGACTCCCGACGGCAAGCAAAAGAGAACGCTTTGTCAACTTCCGTCGCTCGGCGGCCTGGCCAGCGCATCGCCAGATGGCAAGCACGTAGCCTATGTCACATTCGAAGAAGGGAAATCCGAACGTCGGCGTGATCTCACATTCTGCGGCAATGCTCGTGTGTGGGTTGTTTCAACTTTGCAACCGGACAAACCGCAGGCTGTAACCGAGGAGAATCCTGACTCCATCTATGGCATACGCTGGATGAACGCGGAAGAAGTCATCTTCGACCGCATCGCAGATACGCCCTTTTACAACCGCGCCCGATTGTGGAGAGCCACCGTGCCGCATGAATCTGAATAGGAATCGCCCCGCATCCGAGTACGGGGCAACGCCGAAACGGCTTATGCCCCGCCACCCGGTTGTGAGGAATTTCCCCGAATGCCGATGTTCCACGCGCATGCATACTGGCAAACAGCCGCCACCCATGCAACCTGTTAGGCTATTTCCTTTTCCGGCGAGCAAATACTACGAGACCGGTCGCGGCAAGAGTTGCCAACGCCAGCGTGCTCGGCTCGGGTACTGCTGCCGAGGCACTTTGCGGTGCCAAGGCAATCGTGTGGTCCTCTATGAATTCAGGAGAATCGTCGTCATCGTCTAGCAGATCGAAAAAGTCAACCTCGAAAATCCAGCGTGGTTCTTCGAAATCCCCGGTCGAGAAAGAGCCACGGAGGTTGATCCCATTTGTGTATATCTCGAATTCGTCACCGCGAAAGAATTGTGTGGGTGCTGAACCGTCCCAGATAAAGCCTAAGATAGGAGTCGAGAAAATGTCTCCGTGGCTCATCGAAGTCCCTACATAACCGGGAATTCTAACTGAAGCCGTCATCGAAACATCAAGAATGTTATAAGTACCGGCAGGTGCGGCATTGCCCACAAGGCTCCCGTCGGTTGTGAATGTGCCAGCTTCTGTCCCTGCAAAGGCCGACCAATCCCAAGTGATGCCCATGATACTGGCATGCACACTGGTCGAACCGAACGATATGGATAACGCCATCACGAACAAACATGCTACAAATCTGATCTTCACCATCTGTCCCTTCATGTAAGAGTATCACACTTGAATTGGACTTAGCCGAAATTATTCAGCCGACGAATTTACCCATCCTACCCAAATTTTTTGATAGTTGTCAACCGTGGACAATGCTTCATTTTTTTGAAATCGTGAGGGTCATGCTATGTGATGGATCTGGTTGAATTTCCAACTGAGGTGCCACAAAGATCAGCGATTCACCGCATGCCGCTCACCACAATTTGGCCGCACAGACAGGAATGTCTGTGCCACCTGATGAATGTTGCTCCTCCCTCACTCCAACCGCACCCGCACAACGCCGTACACCAGAAACTCCGGGACTGTAAACCGCACGCGGCCGGCTTCACTCGTCGCCGGGAGTGCAACGGCGTCGGGGGTTTCAGGGGTGATCAGTTCTACTCCGGCGACTTTCGCTCCCGCGGGTAATACAAGAGCGACGGCGATGCCGCTGACGGCGATCGGTTTTTCATCGACGGTTCCCGTTCCCGATGTTTTCGGGTCGGCGGGTTCTTCGCGGTTGTAATTCACCAGATGCAAGTCGAGTTCGTGCTCCGTCGCCGGTCGGTTGATCGAGGCTCGCACGGTATACGGGGCCTCGATTCGGCTTAAACCTTGCTTCTGCTCGGCGGTCAGACCGTCGGGGTTGTCGATCGTCACGATGTGCTTGTACGGCGAGGAGAGCGCATCCGGCGGGAGGTCATCGGGACGGACATCGAACAGAATATGCTCATCGAGCAACTTGCGTCCGACCGCCTTGAACTGATCGACCGCCGCCACGTTCCCCTCATGCACGGCTCGTCGCGGATAGAGCAACACAACCTCGGCGGTCGATGAGTTTGCATGATAGAGCGCATCGTAGCGCTTGAGAAAGCTGAAATACTGCTTGAACACGCCGCGGGCGATCGGGTCGGTGAAGCGGGCGTAAAAGCCCATCGGTGCCCCGCCGTTCGCCGCCAGTTCGGCGATGGCGTTGCGATTACGGCAATGCTCGTACTTGCCGAGCGTGTACGGTTTATCTTCGAATGTGCCGCGGATGTAACGGCATTGCAGCGTCGCATCGCCGAGAAATTTGTTCTTGAGGTCGGTATAAAACGCGGCTCCGCCGGTGCTGTACCAGAGATAATCCTCTCCCTTTCCCCACACGTCGGCGGGCAACATGCAGCGTTCATCGACGTTGATCTGGCCGAAGTCGCCGATGTGGTTCCATTGTCCGACGATGAGGTCGGGTTTGATCGACTTGCCGTAGTCGATGAAGACTTCGTCGAATGTCCGCTTGTTGGCAAGTTGCGAGAAGCGGAGCATTTCTCGCCGGAGTGGTGTCGATTCCTTGGGGTCGTGCCACGAGATGATCTCACTGAATTTGTGCGTCGTCAAATCGTCGATTGCGAAGTTCTGTTTCAGTTCTTCGGGAGTAAACCGCCCGGTGAGATGTTCGCAAAAACCTTTCTGGCAATGCTCGCACAGGCAGTTGCCGCGATAGAAATAGTTGATCATGTAGCCGTCGACACCGCGTTCAATACCCCGCTTTGTCCACGCTTTCAGAATCTGCCGCCAATGAGGATTGTTGAGGCACGCCCAGTATTCGGCCATGCCACCGATTTGGTAACTCCTGTCGACCCGATATTTTCCTTCCACGTCCCGTTCGAGGAAATCCATCGGATCGGCGACCGGCCTGGGACCAAGTTCCTTCTCGTCCCACAAATCACGATAGAACCTGAAAAAGCCGCGCGGGCCTTCCGGACCGTCGGGGTCTCCCACCAGGAACTTGACATTCATGTGTCCGACGACTTTGACATTTCGTTTGCGCAGCTCACCGTTGAGCTGTTCAAACCAGCGGCCACACTCGGCATGCCCCTGCACCGGAAAATGCGACGGATAGCCGGCGTATTGCGGCGTATGCGCAAGACTCCAGAAGTGTGCCCCGTAGAATCCGACCTGAGCAACTTCCGGCTGGATTTCGTCAACGAACGCCAGATAGTCATGGACATCGCTGTATGCGTCCCAATGAGCAATCATGCGGGTAAATTCAAACCGAGACGGT
>JBJXGP010000536.1:0-16142 GCA_046160425.1 Planctomycetaceae bacterium
GCGTCAGCCCACGGAGAAAGGTGAGTTGTTGAAACGGAGCCGCGAATGCGGCGGCAGGAGATCCAAGACACCCCCAATCGCTGCCGCCGCTCTCGCGGCTATGCTGTCCCGAGATGATCTGCATTCCATGGGCTGACGCCCACGGCTACATGCTTCGGCCGCTCTCGCGGCCATTTGCGACGTCACATACATGCACGTCACCGTTTTTTGTAGACGATCTTTAGACTTAAACAAGTGCCATTCGCCTTCAGGCTGTCTGCGGCAGGCTGAAGCCTGTACTCCTACTATCTTTCGACGGACGGATGATTTGTCACTGCTTCGGCGACTCATCCTAACGATGCACGGAATATCGAATCTTCCGGCGTGGGGGCATCCTTGTTGACGTAGGCCCAGGCGCGACGTTCACCCTCAGCGGTCGTCACCAGAACGTCGAGGCGACGGTAATCGGGGCCGTGCAGTTCGCCCGGATAGAGTTCTTCCAGATGATCGCATCCTTGCAGTACGGCGTGAAATAACTCAGGCTTGATGAAGTAGAGTTCCCCCTCCACCGCAGCACCGGGATGAGGTTTCACCATGATCGGGTGAACTCGCAGATAACCGGGGAGCGTCGCCGTGAGCATGCGATCGTACTTGCCGTGCAGATAATGGTGGTTGCATTTCCCTTTTCGCAGTGTCCCGTACACGAACAAAGGCAACGTTGTACGAGCTTCCGCACCTGACACGTCGATCTCCTGTGATTGGGTGATCTTGATAATCGTTGGGACAAGACCGGGTGGATAAACCACCCGGCTCATGAATTTCAGCATTTGGTCATTTTTCAACGGGCTGTTAGGGTCTCTTAGTCATCTCGAACAGATGCGTTGCCTGTCCCCCCAGGAAACCTTCGAATCGCACGGGCCGACCTGTTTCAGGATCGGCGATCGAACCCCGTTCTGCAAATTCCAGATACGCATACGACCAGGGGATCGTCGTCAGATTTCCTTCGTGCATCACCGGCACATCGATCACGACCGCTTCGCTCGCCGACTGGCGGAGCTTCGACCCGGCTGCTCCTTCGATCTCCGGTTTCACGGGAATTCCCCCCTGCCGGACTTGCTGCACGGTTTTTTCAAGGGTATCCCACTGGCGGTGACGCTGCGCATTCACCGACGCCGTGAAGTGGTTCACGTTGTATCCATGCACGAGAACCCACGCCGCGTATTGGCTTTCACGATTCAGTTCGACAACGTCGTTTTTCTGCGGCGGATCCCAGGGCAACCCGGTGAAATATCGGACGAGCTGGTTCACCACCTCGCTGCGCGCTGCCGCATCTCCTTTCGTTGCTGCTTTGGTGCGTCCGCTTGCCGGCTCGCGGAGCCGATGCAGTTGCGTCAGCAAATCGAGCGACAGTTGAGGGCGATACGTTGACAGCGAACTGCGGATGATCGATTGAGCCTTGTCGCTCAACCTCCAGGTCTGGAGTTCCGAGACGAAAATCTTCGGAAGCTCAGGATGCGGCGGATGCAGATGGACGGCATTAAGATGCTTATCGGGAAACGAATAACAAGCCGCTGACTGGTAACCCAAGGCTTCCAACGGACGCGCGACCGAGGCGATGCCTCCGTAGGGCTGTTGCATACCGATCGTGCGAAACGCGATGTGGTCGTTCGCGAACGACAGACCGGCTTGTGCGAGGAGATCATTGAAGACCCGCGCGTATTGCACCCGCCGGCAATATTGTCCCCAGAGCCGATCGAACAACGCCGCGATCACCTGCAAATGCGGCTCGGCGAGTTTCAAGCGGGCGTGCGGGCCGATGGTTTCATCGACGTCATCCGTCGCCGGGCGCTGGCTGGAGGAACGATTCATCGACAGGCTCCCGCTTTCTGAATTCGAACGGCTGCTGTATGCGACGGAAGAACAACGCCGCGCGGGATTATAGCATCTCCAGGTCGCCAAACGGGAGCGAGAACATACAAGCGGGGTGTCGGGTAGCACCGGTTGCTCGTCAACCGGTGTCGCGCAGCGACAGGAGGCAAGAAACCTTGTGAGCATATCGGGCGAGTCGGATGCCCGAATCCATTTGCCTCAACCGATGTCGCGTCTCAAAATCAACTGGCTGAAGCTTTGCACCAGGTCGTCCGACAGCGGTTGCTGAAACGAACACGCGACCAGCCAGAGGTTTTGCGATTGTTCGCGGCGCAGGACTTTCGCGGGGAGTCGGCAGGATTGGTCGAATGTCGCGTGAGAGATGCGAAGTTCCACATCGCTGCCGACCGTCACGGGCGCGTTGAGCGACAACGAAATCCCCGTGCGGTTCAAGATGACGACGGAGCCACGAATGGGGGTCGACAATGCGGGAAGGGGTAAATTCGTCGCATCGCCGGGGGATTGATATTGGGGAACCACCACCACCTCCACCTGCGAATTTCCCGGCTGGCGCGGATTGGACCGCTTATCGACGATCGAGACGCGGTCATCGGCGACCGTTGACTCTTCCAACTGTCCGGCGGGTTCCGGAACTTCGACCGGTTCGGGTTGTTCGACCGGGGCAATCAGGCAGCGCACACCCGGTCGCACGCGGAAGCGTTGAGCCTTACGCGACGGGTTAACGATTTCATCGGAATGCGACAGGCAGCCGCGGAAAAACAGGCTTTTCAAAGCATAGCCCAGACCGCGTTGGGGCAAAGTTTCTTTTGGTTCACTGGGAGTCAGAGATGCCGCTTTCGAGGTGTTGTGAATCGAAGCCGCATTGAGGGAATCGTGGTTTTCAGAATGCGTTTGTGAGTTGTCGATCTCTGCGGCTTTTTCGACAGCGCCATCGCAGACAACGACGGAATCGAATGTCGCAATGGACTCCCACGAGGGATTACAGAGATACGAATGATCGAATTCGGTCATGACTTTTTTAGCTCCAGGCCTTTTCCCGTTGACGATTTTGAGGGTTCGCTTAAGTGTTGTCTGATGTGAAAATATGACGAATGTGTCGATTAATCGCACTAGCGCCGACATTCTGTGTATAACGAACATGCAATGACGATCATGTCGTTGAGCGATGTAGAAAGCTTCAACATGGCGGAAGTCTGTCCGAATTGATGTATCAAGCTGACAGATTCAAGGTTTATGTCGATTCTCAAGGGACATCGATGGTCTGGAATTCAGCGGGCGACGTCGGTCCCGACGAGTCCCGGCCTGAGTCATTTGCTTACAACTCGATATTGCATTGAAGGTTAGGTTAAGAGACGGACTAATGATGGCAATCTTTGGTCGCTCGTAAACGGGTTGACTTTCCAAGTGTAGCTCAAAATCGGGGCATGCCAAATGGGGGTGTGCCTGACTTTGGGGGAGGAGAGAAATCTCCGAGCAGCTCAAAAGGGAGAGGTGTGTATGGTTGAGGTCGCGAACAGCCTTCACTATACTGTTTCGACGACGCATTTTTGTTCCGGTGTTTTTTTCAATTTCTACCATCAAATTTTGATGTTTACAGGTCCATGCGCTTTACCTTAATCGATCGAATTCTGTCGCTGGAACCCGGAAACTCCATCACGGCCATCAAGCAACTCTCCGCCGCTGAAGAGTATCTGGCCGATCATTTTCCGGGCTTTCCGGTGATGCCAGGCGTACTGATGGTGGAAGCGATGGTGCAGGCGTCGGCGTGGCTGATGCGCGTGACGAGCGATTTTCGTTATAGCATGGTGATTCTTAACCAGTCCAAGGCCGTGAAATTCAACAATTTTGTGACTCCGGGACATACCTTAACAATCGTCTCGCAAGTGACCGAATGGCAGGATCGATATTGCACGTTGAAGTGCAGCGGCACGGTGAATGGGGTCTCAACCGTCAGCGCCCGCTTGAAACTGGAACAATTCAATCTTGCAGATAACAATCCTGAAATGGCCGATTGCGATCTGAAAACGCTGCGATACCTGAAAGAGCAATATTCTGCCCTCCGATCGCATTCCGGCGAAGGGTCGGCAGGAACTCCATAACACCGTTCGACGCGACGATGAGGCAATCGAGCCTCCAAACAGTCAAGTCAGCATAAAACAAGACAGAGAAAAAATTCGGTACGATTATGAAATTGGCGGGACGAGTGGCCATTGTGACGGGCGGAACGAGAGGCATCGGCAAGGCCATTGTCTGGGCTTTGGCGAAAGAAGGTGCCAAAGTTGCCTTCGTGTACCGTTCTCAGGAAGAACTGGCCCAGCGCCAGGTTCACGATTTGTCGCTCGATCAGCGTGAAAGCCTCGCGATCAAGGCCGACGTCTCCTCGAAGGCCGATGCCGATGCCGTCGTCGAGCAGGTCATACAAAAGTGGGAGAAGGTCGATATCCTCGTGAACAATGCCGGGGTGATCCGCGACGGCTTGCTGGCCACCATGACGGCGGAACAGTGGCAGGACGTGATCAATACGAATCTGAACAGCGTATTCAACTTCTGTCAGGCCGTCACGCGCCCGATGATGTCGGCCCGATATGGCCGAATCGTCAATATGTCGAGCGTCGCCGCTCACTTCAGCAATCCCGGACAGGCCAACTACGCTGCGAGCAAGGGAGGCGTCGAGAGCTTCACCCGTTGCATGGCGGCGGAGCTTGCCAGACGCGGAGTCACCGTGAATGCCGTCGCTCCCGGTTTCATCGAAACCGATATGACCGAAGCGATTCGCAATGCGGCGGGAGAACAAATCAAAAAGGCCATTCCGGTTCGGCGATTGGGCAAGCCCGAAGATATCGCCAATGCCGTCGCATTTCTTGTCAGCGATGAAGCCTCCTACATTACCGGCCAGGTGCTGACCGTCGACGGTGGATTGACATTAGGAGGAATGGCTGGTTGATTCATGGGCGGAAGTCGCTCAATAATGTTTTCAGGAAATCACGCAGTACAGAGGTTGTCTTAGAATTATTTAGATAAATGTCGTGTCAGCGGTCAACTCGCCAAGCCAATGACAAGAACATATCGAGAAATCAGGCGAGGTAACTTCGCAGCCCCAGGAAATGCTGCAAGCAGGCGCTGTCTGCCGAGGAGATTCAGTTCGATGACGCACGATGAGATTTATGAGAAGGTTCGGGACATATTGGTGGATGCCCTGAGCGTGGACGAAGAGGATGTGTCCCCCAGCGCCAAATTGATGGCCGACCTGGGAGCCGAATCGATCGACTTTCTGGATATCGTCTTCCGCCTGGAAAAAAACTTCAGCATCAAGATCGAACGCGGTGAACTGTTCCCCGATCCCGACACGTTCACCTCGCCCGACACCGGGTATGTGAAAGACGGTGTCGTGACGTCGGCGGGTCTGGATGAAGTCCGCAAACGATTGCCGCACGCGGCTGCTGAAATCGATAAATTTGCCGAGGATCCCCAGGTCAGCAACGTCCAGGATCTGATCACGGTTGACATGATCTACAAATTCATCGTCAACAAGACAAAGAAGTAGAACTCGTTTCAGCGGGAAGCCCCTGACTCGCTTGTCAGCCAGATCCGCTGAAACGCACTGGCAGACATGGCGAAAGTGACAGATGTTCTCACGGATTCGCTGCACGATTCCGTGGACGCCGTCACGACATGGCTCTTTCAGATTTCGACCTTCGGCCGAGTTTTGGGAATATCCCCGAAACCGGTATCACCATCCGGCCGGCAATCTGCAACAACCGGCGCGTTATGAAACGACTTAAATCGATTTGGCAGGCAGCGAGCGAACGAACATGCGTTGGTTTTGGATCGACCGTTTCATCGAATTCGAAAGCGGCTCTCATGCCGTCAGCGTCAAAAATGTCTCGCTCGCTGAGGAACATCTGCACGATCATTTTCCCGGTTATCCGATCATGCCGGCGAGCCTGATGATCGAGGGGATGGCCCAATCGGGAGGCATCCTGCTCGGCGAAGCGTTGGGATTCAAAAAGCCCGTCGTGCTCGCCAAGGTTCCCAAGATGCAGTTTACCGGGTGGGTGATTCCCGGCGACACGCTGCATTACCACGTCAAATTGACCGACGTCCGCCCCGAAGGGGGAGCCATCGAAGCCAAAGCGCTCAAGGGAGACCAGATTGTCGCCGAAGGGGAGATTGTCTTTTTCTGTCTGGAGCCGAATAATTCGGCCGTGAACGTATTCGACCAAAGTAAACTCACGCATTCGATGAACCTGCTCGACGTGCTCAAGGTGGGGCGAGCCGGTTATCCCGCCCCGAGAACCTGACGAATAAGCCCCTTCACCCCGGACGGCCTGAGCTGGGGATTGGAATTCTGCTTAACCCACTCCTGCGAATGACCTTACAAAAATAAATCTTCTGGAATGGATGTGAATTCTCCGGTTTCTCCCGGCACGATCATGTCATTCACCTTTTGCCATGATCGGACTGCCAATCGACGAACCGCATTTCGGTCGATCTTGACAGATGAAGAGCTTCCAGAGCAAGATGCTCCCGTTGGAACACGGATTTTTCCATCATCGACGAGCCGCGCGCCTGGCTGGGTACGCGCTATCTCGCCGGAAATGTTTCGCCGGAATGTCGAATTTGATTTCGCTGGGATCGAGGCGGTGCTTCATCGTTTCGAGTGCGCATAGAAAATCGATCGACCGGCGGCTCGTGCTGAAATCGTCCTCGATCTGAAATAATCGCTGAAAAAAACGTCGGCAGAATTCCAAATCGTCTGCCGGCCGATGAATGGTTCTGGTCGCCTAAGAGGGTCAAGCTGCCATGAGACGCCGCGTAGTTGTCACAGGAATGGGTTGCATCACACCGGTTGGACACTCCGTCCAGTCCATGTGGGAATCGCTGAAAGAATCGCGCAGTGGAATCGGGCGCATCACGCATTTCGATGCGTCGAACTATCCGACGAAGATCGCGGCTGAAGTCAAAAACTTCAACCTCTCCAATTTCATTACCGACGTGGAGAGATTCAACAAGGCCGGGCGTAACATTCACTTCGCCATCGCGGCGGCCATGCAGGCCGTCAAAAACTCGGGCATCCTCGAGTCCCCGATCGACCCGACGAAATTCGGCGTCTATCTCGGAGCAGGGGAAGGGCAACAGAATTTTCCCTTGTTCATGGGGATCATTGCCAAGGCCCAGAAAGGGACCGAACTCGACCTCGAAGTCTTCACCCGCAACGGACTGATTGAACTCGATCCTCAATCCGAACTCGAACAAGAACCGAACATGACCGCCGGGCATCTGGCTTCGCTGTTCAACGCGCAAGGCCCGAACCTCAATTGTCTGACCGCCTGCGCCGCTTCCAGCCAGGCGATCGGCGAAGCGACCGAACTGATACGCCGCGGCGATGCAGAAGTCATGCTCACCGGCGGCGCGCACAGTATGATTCACCCTTTCGGCGTGACCGGATTCAACTTGCTGACGGCACTTTCCACCAACAATGACAATCCCGAACAGGCTTCGCGCCCGTTCGACCGCGACCGCGACGGCTTCGTGCTGGGCGAAGGGGCGGGGATGCTGGTTCTCGAAGAACTCGAATCAGCGAAAAAGCGGGGCGCCACCATCTACGGAGAAGTGCTCGGTTACGGCTCGACCGCCGATGCCTACCGCATCACCGACATTCATCCCGAAGGACGCGGGGGGATGGCGTGCATCAACATGGCACTGCGCGACGCCCGCATCAATCCTGAAGAGATCGATTACATCAATGCCCACGGGACGAGCACGATGGTCAACGACAAAGTTGAGACGACCGCAATCAAAGGCGCGCTCGAGTCCGCCGCGTACAAAGTTCCCGTTTCGAGCATTAAAAGCATGATGGGGCATTTGATTGCCGCCGCGGGGAGCGTCGAAGCGATCGCCTGCCTGCTGGCGATCGGGGACGACGTTCTGCCCCCCACCATCAATTACGAGAACCCCGACCCGAACTGCGATCTCGATTATGTGCCGAACACCGCTCGCGAGCAAAAAGTCCGTTACGCTCTTTCGAACAGTTTCGGCTTTGGCGGACAGAATATATCGCTTCTGTTCTCCGAATTTCGCGAGTAAGCACGTTCGCCTTAAATCGTCACCGAGGGTCGCCGGCTCGCACGACTCGCGCGTGCGCAGCACGGGGATCACCTCCGGGTCGTGCGCCTGACCTGAAGTCGCCCCGCGCGGGAAAACGAAGCCTTGAGCCAGCCCGTGATGACGGCTCATCAATTGACGGCACAACGAGTTTGACAAAGACGCGGCGAAGACTACAATACCCGCCGGAAATTGGACTCCCTTCCGATCGGCTTATCGCTTACAACAGACTTATCGTAATCCGAAACGTCAGTGAGGGGGCTTTTAGCCTGAGAATTGGTCTTGTGCTAACTCGGGCTTCGGGTTCAGATAGAGATAGATGTTTCAACTGGCTGCTCCGCGAGGCCGTTCAGCGAGAGCAACATCGAGGATGGTTAGCTGCCCGTTGAAAAAGTGTGCCACTGCTGGCTTGCCCAGCAGTGAAGTGAATAATCGATGGAAAAAGACCGGGTGGATAAACCACCCGGCTCATGGATCTCAGTCAGTTGTTTATTTTTCAACGGGCTGTTAGAGACAAAGGAATGATATCCCGGGCTGAACTGCGAATTCATAGAGTCGATGAGGGACGGACACGTGGTTGCGAGTACAAATCCGACATATCGTTTTCTCATCGCCGATGACGATGCACAGTTTCGCAGCGTGCTCGTCGAGTTGTTCCGCCCTTTTTTTGAGCTTGTCGAAGCCGAATGCGGCGAACAAGCGGTCGAACTGCTGGGGAAAATCGAAGTCCATCTCTGCATTCTCGATATGAACATGCACGTGCTCACCGGACTGGATACCGTGCGCTGCGTCAAATCGCATAACCAGCAGACCCCCTGCATTCTGATCACGGCGAGCGCCAACGAGCGGTTGCGTCAGGAAGCGGGAGAGGCCGAAGTGTATTCCGTCCTGTCGAAACCGGTTCGCCGGCAAGAACTGATCCACACGGTCTCATCGGCCATCGAAGAGGTCTACCGCGACCGGGAAATTCATGCCCGATTGGGACAGTTATCGTGAGTTGAAGTCGGGACCGTCGATCGGCAAAGTCCTTTCCTATAAGGCGTTTGGCCTCTTGGCGTGCGATCGCTTCCGATTGTCTCTAAAGCGCTCGCGCGTGGCCATACTTGACGTTCATCGGCGATTGCTGTTACATACGGGTTTCCTGATTACGACCGTTGCATGAGAATATCGATCAAAAATGGCCAAAGTCACTTTGCACGTTCTGGAAGGCATGGAGCGCGGCCGCACGTTCGCCGACCTTCAGCCGCCGGTGACCATCGGCCGGGAAGACGATAACTCCGTCCGGCTGAACGACGAGCGAGTCAGCCGCTTTCACGCGAAGATACAAGAAGACGGCGACAGTTTGATCCTCACCGACCTCGAGAGCACAAACGGGACGCGAGTCAACGGGCACCCGGTGCAGATGCGCGTGCTGCAAGTCGGCGACTTGCTGCTGATCGGCCGGTGTCTGCTGGTCTACGGTTCACCCGAGGAAATTGCCCGCCGGCTTGAGGAGAGTTCGTCGACCGATGCCGAAGCCGTGCGGGATGCCATGTCTCGCGCCACGGGAACCAACCAAGACGGCGCGGAGCCTCCCCGCATGACGCGCGCCGAAGAATCGCTCGATGATGAGGATCTCCCCTTATTCCCGCGCGGCGCACCCGCCCTGCCGCATTCGCTGTTTCCCGTTCAACGGGCGCAGGTTTCCGACGTGTTGGCCTATATTCACGAACAGATCCGCTGCATTCTCGAAACGGCGGAGCAGCTTCAAAGCGACTCGCCGCAACAAGGCCGGGAGGCCGGGAAATCGCTGGTGATCGACGACGAAAACTGGCATCGGCTGCTCAAGCTCGAAATGGAACTGGCCGTCTATCTGAGAAAGATCGTCGATCCCGATCGCTGACGGAGAGCGAAGATAGCAGCCCGTTGAAAAATGATCAAATGCAGAGATTCATGAGCCGGGTGGTTTACCCACCCGGTCTTTTTCCTGCGGTTATGAAATCCACTGCTGGGCAAGCCTGCAGTGCCACACTTTTTCAACGGGTTGATAGCGGAAGGGCGTGGTCATCAGGACATTCGCCATCCCCTCTTAAAATCGACACAATCGGCAAGGTTCACGTTCAATCTCCATTTCTCCTGCGGGATTTCTCCCGCGCCGCCACGTCGGCATCGAAGTTTGATCTATATTCCTATGACGGTTAATCACGCTGGACTGAAACATCCCAAGATAGCCTGAAGGGCTTTTTTCATGCCATGTATTAACCCTCTTGCCCTGTGTCACTCCTGCCATTGATGCCTGCCGTAACAGCGCCGTGTTTCCCATGACTGACAGCCCCCGCCACAAGTCCATTGAGAAGAATACTCCCAGACTGGTGAAAAAATGATTGACCCCAAGAAAATCTGGTCTTCGACCCAGCTTCCTACGTTACCCGCCGTTGCCGTCCGTTTGTTGGAACTGATTAAGGATCCCGAAACGGAAATTCGCGATATCGTCAAGGTGATCAAGACCGATCCCGCGATTGCCGCCAAGATTCTGAAGGCCACCAATTCGTCGTTTTTCGGATTCAAGGCGGAGGTCACCTCGATCGAGCGCGCCGTGCCGATGCTGGGGACGACGATGGTCACGTCGCTGGCAATGAGCTTCGCCTTGACGGACGCTTCGATGTCGCAAGGCCCTTTGGCCGCTCATTATCAGTCGTACTGGAAACAATCGATCGTACACGGCGCCGTCGCCGAAGTGCTGAGCAAGCAAAGCCGCAACGGATTGGAATCCGAATTTTTTCTCGTCGGCCTGCTGATGGACCTCGGGCGCCTGGCGATGCTCAAGACGATACCCCGAGAATATCTGCCGATCCTCGAAAAAGACCGGGACGATCTGCGAGATTTGTACGTCCGCGAACAAGAAGAACTGGGGATCAATCACGTCGATATCGGCGTGCAACTGATGAAGAACTGGCGCATGCCCCATGCCTTGATCGTTGCCGTGCAGTCGCACCATCAAAACACAGAAGTCATTCAGTCGCAAAAGGGAGAGCCGCATTACGAACTCGTGACGGGTTCGGCACTCGCGGCGGCGATCGGCGCTTATTATTGCACGAGTCGCAAAGGTCTTGCGCTGAACCGGATGCGAGAGATTTCCCGCGAACTCTACGAAATGTCCGACGCGAAACTCGACCAATTGCTGCTACAGGCCAGCGATCGCATCAATGCCACCGGTGAATTGTTCTCGGTCGACATGAGCGAACTGGGCGATCCTACCGAGTTGATGGCCCAGGCCAGCGAACAGCTTGCCATGCTGGCGATGCGGGAACACGTCGTCGGCACACAGGCCGTGGCCCGCAACGAGGAAATCGAACGAGAAAAACTGGAACTCGAAACGCGCAACGAAGAACTGCAGAAGCAGGCCATGCACGATCCGTTGACGAAGGTCTACAACCGCAACTATTTCAATGAAGCCATCGCCCGGGAAATCCACCTGTCAAGCCGCACAGCGACTCCCGTCGGATTGATCTTTATCGACGTCGACCATTTCAAGAAATTGAACGACACGTTCGGTCATCAATTCGGCGATCTCGTCCTGCAACGAATTGCCCGGTTGCTGGGTGAAGATCTGCGGACATCCGATGTTCTGGCCCGGTTCGGCGGCGAAGAATTCGTGATCCTCGTCAGTCAGCCGACCGAAAAAGGGCTCGAAAAACTCGCCGAACGCATCCGTTCGCGCGTCGAATCCGAACATATTATGTGCGGTGACGTGAACGTGCCGGTGACGGTCAGCCTGGGGGCGGCGTTCACCATCTCCGGCCGCGATACGAAGGGGTTGACCGAACAACTGATCGCCGCTGCCGATGAAGCGATGTATGAAGCCAAGCAGCAGGGAAGAAACCGCGTCCGTCTGCGCTGCCTGCTCGATGAGCAGGAACGCCGGTTGTACCGCGGAATCAATCAGGCTCGGTTCAGCCGCTGGCTGGTCTCCCGCAGCATTTTCGATATCCCCACCATCACGCGCGCCCTGCTGGGCTGCAAGACCGACCACGTTCACGTGGGACAACTCGCCGTTAGCGAAGGGTATATCACCGAAGATGACGTGGCAGAAGTGCTCAAGGATCAGGGGCAACTCGGCGACCGGTTCGGCATCAGCGCGATTCGATTGGGATTGCTCTCCGAAGAGCAGATGATTTACTTGCTGGCCATCCAGCAGGAATCGCCGTTGTCGGTCGCCAAATCGCTGATCAAGCAGGGTCTGCTCGACAAGTCCTGGGCCATGAATCTCGTCCATGAATTTCTGAGTGAAGCCCCGCAACGCAAATATTCGGTGACCGAGAACCCCGCGCTACAACCCGCCTGATTTGCTCCGCCTGATTCAACCCGCCAAATTTCAATCGCTTGCTCCCTCCGACTCGCCGGGAATGTTCCCGACCATACCCTATCCGATTTCTAAGAGATCGTCGTCCGAACCCATTTTACTCCTGGAAATAACATGGACCACTCACTCCATCTCTCGAATACGAAGACCGACTCGCGGCGATTTGTGATCGCTTCGATCGTCTGTCTCATCGCGTCATTTATCGGCTGGCAGACCTATCTGGCCAGCGCGCCCGCACTCTCGACCGCCCACGCGGCGATCGAAGAAATCGCCCACGGCAACGCGCCGTCTCACGGTTCTGACGCGGCCCATCATGCCGTCGTCCCACCGGCGTTGTATAGCGTGATTCCGTTCGTCGTATTGCTGATGTGCATCGCACTGTTGCCCCTCATTCACTCGACCGAACACTGGTGGGAACACAATTCGAATCGATTTCTGGTCTCCGCCTCGCTGGGGATCGCGACGTTGTTGTATTACGCCTTGTTCTACGGTCACGGCATCGTCGATCACAGCACGCATGAACTCACCGCCGCCGGATGGCCCGCAGCCGTCGCCGTGCTGAAGAACTCGATTCTGGTCGAATACATTCCGTTCATCGTGTTGCTGTTCAGCCTGTACGTCATCAGCGGCGGGATTGCGATCGAGGGTTCGCTCGTCGGCCGTCCCCGCTTGAATACCGGCATCATCGGCATCGGGGCCGTCATGGCGAGCTTCATCGGCACGACCGGCGCGGCGATGCTGCTGATCCGGCCGCTGCTGCGCGCCAATGCCAAACGACAGCATGTCGCTCACACCGTCGTCTTCTTCATCTTCGTCGTCTGCAACACCGGCGGCTGCCTGCTCCCCATCGGCGATCCGCCGTTGTTCCTGGGATATCTGCGCGGCGTCGAATTTTTGTGGACGTTGAACCTGTGGCCGATGTGGCTGTTCACGAATCTTTCGCTGCTCGCCGTGTATTTTGCCTACGATTCGGTCGTTTCTCGTAAGGAAAATGCCGACGCCTTCGTCGTCACTGTCGCCGAACGCCAGCCGTTCGCCATTCGCGGGGCGCTCAACTTCGCCTGGCTGACCGGCGTGATCGTCTGCGTTGCGTTGCTCGATCCGTCCAAACCGCTGCCGGGAACGCACTGGCACGCTCCGCTGTATCTTCGCGAAGTGCTCATGCTGAGTCTGACGGCGTTGTCGTTGTGGCTGACGTCAGCGGCCGTTCGCGAAAAGAATTCGTTCAACTACGGTGCGATCGTGGAAGTCGCCGCGCTGTTCACCGGAATCTTCATCTGCATGCAGGCTCCGGTACAAATCCTGAATGTTCACGGCCCGTCGCTGGGACTCGATCAGCCCTGGAAGTTCTTCTGGAGCACCGGCTCACTGTCGAGTTTCCTCGATAACGCGCCGACTTACGTTGTGTTCTTCGAGACCGCCAAAACGCTCCCCACCGAAGGGGTCAAGATGGCCGGCGTGTTGTCGCAATACCTGATCGCCGTCAGCCTGGGGGCGGTCTTCATGGGAGCGATGACCTACATCGGCAACGGTCCGAACTTCATGGTCAAGGCGATCGCCGAGAAGAACAACGTCCGCATGCCGAGCTTCTTCGGATACATCGTCTACAGTTGCGTGTTTCTGCTGCCGATCTTCGGCCTGATGACGTACTTCTTCATGGTGTAAGTACACGCAACTCGAATTTACTTGCTCTTAACAGCCCTCGGTCGATGTGATGTCGACCGGGGGCTTTTTGTTTTTTGTCTCGTTCCCAAGCTCAGCTTGGGAACACAAGTCAGCGAAGCTCCCGCTTCGCACAATAACGATCGAAGTGCTACCTCTATTCCGATGTCTTCCCCGCTTTGTGCAGCGATTTCAATTCGGCGACGTCGAAGCACTCCAGCAAGCCGAAGCAATAAATCTCAGGGGTCTTGTCGAACGAGGCTTCGGGCTTGAGGAACTCCTTGAGTGATGCGGGGAGGCCCTCGGCGTGCAATGCGGAGATCATCCCCGAGTCATCGAGTGTCGCCGCGCAGAGTGCCGCGAGTCCGCTTCTCGGACCGTTTGAGATGATCTCGACCGCTTTCAGATCCAGGCGTTTTGCGAATTCGCCGGCGACATTCAAAATCTGATCGGCTTGAATACCGAGCGCTCGTTTTCCGACGGTCGCCGCGAGTTGCGGACCTTGATACAAGATGGACGTCGGCACCATTTCGCCGATGTAGATCGGGTCGACGCAGATCAGCCGCGTCCCCTCACCGGTCAACCTGGCGATCGACTCGGCGTGCGACTTCACCCCTGCGTCGGCGAGGAACACTGCCGTCCGCTCGATTTTTTCGCCGCTGACAAGCGTCACGGGGATCGTCCAATCGTCGCCGATGCAGAGACGAAACCGCTCGACCGAACGCGCTGCTAGTTGTTCTGCGGCGCCGACCGGCTCGACCGTGGCGGTGTGCGGTTCATACCGCAGGATTTCCGACAGCAGTTCGCGTTGATCGTCGATGCTGTTATCAGCCGGGTGATGCGGGAGATCCGCGGACATCGAGGCCGCCAGCGAATAAAATGTGGCGTTCTCATCCGGGACCGGCACGAAGAGTTGCTCGGCGGTCATGAGTTCGGCTTGCGAGGGGATCTCTTTATGATCCCGGTCGGATTCATCGGGGTAGAAATGTTGATCCACGAATCGATAAAACTGCTGTCGATTATCGAGATCGTAATTGTGCGTGCCGGGATCGCTGTTCTCGTAATATTCAAAGCGATCTCCGGCCCCCGCCTGCTCGAAAAACGGCACGATCGGGTCGTGTGTATTCGGTTTCACATGCGAAGAGACGAAACAACAGTTGTCTTTGTTGTTGTAAATTTGCAGCGTCGGGCGGGGGACCATCATCGCCGTCAAGTGCGTGTAGTCGGCGATCGACACGAGATCGTTCGGATTCTGCTCGAGGTCGCCGATGCTTCCTGAGTGTTCGACTCGCTCCTTCAGCGCACTGTAACCCGCGACGGGAACGCTGAGCGTCACTCTCTCATCGAGCGAACTGAGAATGATCGTTTGCCAGCCCCCTCCCGATAATCCGGTAACTGCGACTCGCTCGTCATCGGCATGTTCGAGCGACAGCAGCACATCGAGTCCGCGCGACATCGCGAGATAAAAGACGCTCAATCCGCTCGATCCGCAGAGATCGAGCAGCGCGAGATTGTTGTGAGCGTAACCGGGATCGCGTAGCTGCCCCATGAATAACCATTCGGGACTGAGGGCCAGCATCCCTTTCTTGGCGATGTTAATGCAGCGGAGTTGTTTGTAGTCGGTCGCCTTGCCGTCCGGAGTATGTCCGTTGACGTTCAGCACGACGGGAACCCGACCTTCCAGTTGATCGGGTTCGTACAGAATCGCCGGGATCCATAACCCCGGCAGCGCCTCGTAACGGAGTTTTTTCACCTTGTACCCGTGCGGCGTGGCGATTTCATCCATCCAGATGATCTGCGGTTTTGCCTGATACCACTCTTCGGGAACGCCGCGAAACACGACTTCATCGAGCACTTTTGAACGGAGTTCCGCCGCCCGATCGGCCCACTCGTCAGCCGTCGGCGGGAGTTCCAGCTTCGGAATGTGCTTGAGCACAAAGTCGGCGTGTTGCCGCGCCCCCTCGCCGGGTTGCATGATCGGTTTCGCCAGGGCATCGGCGAGGTCATCCGCCTTTGTGGAATTTGAGAGCGCCGCAAAGAGCCCGATTGCCATCCACGAGACAAAGGACCGTCGAAAAATTCCACGCGCGCGGATCATGTTGTGCTCCAGAAGGAAATAGATAATAGTTTTTCTCGTTCCCAAGCTCCGCTTGGGAACGCAAGT
>JBJXGP010000537.1:0-12296 GCA_046160425.1 Planctomycetaceae bacterium
TTGAACAAGACGAAACTCAAACAAGCGAAGAACCCTGACAAGAAAAAGAAAGGGAACATGGTCAGCTTCGAAAGCGACGTGGCTCCCATTCTGGTCGAACGCTGTCTATTGTGTCATTCAAGCGACAAGCCGAGCGGCGGGTTGTCGCTCGATACCTTCGCCGGCATGAAACTCGGCAGCACGAATGGACCGCTGCTGATCGCCAATGATGCCAGCAGCAGTCGCATGACGCTGCGGCTGATCGCTCCGGAACAACAGCGCATGCCCAAAGATGGTCAACCGTTGTCCGAAGAAGAAATCACGCTGATCGCCACCTGGATCAATCAGGGAGCCAAGTTCGACGGCAAATCCGAAGAAGACAAGATCGGCTCATCGACCCTGAGCGATGAAGAAAAGGAAAAAGAAAAAGCGAAAGAGGACGCAAAGCCCAAATCGATGAAAGAAGAGAAGCCGGCGGCGATCGAAAAACCGACCGGCAACGAAACGGTCTCGTTCAAGGACGACATCGCTCCGTGGATGGTCGTGCATTGCGTCCGCTGTCATAGCGGCGAGAGACCGCAATCGGGCTTCTCGCTCGAATCGTTCGAAAAGCTGATGACCGGCGGGGACAGCGGTTACATCGTCGTCGCCGGCAAACCCGAAGAAAGCCGCATCTACAGTCTGGTGGTGATGCAGGATCCGATCAAGATGCCGCGAGGGCAGGGGCTCCTCAAAAAGAAAAACGCCGACGATCTGACGACGTGGATTCGCGAAGGGGCGAAATTTGACGGCCCGGACCCCATGGCGCCGCTACGATCGTACGTCCCCACGGAAGAAGAACGGCGAGCGGCGGAACTGGCGGCGATGACTCCCGAACAATTTTCGGAAATGCGAATGGCGCGTTCGAAGGATCAATGGGAGCGAGCGCTCCCCAAAGAACAGCCCCTCACTCTCGAGGGCAAAGAATTCGTCGTGATGGGCAACGTCAACGAAGCCCGCTTGAAAACCGTCAACGAGTGGGCCGAAAAGGAAGTCACCGGCTTACGCGATCTGTTCCAGGAAGATGCCGTCCCTCTGTGGAAAGGTCGTCTGACGATCTTTGTCATCAAAGATCGTTTCGGCTTCGAAGAATTCAACATCACCCTTCACCAGCAGACTCCCCCCGCCGAAATGCTGGGACATGCCGTCCTGACGGCAAACCAGGAGGATGCCTACATTGTGGTGCAAGACGTGGGAGACGCCGTGACCCCAGAATCGCCGGGACTTCGACTGGTCATGGTCGAGCAAATGACGGCGGCGTTGCTGAAGCGCAAGGCGGGGAATCTTCCCGGATGGATCGTTCAGGGAGCCGGTCTCGCGGTCGCCGCACGATCGGGAGAGGCCAACGTCTATCTCGATAATCTGAAGACGTCGATTCCCGGTTTATTGACCGACGTGAAGAAACCGGAAGACTTGTTCGTCAACGGAACGTTTTCTCCGTCGGGGACCGGTGCCGTCGGTTATGCGATGGTCGACTTCCTGCTCAAGGCACAAGGGGGAGATAAATTCAGCCGGCTCGTTGGTCGCATCGCCGCGGGCGATGACACGCTGGTCGCATTGAAAGCGGTATACCAGACGGAACCCGCGACATTGGCCCAGACGTTTGTCGGCACCCTGAAATCCACCGCTCCCAAGACGACGAAGAAGAAACGGTGACAGGACTGGGCGCCGTGCAGCAGGAAACCGTTCGCAATCCATCAGCAGATGTGATCGTCGTTGGTGGTGGAGCGATCGGGCTGTCGATCGCTTGGGAGTTGGCCGGGCAGGGGGCGCGCGTTTCGGTCTTCGATCAAGGCCCGCTGGGCCAGGAGGCATCGTGGGCCGGTGCAGGGATGATTCCTCCCGCCAAAGATTATCCGGGTGCTCCGCCGATCGTGCGATTGCGTTGTGCGAGTTTCAAACTCTGGCCGGATTGGTCCGCCCGCCTGCACGATGAAACCGGACTCGATAACGGGTTTCGCCGCTGCGGTGCGCTCGAACTGGCAACCGATGAAGAAGAAATGCGACGACTCTCGGCGACGATGCGCTCATGGAGCGAAACCGGCGTTGAGGTCGAAACGCTGACGCGATCCGAAATCGAAAAACTCGAACCGGGCCTCAGCCCAGATTTCCAAGACGCATATTACATCCCCGAATTCTGTCAGGTCAGAAACCCGCGGCATCTCAAAGTACTGATCACGGCCTGCCATCAGCGCGGCGTGCAGCTCAATCCGGGAGTCGCGGCCTTCGGCTGGGAAGGTTCGGGCGAGCGCATCCGGGCGGTACAAACGGTGAAGGGGCGATTCGAAGCCGATCAATTTGTGATCAGCGGCGGAGCGTGGTCGGGAGGACTGCTCTCGTCATTGGGATGTCATCTTCCGCTAGAACCGGTTCGCGGACAGATCGTCCTCATCTCCGCCGCGCCGGCATTATTGCAACGCGTGATCGAAATCGAAAAAAACTATCTGGTCCCTCGCGGCGACGGACGGATTCTGATCGGCTCGACAGAAGAACGCGTCGGTTTCCTGAAACAAAATACCGCGGAAGCGGTCTCGGAGTTGATCCGCTTCGGCAGCCGACTCGTGCCGCGACTTGCGCAGTGCGAAATCGAACGGGTCTGGGCCGGACTGCGACCGGGTTCGCGGGACGGATTGCCGTTTTTGGGACCGGTGGCAGATTACCAGAACGTCTTCGTCGCCACCGGGCATTTTCGCGAAGGGCTGCAACTGGCACCGGTGACCGCCGTGCTGATCCGCCAGATGATTCTCAAGCAAAAGATGACTTTGCCCTGCTGGGAAGGCTTTCGCTGCGACCGGGGCGGGGTATGACAGTGGGGGGTCGGTCCCCCAAAAATCCCGCCGTCGCCCCCCTGTCCTGTCGTACATTCAAGCGGACGGTCGGAATAATCCTTCAGGTGACAAATTGCGTTACCGATTTCTTCGAGGTCTGAATTCATTGGAGGTGAATTGTGCGAGCGGTCGTCCAGCGGGTTTCACGTGCCAAGGTCACGGTCGAGGGCGAGATCGTCGGAGAAATCTCGCGCGGGCTGCTGATACTTCTGGGAGTCGCAGAAAATGATGCGGAAAGCGACGCCGTCGTTCTGGCTTTGAAAATCTCCGGTCTGCGGATTTTCGAAGACGAACAGGGTAAGATGAACCGGGATCTGACGGAGGTCGGCGGACAGTTGCTGGTCGTCAGCCAGTTCACGCTGCTGGGAGATTGCCGCAAGGGTCGCCGGCCAAGTTTCATCGAAGCGGCACGCCCGGAAATCGCGGAGCCGCTGTACCAGATTTTTATCGCTGAAGTTCGGGGCCGGGGGATCGCGGTCGAGACCGGAAGGTTCCAGGTTCACATGGACGTCGAACTGGTCAACGACGGCCCGGTGACGCTGCTGGTCGACAGTCGAAAAGCGTTCTGAACGGGGTCGCATAAATCGGGTCGGAGCAGGGTACGAGTCGCTCAGGATTTCCAGTTCGCTCGGGCGGTCTGTTACGCGCCGACGAAACCGGGCTTGAAAATAACAATTGCTGCAACGTCCGATAATGTCCGTTATGTTGCCTTCGAGAATGTAAATATCCCTGGAAAACAGGCCTTTCTCGAAAGCCGTATTCGCCGCGATGCGTTATCGAAGGCTTCCATTCCGCTCCCCTGTTCTGCTCGAATGATTCAAGTCGACTCGAGTGAATCAGCCTCCCAGACGACCCGGCGTAATCATGTCGAGACGCCCTCGCCCGCCGATTCTTCGAATACGCCGATCTTCCGAAATTTGTCATACCGGCGTTCGAGCAATTGGTCGGTCGGAATGGCCGACAACTGTCGGATCGCACGGGTCAATGACGCCTTCAAGAAATTCGCCGCCTGACGATGATCGCGATGAGCGGCGCCCAGGGGTTCGGGAATGATCTCATCGATCACGCCGAACCCCAGAAGATCTTTGCTGGTGAATTTCAGGGCGCGGGCCGCCTGGTCGGCGAACTTACTGTTCTTCCACAAAATCCCCGCGCAGCCTTCGGGACTGATGACCGAATAATAGGCGTACTGGAGCATGGCGATGTGATCTCCGATCCCGATCCCCAGCGCCCCTCCGGAGCCACCTTCGCCGATCACCACGCAGGCGATCGGGGTGGCGAGCTGCGACATTTGCCTCAGATTATAAGCGATCGTATAGGCTTGCCCGCGTTCCTCGGCGCCGATCCCCGGATAAGCCCCGCCGGTATCGATCAGGCAGATGATCGGGAGTTTGAACTTGGCGGCGAGTTCCATTTTGGAGAGTGCCTTGCGATATCCTTCCGGATGCGCCATGCCGAAATTGTGTTCGGTCCGTTCTTTGAAATTGCGTCCCTTGTGCTGTCCGACGAGCAACACTTTGCGATCGTCGAGTTTCGCAAATCCCGTGATGATCGCGCGGTCGTCGTTGAACGCCTTGTCGCCGTGCAGTTCCATGAAATCGTCGAACAGAAGTTCGATGTAGTCGAGGGTCTGCGGACGATTTTCGTGACGCGCGAGTTGGACGGTTTGCCAGGCGTCCAGATGATCGAAGACTTCTCGCTTCATCTTTGTAATCGCTTGCCGGAGATCCTGAATCGTCTCGCGCGAACCGGGAGTTTGCGGGGCGTGCTGCTCAAGTTGTTTCAGCCGTTCTTCCAGTTCGTATATCGGCCGTTCAAATGGCAGAACTCGTCTGGCAGGTGTCCCCGTTTGCTCGGATATCACCTCAGAGGGAGAGGGCGTTTCATCGATGGACATGATGATTTATTTCCACTGACCTCTCGCAAGAGGCCGGTATTGATATCAAGAAAAAGTATGACGCGAAAGATTGCGTGCATTCGCGCTCGCTTGAACGTGACGCACTCGTTCTCATCCATCGCGCACGAAAATATCTGTGTGGCCTGATGCGCACCAGCGAAGTTCTCGACGGAACGTGATAGCTTACTCGATGTCCGGAAGTTCGTCCATAACAGGGATGCTATCGAGGTCCACCTCCGACGTGGAATCGATGCGCACATGTCCCGATTGCGATTTCTTCTGAACAGGAGCGGCTGGCGCAGGGGCCTTCGCCGGCGGAACCGGAGGAGTTGTTGCTACGGGGGGCATTGTCCCTTGCGGTGCGACCGGTGTAACGGCTGCCGAAACTTCTTGAGGATACCCAGGAGGAACCGTTCCCGGTGGATAGGGCATCGGCGGATACGGCTGTTGTCCCGGATACATGCCGGGGTATTGCGCGTTCGGATACGGATATCCCGGAGGCATCCCTTGAGGGGGATAATACTGACCGGGATACGGCATGGGCTGATTCGGCATGCCGGGGGGCATCATCATGGGATAAGGATATCCCGGCGGCATCGGCTGTTGCTGATATCCGGGAGGAAACCCGCCCGCTGACGGATCCATCGGTGCCGCCGCGGGGACGGCCGGAACGGCTGGCTCGTCTTCGGTATAATTCGTGCGCGCCGTTTTCAAATTTCCCACGGACGATTTGATATACTTGTTGGCCAATTCGGGATTGATCTTTATTTGGTCCATGCGGTCGGCATCGGCGCGGCTGTCGAGTTTGCGCTGCAATCCTGAAAACAACTCCTCGGCATTCGTCGTCTTCAACCGGGCCTGCCGATCCTGGACGTCTTCCTTGAAAATGCTGACGTTGCGGAGTTCCGAAAAGACCTCCTGCATCGTCTTGTGGCGATCCTTGGATTTCTTGGCGAGCATTCTCATGATGCAGCGATCGACCTCCTTCGTGACATTCGTGTTGATCTCCGAAGGGGGAACCGGCTTTTCCGTGAGATGCTTGCGCAGCAGATCGGTGGGCGACGTCCCTTGAAACGGCGTCTTACCCACCAGGATCTCGAAAAACACGACGCCCAGACTGTAGATGTCGGTCTGCGGCGAAGGTGCTTCTTTTCGAATCGTTTCCGGCGCCAAATAAGACCGCGTCCCCTGAATGGCCTTCGGCTTGCCGGCGAACATCTTGGCCATGCCCGTGGCGTACTTCGTGCAGAGTGCGAAGTCGATCAGCCGGACCTCCGACCCTTTGCTCAATAGAATATTCTCGGGCTTGATGTCCTTGTGAACGAGACCCTTCTCGTGCAGATAACTGATCGACATGCAGACCAGTTCCATCAGGCGCTTGAAGCGCGCCTGCAATGTGACCAGATCGTTCGAGAGGTACGTCCTCAAACTGGGAGAGCGAAATAACTCCATCACGATGTACGCGTTCGTCTTGGTCTTGGCAAACTTGATAAACTTGATGATATTAGGATGCGTCAGCGATCCCATGATTTTGGCTTCGTATTTGAAGCTCGTCAACTGTTCGGGATCCTTGAACGGCACGGGCAGCATCAGCTTGATCGCCACGCGCTCGCTCGTCCCCTGCAGTGATGCTTCCCAAATCTGACTTTGGGATCCCATCGCGATGAGATTATGGAGTTGATAATCGTCCAAGTTGTTCGTGGCTGTGGACACGGCTGTTCTCACTCATCACAAAGTGTGTTGACTGACATGTGCGGACCGCTTCTCGAAAAAATGCCTTTGTCCTCTGGGGTCAAAATCCCGGACTCTTCGTGACGGGAACCCTCGGCTTCGAGGAAGATCCTCCGCTCGTAGTCCCCTCGGCAGAATCGCCGACGTAGGGACGAAGTTGAGTTCCATCGACGAGTTCGATCGACGACTCCAGAATCAATTCATCTTTTTCCTGAAACGCTCCGCTGATAAACAGCCGTTCGGGGCCGATCGATCCTAGAACGTCGACCGTCAAATCTCGAACGGCGAAGTCGCGCAGCACCTGCACGCGGCGGCGTCCCGTCTCTTTGTCGTTGTGCAGACTCTGCGTCGGTATCTCGGTGACCGAGTGACGGGGAATCAACGGGGGATAGACGCTCTGCCCGACGAAGTGTTTTGTGGTATTCCCGTCGGCGGGGTTGTTCACCACAACAATAACCGAAGTCACCGAGTTGGCGAGATCGCGCAGCTTCTGGAATCGCTCAGCGAGCGGCTTGACCGAATCGATTGTCCCTTCGACCGTTTGTTCTTCCACCTTGAGGTCGATGGCCCCCCCCGGCACCGTCGCTGCCGTCCGTTCCCAGGGGATCTCCACTTTGAGTTGCGACGTGTCTCCGAGCGTCAGCAGGCGATCCCCTGCTCTGACGAACTGGCCGGGGATCACATGCAGATCCAGAATCTCACCGGCGAAGGGAGCGCGAATGATACCCTGCTCGAATTTCAACTTTGCCAATTCGAGATCGACGTTCGCTAATTCGACTTCTGCTTGCGACAGTTCGATGCTGTTAGGTTCATTCTGAGCTTCGGCGGCTTTCAACTTCACCTGTGCGATTTTTAACATCGTTTTAGCCCGATCGAGTTGCAACTTCGAGGTGTTCGAATCGAACCGCATCACTTCAAATTGCGGCTCGACCTTGTCGCCGATTTTGACATGAACGGCGACGACAAGCCCATCATGGGGAGCGATGAGTTCGAGAGTCTGCTTCGGTTCAAGCTGGAACCCGATCCGATAGACGCGCGGATCGATCAGCGCCAGCGCCTCGCGCCGCACGATGATCTGCTGTCCCGTTGCAGTTGATGCGGTATCCGCAGAGGCCGCGGGTGCATCACCGGCCGGCGCGGCCACTGCACCCGCTTTCGCCGCAGGGGCGGCTGCACGCGGGGCGGGTTGAGCGAAAGCAGATCGCGACTGACCCGCCCCAGTCAAGGCGAGGCAGACGATCGCAATCCAGGTCGAATTCCAGGATGGTCTCATGCTTTTCCCCGTGTTCTATCATCATCGAATCATCTCAATAACAGGTTATGCGTCTGATCGGCAGGTGTCAATGTGGATGCAGGTTATCGAGGGAGTTACCAGTGAGATATCGGCAGCGACAGAGGGGTTTCCATCCTCCGAGATCCTCACGAAAACCACAAACCCCGTCGACGCGACTCCAGTGGTCTTGTATCCGCCAGGGGAATCTGTGAAAATGAATCGGCTCCCCTTGTGTCGGCATGGTACTTTCGATACCGACCAGCCAAACCCCGATGGCCCGTTCGCTCCACCAGGAAATTCCCACCCAAAAACCCGATCCCCGCAACCTCACTTCCCCTGCTTGCGGTTGCGAATACGCTTCGCCTGAGAAACTTCACTTTCGAGGAGATATTGAGTGAATCCATTACTCTGTCAGATGGTTTTGGCATCGACGTTATGGATGGCCGATGATCCGACGGCCGTCATGGAGCTGCGTTATTCGGGGAGTCTGTTTTCCGCAGCGAAAGGCGAAGATGGAGAAGCCGTCAAACGGTTCAACCTGTTCTGCCTCGTCATGCCTCGCGAGCCATCCGGAACCGAAATCGCATACGTGCTCGAAGAACGTGGCGGCGGAGGCTGGGCCTGGCCCGAACGGTACGGCTTCGTCGCGGTCGAACCCGAAGCAGAAGCTCCCCCCGCCAAAACGATTCAGTTGCTGCACGACCACAACGGCGTCATGCATCCTTTAGCGCTCCCCCTGCCCCTCTTCGAAAATTTTGCAAAGGTGAAAGAAGAAGCGAAATGGACCGAGGGAAAATTCGAGTACGAAGTGCAAGGCCGCGATAAAGTCAAGGACCGCGAATGCTGGCTCGTCGAATGCTCGACAAACTTCGGCAAAGCCAAGTCATTGGCCGTCGAAGCTGATACCGGCATCGTGGTCGCGCTCAAGCAGCGCGTCTTCATGGGGCAAGGAGACCAGTTTTCTCTGCTCATGGATCTCGAATCAGCGCAACCCGTTTCGGCGGAGAATTGGCAACGCTTTCAAGCTCCGCTGGCGACGTTGCGTAAAATCCAGACCGACCTGAAACGCTCCGAACAAAACACCGAGCCGGAGTTGACCGAAGAACAACTCACGGTCGCCGAGCCACTGCTCTCTCAACTGGAAACGGAAGCCGACGACACTCCGTTCAGCCGCCTCTCGAGCGTCATCAGTCGTGATGTCAAATCGCAATTGCGTCGAGCGGGGGACGTTTCCGAACTGGCCAAGAAATTCGTTGGCCAGCCGACTCCCGATTTTTCGATCAAGTCGCTCGATCAGAAATCGTTCAGTTCCACCGATCTGGCAGATAAGACGATAGTACTGCACTTCTGGGAATATCAAGGCGAACCGCTGATCGAACCCTATGGACAAGTCGGTTATCTCGACTTTCTGCACAGCAAGCGCAGCAAATCGGGGACACAGGTGATCGGCGTGGCGATCGATCCGCGCCTCGAAAAGAACGATCAACGAGGCGAAGCGCTGCGGTCGATCCGCAAGTTGCAGTCGTTCATGAACCTGAGTTATCCTATCGGCGTCGATGCCGGTTCGCTTCTCGAAAAATTCGGCGACCCGCGTGCATCGGGAGCCAAACTCCCGCTGTGGGTAGTGATTGCCCCGGGGGGTAAAATCGTCCATTACCACGTCGGATACTATTCGATCAATCCCGATGAAGGGCTGCGCGTGCTCGATGAATCGGTCGTCGATGCCATCAAGGCGCAGCGCGAGCAGGAAAAGAAGACCAAGAAGAAAGTTAAATAGTCGCCGAACGACGGCCGATTATTCGTCTTCTTCCTCTTTATCATCGACTTCCGTTTTCGATTCTTCGGTCGACGACGGCTTGGTCGGCGGCGCTTCGTCACTTGCGGGTTGAGTCGCAGCCTCGCTGGATGATTGAGCCGGCGTTTGATCCTTTCCCCCGTCAGATTGATCGTCGGTCTTCGATTCATTTGACGCTGCGCTCGCACCCGAATCGGCCCCTTTGGGGATTTCGGCAGTTCCGGGATCGGCGACGGGGGCTGCTTCTTCTTTTGTCTCCGATGAAGGGGGAGCCTCGGCAGCGTGTTCCGGCTCCTTCGTACAACCCGACGACAGGATCAGACTCAACACACAGGCGGACATCCTCATCGACCAGGGTTGCGACATTAGAATTCTCCCGAATTACTTGACAATCATTTTATTTTGCATCGACATACCAATAACCTTGTGGCTTATCCGCAACTTCTGCATCAGAGGTGAGTGGTTCGATCTGCTCCGGGTGATATCTTACTGGCCAACGCTGACGCTCGATAGCCAGTCCATTAGCCACTACGAACAAGGAGAGATCCTCTTTACTGGTACCAGGTTCAATTGTCGTTGGCGTATGTCTGATTACTTTGAGAGACTTGCTGTCATTCAGCCATTGACGAATCGAACTGAATTGGCGCATTTTCTGTAAGAGTCTTGCTACTTCATCATGTTTTGTTCCACCACCAGACGGAACAACAGTCAACTGTTTCCATCGCTCGCGAGAAATAGGCGCGCCATCCTTATCAAGATCGTATCCTTTTTTCCAAACGCACCCCAATTGCTTTTCCAGCCGATCTGCAATTTTTTTTAATTGGGCTGATTGTTCGGTTGCTTCAAGACCCGCCGCCAAGTGCAGATCGTTTCCACCTAAGAGAATCGTTTCATCCTGATAACACAATACTTTCTGATCCGCACCGGTCTCACCAACATAAATGACCGACATCTCAGTTGTACCTGCCCCCGTATCAACAATCATATACATTCCCGGTTCCATTAGCGGTTCACGCCCGAGTGAGACTACCGGTGCGATTGTTTCTGGAAGAACATCAAAATGCCTATGTTCTGATCCGCGCACCGGTTCCTTAAGCAGCGGCTTGAGAACTTGTATGACCTCAGAAATTGATATGCCTTGATCGATAGACATCAACGAAGGTTCCGAGGCCTTCCAAGCAGCTTGAACAATTCGAAGATATTTGTCTTTCAGATGGGGATTCTCAAAGTGGCTCATCGGTGCTGCAAGATTGATATGAACAATAGCATCACGATGACTTTCCGCTGGTAACCGACGTCTCAGTTTCAGAAATGCCCACGAAAAATAAGCGGCGACCAACATCGGAATATCCATTCCGATTGGAGGCGGTACATTACGAGATGTCGAGCCGGGTAACAAATCCACCTTCAACGATCGGTATAACGTGCCTTCCAACCTCGTTAATGCCTCTGTACCAAAATAGAGCCGCTCTCCAACGCATCTCACAAGGGATGGTGAAGCCAAACGTGGATAACCCTCTGCCGCTTGGTCAAATTGTAGAATGCGGCCTTTCAAATTCAATTGGTTTCGTTCTCGAAATACGACCTTTGTCGAGTGTGTGCCAAAGTCGAAACCGACGACTATTGTCTTGCGGTTGCTTCGAGCTCTATTAATAGAAAACATTGTCATATCCTGAATCCTATGTTAAGGCATGACATGCACAGCACATGCTGCCAACGGTTCGCTCAGCGACACGCGAGCTTCGGAACCTTGGTCGAGTTCCTCAAATTTTTTGCGAAATTCGCTTTTTGCCTTTTCAATCTGTCCTTCCATCGCTGGGAGAATTCTCGTACTGCCACGCTGCTGTGCTGTTTTCAGTCGCTGACCCTTGACAGCAATATCGTGATCATGTTCCGCCTGCAGAGCATTACGCCTGCGATAATACATCGCCCCATTTTCACGTTTCTCAGCATCGTAAATATCTCGATTGCGTTTCATGGCCTCTATTCTCAATGCGTTCCATACTCCTGCAGACATCGCCGGAGCGTATTGATTATTACCCCACTCGATACCATACTCGATCGTCAGGTACAACAACCGCTCGCCCAATTCTGAATCTAAAAAAGCTTGTGTATTGATACTCCATGCGACTGTCTCTAAAACTCGTCGACTACGAATGCTGTGGATCGTGTGCGAATAAAGCAAGAAATAATAAATTCCCGGCGGGATGGTGTTTTCATCGCACGACTTAAGACTTAACTCCGCCTGCCCAATTCGAGCCAATGGAGTATCGAGTTGCGGTTTTAATGTCTTGATGGCAGCTCGCACAAGCGGATGTGAGGAATTTACAAGGTCAAGTTCTTTGCACCTGAATGCAATTTCACCCGATGTTGTGAATGACAGGAATCCATCTCGACTGCGATTAATCCACGTTGGCCCCCCTCGCGTCGCATCATGTATTGCATGGCGCAATTCTTCAGTTAGCCGAAAGCTGTAGACTTTTTCGGAATCCCGTTGAAGCGTGACACGCGGATGGTGCGACCCGAAATACGTCCGCAACAAGGCCAAAATGGACTCTTCGCTAATATAACGGCCCAGGTTACGTACTCGGTTCATTTCATCTCGAATAAATTCTTCGTGCCCAAACAACTCCGACGCCTGCTTTTCAAGCACGTCGAGATCCGTGCTTTTTCGATTGATAGCATTCGCGGCTAGCTCAACTCGGCGAGAGGCTTCTTCGGGAGTCAGCTTTCCGCTGACGAAGTCTCTCTGCA
>JBJXGP010000538.1:0-8782 GCA_046160425.1 Planctomycetaceae bacterium
ACGCATCTTCACTCGTCGTCACCGCCCCATCGACCGTCACCGTCCCGCCCGAAAACTGCGCGAGCGTTCCCAGCAACTGCAAGTCCGTTTTCGGGCCGACTGCAAAACTATGCACCGGCAACTCGGATTTTCTCAGACGCTGCGCGAGTTCCGCCAATTCGTCGTAAGGGATCAATCCGGCCGTGCTCATACCGTCGCCGAAATAGACGATGGCGCCATTTGTCTGACCGGCCAGCGAGTTCATCGCCGCAGTGATGCCGAGTTGCAAATCGGAGGCACCGAGCGGAACGCGACGGTTCAGAGCGGTGATCGCCGCTTCGATGTCGCTTCCTTGAGTGGGGATGAATCCGTTCGAGATCGATGTGGCATCGACGTCAACGGCGATGATCTGGACTCGATCATCGGCGGAGAAATGATTGATGGTGTGACGAAGGACTTCCATCGTGCGAAGACGATGGTCCCCCTTTTGACTCGCGGACGTATCGACGAGGATCACGATGTTGTGTCCCGCCGCGTCATCCGCCGCCTTGCTGCCGCGCAGAGCCACGGCAAAATAATTCTGTTCGTCGGCAGTTTGATACTGCCAGGCTCGTGACACCGTGCCCTGTGTTTCGCCGGATTGAGCAGAGGCTGCCCAACCGCTCCAGACCATACAGGCCGTGCCCAGTAAGATGCCCATTCGATTGCGATAGTTTCGACTCATGTCTCTCTCCGAAAGTCTTACGGAGCATACGCTCGCTGCCGCCGTTGGTAAGGAGAATTGCCGCGCAATACTGCAGCACAGGGCTGCAGCCTTGATTGTATATTCAGGTTCGGACGGGGTCGAAGAAAATTTTCGAAGAAATTGCATTTTTTGAAGATTTTCAGAGCGGAATAGATGGCTCGCCGACACCCTCTGTGAATTCAGATCAGTCGCCGATTCAGGCCGGCAGATCCTGACGAACTTACCAATATTTGAAAATTTCGGGATCATTGGGGCGGGATGAGAAGTACCGGGTTTTCCAGCACCAGAAAGTGACCGTGATCGGCAGTCACAATCAATACCGACTCGTCCCAATGACTGTGGTTTTCGACCCATTCGGTAATGGTTTTCACGGCGGCATCGCCGCTGAGAACCGCTCCGATGGAATTATCCAAGTTGTTGTCGTGATTTGCCCAATCGACGTCACCCGCCTCCACCATCATCCAGAAACCGGAAGGTCGCGTTTCCAACACCCTCAGTGCCGCAGCAGTCATTTCGGATAACGTCGGATTCTCACGCAGATCGGCCTCCGAATAAACCTCGGGAATCGGTGAGCGGCCGATCGTCGGGCGATAATCTCCATCGGCGGTTTGAAACGGGAGATGACTTCCCATCCCGGCACCATAAAAACCGAACAATCGCCGACCCTCCGTCGCCGCCTGTTCGGAGATCAGACGCAATTTCGTGGAGCCATCTACCCCCGTTTCGCGGACGGCGCACAGATATTTCCCTCCATTCTTCATCTGAATCGCCTTGAAGTCTTCGGGGCTGAGATAGGCTTCTCCCGGTACAAAGTTGTCACCCTGCGAGGCGTCTTTGTCCTTGCTCAAACCGTATCCCGTGCCGATCAGCACGTCGACACCGGGCAACGGCTCTTGAGGATGCGAGATCGAAGGGAGACCCAGCAGATCGCGCGTCAGATCCTGATAGTCGTTGCGATAGACGTTGTGCGCGTACGCGGCAGCCGGTGTCGCATGGCTGATCGGCACGCTCGAGACGACGCCGACACCGTACCCGTTCTCCTGGGCGAGATGAGCAATTGTCTTGAGCGGGTTCCCCTGTATATCGATGTTGATGGAATTGTTGTAGGTTTTGAAGCCGGTGTTCATGGACGTCGCCGTCGCGGCGGAATCGGGAACCGCATGTTCTCCCAACCCCTCCGCAGTTTTCCCGATGAGATACCACTTGTCGGCTGCACTCGACCAGGGAAATGCTCCCCCTTTTTCGGCGTTGTAACCGCCTGGCTGTGTCATCGGAATGGGGACGACGCTCTGCGTATTCACATCGACTTTCACGTCGTCAAGATAGGGCGTCGTCACGATCGAGCCAAACTGCGTCGTTCCGTTCGCCGGGTAGTCCAGCATGTGCAAGCCGGTGCCGCGCCCCTCGGTGTACGACACTTCCTTTCGGGAATAGACGGCTGCGGCGTATGTCGTCTGCCAGTCCATCCCGTCAAAAATGACCAGAAAAATATGCTTCTTTCCCGCGCGCAGCGCGGCGAGTTGGATGTCGTAGACGTTGGTCTGATCTGCATATTCGGCTTGCGGATTCAACGTATTCGCAGGGAGCTGACCATAGAGTTTAGTGATCTTGCCTTCGTCGCGGAAGAGGCTGTTTTCGCCAGTGTACGACGACAAGTCGATTCCTTCCCCAGCACCCTTCGTCCCGAACGTGTAGATGGGAACCAGGCGGCTGGAGTGGGAACTCCACATCGTGTAGTTGGCGGGGTCGTTCCCCCAGTGTCCGACCGGCGAGACCCCCGCCTGAATAGCGAGAGTCTGCAAATCGCGAACGTAATCGTCGGCGGAAACCTGAGTATCGAGCGGCAGGAAGATCTCTGAAATAAAGAGCAGCAGAGCCACAACGGAAAATGTGAAACCGGGCTTTGTAACCGACCAGCAGAAGTGGCGGAAATGCTTCATTGGAAAACAGGCTCTGAAAGGATTATGTCGATTCGAGATATTCATCTCATGATAACAGAACTTTACGCCGGGATGCCACAGACAGCGATAGTCGGTCTTCCGATTGCAGGGGCGGGGACTATCGCTCTCAACCCCACATCAAGCTATCAGACTCCTCGGGTGCCACTGGTTTTACCAGTGTGTCTTTGGTATTTTCATCTCACGAGTGACATGCCAACTGCACGTCGAGGAGCGATCGCCGTGGTCCACCAGAAGCTCATCAAGCACATGCACGAACCGGGGCACGCCCACGAATTCACGTTTTCGTGTTACCAACGTCGGCCACTGCTGACGAACGACGATTGGCGAACGCGTTTCAGTCGGCATATCGACAAAGCGTGCAAGCAATTTCGGTTCGACCTGGTGACGTTCGTCTACATGCCCGAGCATGTGCATCTCTTGACGTTTCCTCACGATGAGAAACCACAGTTCGGACCTTTTCTGGCTCGAATCAAGCAGCCTTTCTCGGCGGAAATCAACGGGATACTGGTGGCGAACAACGCCGGTCTTGTCGAGCAGTTGACGGTTCAGGAACGGCCGGGCAAATATTGCTTCCGCTACTGGCAAGAAGGCGCCGGGTACGATCGCAATGTGTTCTCGCGAGAAGTCCTACTCGCCGCCATCGATTACATTCACGAAAACCCGGTCCGCCGGGGCTTATGCCGTCGGGCCATCGATTGGAAATGGTCGTCGGCTCGTTATTACCTGTTACAACCCGAACGGCAGCAGTTTGCCGGCTTGCCCTTTGTGCATGGGATACCGGCTGATGTGTTGAATTGAAAGAGGAAATACCCAATACACACTGGCACAGCCAGTGGCACTCGAAAGAGTTTGTTACGTGATGTGAGGTTGATAGTTGTAGATGCCGTATTACAATCCAAAGTGCAATCAGGCGTTCGCCAGTGGCACCCGGCGTTCGCCAGTGGCACCCGGCGAGTACCTAGGTAAAGTTTGGGAGTGGTAGATGACGAACAACGACAACGATTTATTTTGGTGGGGCTCCGTTACTTTCCGCATTACACATCCAAATATCGATCCGTCTGATATCTCAGATCGAATCAACGTAGCATTACAGGACACTGATATTCCAGGAAAGCTCGAGGTGACATGTGGTCACGAATGGAATAAGACATTTTGGTTTGGAAAGTATAGAATTGAATCACCCTGCCGGCCGGATGTTTTGATCGCTTGGGTGGAGAGTTTTGCAGATAGTAATAAACCGCAAATTGCAGATCTGATGGCATTGGGATGCAAGATGTACGTCTACGTCGGGATTCACGCGAAGGTGCTCTGCGTCGGATTTGATCTTCCAGCGACGCCTACGCTTTGGGAGTTAAATATTCCGATAGGTATCGAATTTTTTTCCAGCTAACGTACACGCGGGGTGGCCCAGACGCTCCGTCGTCTGGGTGCCTTTGGCACAAGAAGCTTATCACGCGAGTTCCTCCCGAAATAGCGACCCCTTCTTGAGCTTGAGGCCTGATTCACGGCTTCTTGTTGCTGCGCAATACAGACGCAGTTGCGTCTGTACCACCCAATACAAAACCAACGATCTCAGGTTGCCTGAGACACCTCGCCATTTCCGAAGGCCCCGATCCGTATACGGACTTCATCATCCCGCGGGGTGGCCCAGAGACTTCACAACGATAGAATCGAATACACTTCTTGGGGGGTGAAGGGAACGACGATGTCGTTCTGGGTGCTGTCGTCCGAGTCTCACATCGCACAGCGACGGCTCAAAATCGAGGGACCGCCGGGGATGAGACTACAAGTGACACTGGTCCGCTTACCGGAGAAAATCAGGATGAAGCCGGGGAAAATTGAAGCTCACGCCGATGTCCGATCCCAAGCGGAGCTTGGGATCGAGGTGGTTCCATCGCCTAATAAATCCGTCGCTGACGCGAGGAAGGGATTTTGAGGGCCTTGCGGTACTTCGTCACGGTGCGGCGGGCGAGATTGTAACCTTGCTTGGCGAGTTCCTCGACGAGCGCATCGTCGCTGAGCGGATCGTTCTTGTCCTCGGCGTCGACGATCTCGCGCAGCTTGAGGCGAATGATGTCCCACGCGACGTCTTCCCCTTCGGACGTTTTCGTGCCCCCGCCGAAAAAACGCTTGAGTGCGAACAAGCCGCGGGGAGTTTGAATCCATTTGTCATCGACGGCGCGCGAAACGGTGGTGACGTGAATCTTGACGACGTCGGCGATTTGCTGCATTTTCAAAGGGACGATGAATTCTTCCCCCTGCTCGAGAAAATCGATCTGATGGTCGACGATCGCCTGGGCCACTCGCTTAAGCGTGTTGTAGCGCTGTTCGATCGATTCGATGAGCCACTTCGCAGAATCGATTTTCCGCTTGATGTATTCGCGGGTTTTCTGATCGATTTCGCCGCGGAGCATTTCCTGATATCGCTTGCTGATGCGGAGCCGGGGCGTGTATTCATCGAGCAGGCCGACGACGTATTTTCCTTCATCGTTCTTTTCGACGAACAGATCGGGATTGACCTTCTGCACTTGGACTTCTTCGAATCCCCTGCCGGGATTAGGATTGAGATGCACCAGTTCGTCGATCGCCGCTTTGATGGTATCGATACTGTAGCCGGTTTTGCGCTGAATCAGCGGGAGGCGGTTTTCGGCGACGTCTTCCAGATGCGAAGTGACCAGCGTGATCAACACGTCGCGATAAGGAGTTTCGGGCCTGATCTGGAGTAAGAAACATTCTTTCAGATCGCGCGCGCCGACACCGGGGGGGTCGAGTTTCTGTACGAGCGATAAGACGTGATCGCCGTCTTCGTGCGTGATCCCCCGTCCGTAGACCTGAACGACTTCCGCGAGTGAACTTTGCAGGCGTCCGCGGTGATCGAGGTTTTGGACGAGGTACTCGCCGAAATCGCGAAGTTTTTGCGGGAGGTCGAAGTAATGGAATTGATCGACCAGGTATTCATGCAGCGACTGCGGCCGCGAAATCATGTTCGACATCACGTCGTGCTGCCGGTCGCCATCCTCGCTGATGCGGTTCGCCGAAGGTTTGTTGGCCGAAACGACATTGTCTTCCGGCCAATCTGCCGATTCTTCCATCAGGCGTTCGAAATCGGCCTCGTTGTTATGTTCGCTGTCGACGACCAATTCTTGCCGATCGAGCTGGCTCCCGTCGGCGTCGTCGCGGGCCTGGTCCAGGCCGTTTTCGAGTTCGGTATCGGGGACCGACTCTTCGGTTTCGCTGAGGGCATTTTCCAGCATTTCGTTTTCGGAGAGTTCCTGGTCGATCCGTTCCTGCAAGGCCATGATGGGGAGTTGCAGGATCTCCATCGACTGGATCATGCGCGGAGCCAGCTTCATTTGCTGGCTCATCTTCATCTGTTGTGAGAGATTCAGTTGCATGATGTCACGTTTTTATTTCTTCACGATCCGGTTGACGTTTCAACGGGATCGGGATCATCAATGTCGGGCAAGTTCAGCGGAAGTTGTCAGCAGCAAATTTCGAATTGCCTTCAAAAATGCTGTCGGCCGCGCAAGGCATCAGCCAGCATCGCTTTGTTAGCAAACTCTAGCACACTCCCGGTCGCTATGCCGCGGGCCAGTCTCGTGATATTGACATTTTCTTCTGCGAGTCGATTCGAAATGAACAACGCCGTACCATCTCCTTCGAGCGTCGGGTTCGTGGCCATAACCAGTTCGCGGACTTGATCTTGTTTAATCCGCCTGAGCAGCGGTTCGATCGTCAGATCGTCGGGGCCAACGCCTTCCAGCGGAGAAATTCGCCCCATCAGCACGTGATACACCCCTTGAAAAGCTCCGCTGGCTTCCAGCGAGAGGAGATCCTTGGGCTGTTCGACGACACAGACCACCTTCTTATCGCGGGTCGTATCGTTACAGATGGCACACACGTCGCTTTCGGTCCAGTTGTAACAGATGGAACAGGGTCTGACCGATGTTTTCACCTGGCGGATCGCATCGGCGAGTTTGAGGGCTTCTTCCGGTTCTGCCGTGATCAGATGATATGCCAGCCGTTCGGCTGATTTGCTGCCGACGCCGGGCAACTCGGACAACTGCTCGATCAATTCAGTGACCGCCGGACCATACGGGTGCGGTCTGGAGTTGGGTTCACGGTAAACCATATCTCGATCTTCTTTACGAAGAGACTTTATATCGGGAATCACGGTCAATTCTTACGCCGTCGGGGATCCGCCGATCCCCAGTTTCGACAAGGCATCGGTTAGCCCCGGGATGTTCATTCCTCCGGTCAGGCGGGACATTTCATCCGCCGTGGTCTGCCGGGCTTTCTCCAAGGCTTGATTGACGGCGGCCACAAGCAGGTCTTCGAGCATTTCCTGGTCGTTGGCTTGCAGCAGAATCGGATCGATCCGGCAGGAGTGCATATTCAACGTGCCGTCGACTTCAACACTGACCATGCCCCCGCCCGCTTCGCCACGGATCCGCATTTGGGCGAGGTTGTCCTGGATTTCGGCAAATCGCCCCTTCATTTCCTGAGCCTGTTTCAGCATCGATGCCAAATTACCCAGGCCCTTAAACATGCTCGTGTTCCTGTTCTTGAGTCGTCGTCAATTGAGGTCGGGCGACCGTTTTCTGGTCGATCAAGGTCGCTCCAAATACCGTTTGGATGTTCTTCACAAAATCGTCGAGCGGCAGGTCGTTTCCCTTTTTGGATTTCTCAAAACTCTTCGGCCCCTTGGCAGAAGTCAGCGCTGCGGTTTCATTCGATTCCACGAGAACGAAGCGGACCTGAGCGGGCTTCCCGATTCGCCGAGCGAGAATTTTCTCCACCTGAGAGACGATTTCCTGCCGTTCGCAATATTGCTTGCTTAGAGTATAGCTCATGGGAAAGCGAATTTCTAGAGCGTTTGGTCCAATAATTGCTGAAGAACTCGCCCGCTGGAGGTGTGTTCGAATCATATCTCCTGTGCTGCGAATGATTTCTGAAAATATTTCCGCCTCCATCCCCACCTTCAATAACTCGACACTTGGTGTGGCTGAGGTTTCCCCTTTGACCGAAACTGGACCATTCACCTGTGGTTTTTGGCTATCTGCGAGTAATGGGGCGTTTTCTTGCGTTGAGATTTCAGATTCTTGAATGCGATAGGGATTCAGATTTCCCAATTGTCCGGAATCCAGTTCACCTTTCGCGAAGGTGGGACTTGGGGACGGTACAGAAACGCCTGGTAACGGGATGGTCGATCGCGCATAACCGCTTTCCGACACCCGCAAATCATCGGTCGAGAGTGTTTGCTTACGACCCACCGGCGGCTGAGTTGAACCGGGTCGCGCCCCCGAGGACGCGAAGGGCTTAATCTCGATCGGCTTCTTAGGGCCGGACACCGATGTAGGACCGGTGCTACGCGGTTTGTCCGATGGACCTGATCCCTGCCCCGGACTTAACAGGAGTTGGGCTAACTCTCCGAGATCATCCAGTTCATCGAGCAATGACAGCCGGACAATCGCCAGATCGAACAGACTTCGTCCCGACAGAACTTTCGAAAACTTCAGTTGCGTTTCGGTCAAGACCTGAAGCCCGGCGAGCACCGTATGCAAGCCCCAGTGTCTGGCCTGTTCTTCGAGTTGCCCGCGATGGGTACTGGCGACGCTCGCAAGCTGCAGGTCAATCGCGCCGGCGGCAAGAATCATCAAATCCCGAAAGTAATCGACGAGCTGATTCAGAAATTCTCCGATCTGGGTTCCTTCGCTGAAAATCGCATTGGTCAATGCCAGCGCTTGTGCCGGTTGGCGGTCGACGAGATATTTTCCCAACTCCATCAATCGTTCGTCCGGAGCCGTCCCCAGCAAAAGATGCACGTCGATCGCAGAAATTTGTTGCTGGCCGTAGGCCAGAAGCTGATCGAATAGCGATTGACTGTCGCGGAGCGAACCTCGCGCTCGACGGGCAACCAGATCGATCGCCTCCGGAGAGACCACGACCCCTTCTTGTTCGGCGATCCACGACAATCGCTCGGCGATCTGCATCGTTTCAATGGTGCCGAAATCGAATCGCTGGCAGCGGGAAAGAATCGTATCGGGAAGCGTGTTGGGTTCCGTCGTGCAGAAGACGAATTTGACATACGGTGGAG
>JBJXGP010000539.1:0-5792 GCA_046160425.1 Planctomycetaceae bacterium
TGGCGGTGAGATTCACGGATTCCGGGAAACTCGAATGGCTGAGCACCGTTTCAATGCGCGCTGTAGTATCATAAGTCACCAGCCCGACGTGATCGCCAAAGTCTAGACCTGACAGAAAGTCGTTGAATAGCGAGGCCCCCTGCCGCATGGCCGCGACGGGATATTGCCTTCCCTTCCAGAGATCTTGCGTCTGACTGAACGAAGGTTTTTGTGTATTCCAGTAATCGATCAAGGTCAACATGCCGAACTTGCGATGATGTCCAGCATTATAAACGTCTGAGTTATATCCGGACGTATTGCTGGAAGTGCCGCGGCAGTATTCGATATAATTGTCCCAACTGCCGGAGCCATACGGATACGAGACGTTGGTCAGTCCCAGACCTTTTTTCACCGACGTGTTGCTGTAAAAATCAAACAATTCGCCGCTGCTGCCGTTGCTGCCTGATTTCACCCAGCATTTGGTAATCAATTTGCCGCTGTTCGATCCGCTTCCCTGAAATGTTCCGGTCTTGGCAGAACTGTTAACGGTCTGTGTATTCCCGTTCGAAAACTGCATCTTCACGCTCGTCAAATTCTTTGTCGACACGACGTAGAGTGACGTCGATTTCCAGGTGACGTCGATATGCGGGATCTGTCCCGAGGCATTTTGCCCTGAGAGCGTGACCCAGTTGGGTGCGAACGCCATATTGCCGTATGTGGGAGACCCCAGATCTTCCCAGATCTCGCTGATGTTGGCTTCGATGTTCGCCTGCCCCAGTTTCGAGATCGACCCCAACTCGCTGTCGTCATTCATCGAAGCCGAGTAGTCGAGCACCAGCACGATATCGCGAGATTCGACATATGCGACGGCAGATGCATCCACTGTCGTGGAACTCTTGCCGAATATGCGGGCGAAGAACAGCGTCAACTTAGAATCGGGCTGGCCCGGTTCAGGATTGTCCTTGCGAGCAGTCACTTTCACGACATTGTAGGGAGCGACGTCCCATTCAATCTCGAACAGCCCCGTATCGTCATTGTAGAAACGCTTGCCGAAGCGCACGTCGAGTTCAGGATCGACAAAGACGCTATTCAGTTCGGCGACGTTATGCGCCATCTGACGAGCTGCGGCCTCGGACACCGTATTGGCATCGGCGACCTGGCTGCCGTCTCCGCCGTTTTGTCCCACTGTTTCCACTGCAGAGATGATCTCTTGTGCGGCGGCGAGGGCTGCGGCATCGACGGCATTTCGCAGCTTGCTCTTGGTGAGAGAAACCACCCCCAGGTCGACTCCCAGCGCGACTATGCCCAGCGCGCCCACCAACGCGAAGAATGCCAGGATCATGAAGGCACCGCGGCGCTTGGGCGGCCGATTCGGCGCACGCTGCGCGTCACACTTTTGCCAAAAACTCAATTGACGGATCATACGGCTGACCATTTTCACTCTCCCCCTGCTGTTTTCAATCTCTTGTAATCACTCTTCGCTGCATGCCACCACTTGAAGCAATATTATCGTTTTAATTTAATCGGGTTCTGGTACGTCATCGGATCTGATGCGCCGGTCAACAATCGGAAGTTCGATCCGTGACCGTAGATTCAGATCGTCGTCTACTGCACCATACTGGCGTTACCGGCTCGAAATACGATCGACATGCTGACGTCGCGTCCCGACATAAAATGGGACGGATACAGGCTGACCTGATCGAATGGTATCGTCGCCGTGATGCGGAACAGCCTCAGTCGATTGTCGGGATCAGAGAGGTTGAAGACGTCTCCTTCATCCTCACCTTGAGCGGAAGTGATGGTGATCGCGATGTCGTCGCCGGGCAAACCTCCGGCGACCAGAAAATTGCGAATGTCGTTGATGACCTTGTCATTGGTCGACTGACTGGCATCGACCACGCCGTCCCAATCCATGCAGCCAAGTCGGCCTCCCTCGCGAATCGCCGACGACAGCAGATTGCTGGTATCCAGCGCATTTCCCGTTTCGATCGTTCCCAAAAGCAGGATGACAAACACGGGAGCGATGACGGCAAATTCGACCATCGCTGCCCCGCGCCGATTGACCGCTTGCCGCAAGCGCGAGGCAACGATTGATGATTCCCCGGCGGGTGCCGGCGATTGCGATCGACGACGTAACATGTGAACTACTCCTTAAACCATCGAAACCCGGATGTTGAAATGCTGGTACGAATGGACCTCGAACCCATCTGGTCTCTATTCATGCCGCATGACCGATTGCCCCGTCACCCTCAGATTGGCCACCCACATCGGGGGGAACAAGGCGACGTTGTGGTAATCGACTTCCGCACGAATGAGAAACAGTTGCCGTGACTCGGCTGCTGCCAGATCGATATTGGATAATCCCGCATAGTCGATTCCAGTTGCATCGACTTCCGGATCGTCAAAGACACTCGCGTCCTTCACTAGCACCGTGACATGCGATGTATCGAGCGCGGCGCCGATAATTTCATTCACCCGCTGCTGAACCTGCGCCGTGCTGGCTCCGTCGACCGTTCCTTGCCTGGCGGCTTCGGTGGTCGCCGCCTTAAGCAGATTCTGCACCATAAAGAAGTGAGCGAATTCGAAAAGTGTAAACAGGAACATGACGAATACCGGAAGCACGCAAGCCATTTCGACGAGTGCCGCGCCGGATCGCCGTCGACTGATTTTGGGTTGCGATGAGTATTTTTTCACGGCAACGTTTCCTGTTCTGTCGTCGCGGAATTGAATGAAGCCTGCGCTCGAAGATTATCACAATCGTTATTGCGGGCTTACTATTGGAACTGGAGTTCATTCGGAGATAGGCGGAAATGCATCGGCTACTCGTTAAGTTCGCCCATGATGACGTCCGGTCTATCTCTCCATTGAAAACATAGGTCACAAATTGAGGGAATTTCAGCGATTCTGGAAAAAATCAGCCAATACCAAGAAAAATCTCAAGTTGAGGGCATACCCGATAAACGGCGGCACGGTTCATTCGTGCCGCATCGTGGCGCTGCCGATGATGGTTTTTCCCGTCAGGTAGTTTCCCCCCGTAAAACTCACGCTGTTAAACGGAATGCCAACCTGCACATTGATCTGATCGCGCACATTGGCATCGGCCACCTGATTGCTCGGGTTGGGATTTCCCGTAGCCGGAGTAATCGAAATCGTAATGGCGACGTCGCCCGCAGACACGTTGGCCGAGCCGGTCAGGAAAGTGCGAATCGTCTCTTCGACTTCGGTATTCGTCGTGCCATCCAGCGAGGCCAGACGGACCCCCTCCCTGGCTGCGTTCGTGACCAGTTGCGAGACCATCAACGCCCGGCCGAACTCGATGATGCCGAGCGCCAGCATCACAAAAATCGGCAGCACGAGCGCCAATTCCACCAATGCAGCGCCGCTCCGATTGAGACGAGCGAACGGGGAGTTATGTAAGCGTGTACGTGATTTTTTCATGGAGGCTTACCTTCAGTTCTCAATCTCCGATTCGACGTGCAACACATCAATCCTGTCAACGAATGCTCCGAGGCTTGGTAAAAATAAATGCGTCTTCCACGGTCGTCGTGGCACCGTCGTAGATCACGCTGGAATCGACATAAGGCGCCGGCTGAATAACGACCTGCTTGGGATTGCCCGTCAGCTTGACATACATGATGCGAATCCCCACAAATTGCACGACCTGATAATTGGCGTTATTGCCGTTACCGATCGGCGTATCGATGAACAACGGAATGGCGCGCGGCTGCCCCTTGATCGCGTCGAGTTGCGCCTTGAATCCCGCACTGATCCCGGTATCGCCGTTGATCGTCAGCGGATTTGCATACGAGGGACTCAATTGCCCCCCGAAATACGACAGATCACTCTCGTTCAAGCCGTACAGAATCTGACGCTTGATGTCGTTCGTGCTGTTTCCGGACGACCCGAAATCGACGGTCCCTCGATTACCGGGCGGCAACGCGACATTGCCGTGCGGATAGAAATTTTCCTCGAACACGCCATCCGCTCCGCTGGAGACCGCACCCGTCGCCGGATTGTACGTGTAGAGGTCGGTGAATTCCGTGCTGTGACCCGCCAGATTATCCGCTACGAGCCGATTCCACGTATCGACATCCAAAGCAAACGGAAGAACTCCGATCGTGCGCCCCGTTCCGCTCGCGAGGCGAAATCCGGAACCCGGCACGATCGCCGTTATTGTCGTGGCTGAAAGATTGGCCGTGTCGTGTCCGATGATCGGGCCGAAGAATAAGGGGAGCGGTCCATCCAGACTTCCGCCCGCTTCGTGGCGCAATGCCGAGACCTCGACCATATTGTAAGGGGCAACTCCCCACGATTTGACCCACGCACCGGCGTCGCTGTCCCAGTAGACCTGTCCCAGGCGAACGTCGCGACTCGCGCTGACGTAGGTCGATTCCAAATCGCCCGAGGCATGCAGCGCTGCGACGTCGACGGCCGCCTGCTTCGCCAACTGCTCGACCTCGCTCGTTGTTTTCTCAGGGGCCGGCCCAAGACCTTGCGGCAACTCAAGCGCCGCGGCCAGCGAACCGGCATCGGCGGCGGTTTCCAGTTCGGCTTCGGTGACCATGATCACGCCGACGTCGACGGTAAACGACGTGAACGCGAACATCGCCACCAACATGGCCGCCGACAGAACGAGAATGCTTCCTTTGCGTGGAGTGCTCCATCGCGATACTTTTCGTCGACATCGAAGGATGATATTTTTCATAGTTATTACACCTCAAGAGACCATCATAGAATTGATCGGTCGTATTTGTTACGGTTGAGAATCGACATACGATTGCGGTCGTTGTGACCGCATGCACGTGCAGCCTCGGAAACATGTCTCGCCGAGGAGCATGTCTCGCAGCCGCTATTCTTCGTCGCTCAAGATATGCACCATGCGATCGGTATAGTCAACGTCGACCAGTTGATTGTCGTGCGTGTAATAGCGGACTCGCAGAATGCCGAATCTCTGCACCCGATGTTTCGCAAAAGCGATGCGCGAATTGGCCACCGAAACTTCGGGATCGTATTGCGAAAGACTCGTCTGCGTCGTCGTGGTGCCGACCTTCAGATAACCGTAGTTACCGAACGACGACCACGTGGTCGAATAACCGTTGCGGACTTCGAAGTCGATGTTTCCTTCTTGTAATTCCATGCGCATGGTGTAGTAAATCGTTTCATCTTCAAAAGAGAGAGACGCTGTTTTTGGCGACCAGCGATTTTCAAGATTGGTGTCGTTGCTCCATAGCTGCAAGCCCATCCCTCCGGCGGCATATTCCGGAAGCGTGCGGTGATTCAGCTCGAAGATTGCATGGACGTCAGCCAGTTCATCCGTCGATGACATCGACGTGATGATCTGTGGCGAGCTGAGCTCTTCTTCCGGATTCGACACTTCGACGACCCAATCCTCTTCAATCCGCACGATTGAAGGTTCGTCGGCGAAAACAGAGTTGGTCCACACGCAGATCGCGCCGACGACGACGGCGACAATGCACCATCGAGTCGTGCGCGGCGAATTGGAACCCAGACAGGCGCGGTCGGCAGTTTTCAGTTCACTCATAGTCGTACCCCTCCCTTTTTTTGAGACAACTACCATTCGGCAACCTGGCGATCTCCCCCTACGGAGACCCATGGTTTTGCGTCCCGGCCTCGCGACCGGTTTGCCTTTATCGTGGTCACCTCTGACGGAGGAGCCACAACATTCATTTGCAGATACGTTTGGAATTCACACGGTCATCGATGCAGCCGAATGAATCCAAAGTTCTCTGCAGAAATGCGTACCGCCATCGCATTCCTGAATTCATCAGTGAATGCGACGGATCGACTCATCT
>JBJXGP010000540.1:0-6817 GCA_046160425.1 Planctomycetaceae bacterium
GTCAGCATCGATTTTTCGGAAGCGGGACCGCACGATCATTTCCGTCAGACTCCGGGCATGTTCGATCGTGCCCTCGCCGGCATCCGCGAAGCAAAAAAACTCGGCTTCTCGACCGGTTTCTCGGTTACGATGACTCCCGAATCATGGGAGGCAGGAGAACTCAACAAGATCGTCCAGCTCGCGAAACGGGTCGGAGTACACGAAGTCTTCGTCTTCGATGCCCTCCCCACCGGACGTTATCAACATCGGACCGACTGCATCGACAACAGCGCGTGGGTCGACGACATGATTCGCTCGGTCGAGCCGTTTCATCGCGATGCCTCGTATCCCGGGGTCGCCTTCTTTTCGTACATGACCAGCCATCGCAGCGTCGGCTGCTCGTGCGGAGCGACGTACTTCTACGTCTCCCCCTACGGCGACATCATGTCGTGCGACTTCAATCACACCAGCTTCGGGAACATCCTCGAAGAACCGCTGTGGCGCATCTGGGAACGCTTGAGCACGCTGCCGGAATTCAAGCAGGCGAAGTGGGGGGGCTGCAAGATCAAGGATTCGGAATTCCGCACCCTCGAAACCGTCAACGCCGGCCGCCCTCCGGAAGTGACCGAACTGCATTGCGATACCGGTTGCCGTCATTGAAATTGTATTGGTAGTTAGAAGAAAAACCTGTCCGCAGATGTGCGCAGATTGAGATGAAGATAGAGCAGAAGAATTATCCACAGAGAGCGCAGAGGGACACAGAGAAAAACGAAAAGGGTGGTGAAAAGGAAATATTCCAGAGCCTCGGAGAGGCGAAAGCGATCACCCCTCCGGGGTTCAGAAAATCCTTCATGGTGTTTCCTCAGTCTCCCTCGGTGAACTCTGTGGATCGATAAATCCTGTTTACGCGTCTTCGCAAGGAATCGAGAGATGAACGGACTCGTCCCGATGTTTCTGCTGGCCAATTGCACGTTCGATCGCACGACGACAGCGGGGACGCTCGCGTTCGGGGCCACGGCCTTCTTCGCCTCGCTCGTCACGCTGTTTCTGCTCAATCGGGCGATGAGCAAACTCTGGCTCCATTTTCTGGCGATGGCGGCGGGGGTGTTTCTCTTCGAACTCTTCACCGCGCCGATGTGGGTCAACCAAAAACTCGGCCGCTGGTCTTACGTCTATACCGACGTCAGTTGGATTCTCACGCTCGGCTGGACCACTCTGTTTCTCGCGACGGTCCATCTTGTCGACCGTTATTTGCCGAAGTGGGGCGCGCGGAAGCGGTTCGCGGCCTACATCGGCGTGCTGCTCGTGCCGGTGATCATTGCGGAGATCATCACGGTGCAGATCGGCATCCGCAAATACGCGCCGGAAGTTCTGATGTCGGTATCGGGATACAACGTCGCCGGGGTGCCGATCGAGATTCTGTATTACATCCCGGTCTTCACGTCGCTGGTGCTCGCCTTTTACAAGTACTGGTCGCTGGTCATCGATCGGGCGGCTTTGATTCCGGTCCGCAAGCGAAAATGGGTGCGGGCGATAGGCATCGCGTTTCTCGCCGTGTTTCTGTTCGAAGTGCTGGTCGAGCCGGTCGTGATCAATGAAGGATTTCCCTCGTGGTCGTACATCTATCACGACGTCACGCTGGTCATCACGGGAACGCGGGTGCTCTTGATCGCCGTCGGCGGAGTGCTGCTCGGACGGTTTTGTCTGCACTGGTCGGTCCCGCAGCGATTTTTCCTGGCGGTGATGACGATCAGCGCGCTCGCCTTGCCGATCGAAGCGTGGTGGGTCAGTCGCGGCTACCGCGCGTTCGCTCACGCCGCCGAAACGAATTTCAGCGGGTACGAAACGATCATGACCGGCGTCCCGGTCGAGATCGCTTTTGCGATCCCCTGCTACCTGTCGCTGATCGTGGCGTTCATTCGATATTGGGAAGTGGTGATGGATAACGAACTATGAGGAAGCTTGATATTGCCTATTGCGGAGTTCCCCTCACATGCATCGGATTGCTGCTGTTTACAGGTGGTGATGCCCGAATCGCTGGAATGATTGTGCTCACATCGATTGCCTGTACAGCCGGCATTGGCCTGATTGTCTGGTTTCCGATCTTGTATATCGCCGGGAATTTGACATTGAAACTATGCACGTTTTGCGGATTAAAAATAGAGGATAAATTATTGGAAGTTGACGAGGTTGCTCTCCATAACGTCTCAAACGACGTCAAGGCGTTGGCGAAATACATCAAGAAATCCCAGGTCGATAAGGTGACAGATACAGCCATCGATAAACTGAAGCAAGCAGGTTGGAGCGACATCATCATCAATCAGGCGCTCGAATTGGCGAAGGCATGATGTCGCCATCGTAAGGACGTGGAGAACAACCAATGATCCAGTTGGGACGAATCCTCGCCGGGATACCTTTGACCTTTCTCGTATTGCTCGTATTCACCGGCGGGGATGTGCAGAATGCCGTCGCAGTCTTTGTCCTGTCGATCATCTGCACGGCGGGGATCGGGCTGATTTTCTGGCTCCCCGTCATGTGGGTCGTGGGGACGCTGACACTGATGGTCTATGAAGCGGCGGCCCAGGCTTATCGCGATCGTTCCGGTACTTCCTCGCAGCCGCAAACTTCCACGCAACGGGGTAAGGCACAACGTAAACCATCCGACATCAAAGCACTCGCCGACTACCTGAAAAAGTTTCAAACGTATGGAGATATTCAGGACGCCATCAAACGGTTGCGATTGCAGGGCTGGTCCGACAAGCAGATCGAACAGGCGATCGAACTTGCGGATACATAAAGACTTTCGTTCGCAGGTCAGCGACTGCGCAACCACCCGGCATTATAGTGAGGGGCATAATCACCTCGTTCCCAAGCTCTGCTTGGGAACGCAAGTTCGCGAAGCTCCGCTTCGCTCAATAAACATCGACGTACTATGACACTGGCGGGCAAGCCGCCAGTGTCACCCGTAAGACCCTTCATCGTGAGGGGTATTGCGACGATACTTGGAGAAAATGGATGTTTTCTGAAAACCGACCGGACCATCAGGGACGACACAAGCCGGGGCTTCAGCGATGGCTCGAACTGCTCGGCATCGATGTCGCGTATCACCGCGCGCAGGGGGACTTCGTCTACACCCGCGATGCGGCGGGGAGCGAAATCGAAGTCCTCGATCTCGTCGGCGGGTACGGCACGCTGTTGCTGGGACACGCGCATCCCGCATTGCTGACACATGCCCGCGGGTTGTTGAGCGATGGTTTTCTGAATCACGCACAGGGGTCGAACTCTCCCACCGCCGCGCGGCTGGCTGACGAACTCTCACGCCGCGCGCGAGGAGATTACGTCGCAGTCTTCGCCAACTCGGGAACCGAAGCGGTCGAAGCGGCGATGAAGCACGCCATGCTGCAAACCGGCAGCCGGACGTTCCTCGCGCTGGAAGGAGGCTTTCATGGCAAAACATTGGGAGCGGTACAACTCACCGCCAACCGCACGTATCGCGAACCGTTCGCGGTCGAAGGGATCGACGTCGTTCGCGTGCGTCCAAACGATATTTCTCATTTGGAATCGTCGGTCGCTCATGCCGAGAGAATCGCCGGGTTCCTCTTTGAACCGGTCCAGGGTGAAGGGGGCGTCCGGCCTTTGACATCCGAATTTCTGAGCCGCGCTGTTGAACTCGCCAGCGGGAAAAATTTCCCACTGATCGCCGACGAATGTCAGACCGGTCTGGGGCGGACGGGGGAATTCCTCGCCTGCCATGCACGGGGAATTCAACCCGATTATGTGATCCTCTCGAAAGCGCTGGGAGGGGGACTCGCCAAGATTTCCGCCCTGCTGATCGATCGCCGCCAGTACATCGCCGACTTCGACCTGCTGCATTCGAGCACGTTTGCGGGGGATGAATTTTCCCTCGCGCTGGCCATGAAGACGCTCGAACTCCTCGATGAGGCGACGATCGATGGCTGTCGCCGACAGGGTGCAAAACTCAAATCCCGATTGTGCGATGTGCAGCAGAGACATCCCACGATCATCGCCGATGTGCGCGGCGAGGGTTTGATGCTCGGCGTCGAATTTCAGCGGCAGTCCGACTCGAAGTGCTTCACGCAGCGCTATCTCGCCGAGCGGGAATTTCTCGGGCCGATCATCGCCTCCTACCTGTTGAACGCGCATCGCATTCGCATCGCCCCCACGCTGAGTGACCCGTTGACGCTGCGGATTCAACCATCGGCGTTCGTGGCCGATGCTGTACTTGAACGCATCATTGCCGCTCTGGATGACGTCTGCGACCGGCTTGCTCGGTATGACATTGCGGGTCTGACGCGGTTCATGTCGACATCCCCCATGTCGGATGCCGCTCTTCCGACGGTTCTTACAACCAAGTCGCCGATCATCTATCTGAAACCTGCGCGCGACGAGTCTCGATCGGTATCGAAATCCGAACGTCGGGCCGCGTGGCTGTTTCATCTCGTCGACGGTGCTGACCTGCCGCATCTCGATCCCGAACTCAGCGGGTTAACATCCGCCGCACGAGAACGGCTGCTGGAGACATTCGCCCCGCTGGCAGAACCGATCGCCTTGCCGTCGACGGCGATCCGTTCGCGAACGGGAACGATCGTTCGCTTGCAGCCCATCGTGCTGCCGGTCACATCGAGCTGGATGAAGCGTTCGCTCCACGAAAAGCAGCACCCCGCACGCGGGCTGGTGCAACGGGGAGTCGACGTCGCCGCCGCTTTGGGCTGCGAAGTGGTGTCGCTCGGCCAGTTCACCTCGATCGTGACCCGCGGCGGGAGAACGCTCACCGCGACGAACATCGCCATCACCACCGGCAACAGTTTCACGACGGCACTCGTCATGCAGGCGATCCGCCAGAGTATGAGCGAGCGAGACGTTCTTCCCGCAACGTTAACGCTCGCCATTCTGGGAGCGACGGGAAACATCGGACGCCTCTGTGCCGAAATGCTGGGTCACGAATTCGGCAGCGTCATCCTGGTCGGGAGCTGGTCCGCCTCGTCGTGCAGTCAGCTTCGTGAAATCGCCGGCGGTATCCCCGACGCCATCCCATCGCATTCTCTGGCGGACGTCGGTCAAGCCGACGTCGTTCTCTGTGCGACGAATTCGGTCCATCCGCTGCTCGGTCCCGAACATTTCGCACCCGGTGCGATCGTCTGCGACGTTTCGATCCCCTCGATCATCAAGCCCGAGACGGCGAAACATCGTCCCGATCTGACGCTCATCGATGGTGCCGTCGTCCGGCTTCCCGGCGATGAAGATTTACAGATCCCCGGTTTGCCGCTCGCCCGCGGCTTGACCTACGGTTGCATGGCCGAGGGACTGTTACTCGCACTCGAGGGTATCCGCGACACATCGTTCACCGGAACGCTCTGCCGCGAAAACATCCCCCTCATCGCCCAGTGGGGGACGCGGCACGGTTTTGAACTCGCCGATGTCGAAGACGTCGATCACGTTTCATGTGTCAGCACATCGGTGATTTCATAGAAAGTCTGCAATCAATCATGTCCCTGATGACCCGTAACGACATCGAAACCTGTGGCGGCAAGGCGGCGACGCTGCTGGGATTGCAGGCGGCTGGTTTTCCGGTCCCGCCGTTCGTCGTTTCACCGGTCAGCTTGCCCGATGTCGTCGCGAAGCTTGGATTTCCGCTGGCAGTTCGCTCGTCGGCGAGTGCGGAAGATGGCCGCGAGCTTTCGTTCGCCGGGCAGTTTTATAGCGAACTCCATCTGAACTCGATTGAGGAGGTCGAACGTGCGGTGCAACGTTGCCTCGATTCGGTCGAGGGTCCCGCCGTCGGCGAATATTGCCGACGGAACGGCATCTCGCCGAGCGGCCTGCGGATGGAAGTGATCGTGCAGCAGATGATTCAGCCGGAGTTATCGGGCGTTGCCTTCACGGTCAACCCGGTCACCGGTGCGGAAGAAGTCGTCATCGAAGCGTGTCGCGGGGTCTCCGAGAATCTGCTCGCCGGCCGCACGTCGGCGCTCGCCGATGATGATCCGCTGCTCGTGCGGTATCGTCCAAAGATCGAACAGATGGCGAGGCGATTGCAACTTCATTTTGGCATGCCGCAGGATGTCGAATTTGCGATCGAGAGTGGCGACCTTTACGTGCTGCAATCGCGGCCGATCACGCGGATCGACTTCGCCCCGGAGGTCGGCGAGTGGACGAACGCCGACTTTCGCGACGGGGGCGTTTCCAGCGGCGTCTGCACGCCGCTGATGTGGTCGCTATACGAATTCATCTGGGATAAAGCCCTCAAAAGTTCGCTCAAAGAACTGAAATTGTTCGGTGACGATTTTCCATCCGGGCGGATGTTCTTTGGAAGGCCGTATTGGAATCTGGGCGCGGTCAAACGTTGCGTCGCAAAACTTCCCGGTTTCGTCGAACGGGATTTCGACCGCGATCTGAACGTCGAAATCAATTACGAAGGAGACGGCATGAGAACGCCGATCTCGTTCCTGCGGATCGTGCGCGCGATCCCCACGCTGTTCGCACTCGGAAAATTCTTCAAGCGGCAGAGTGCCTTCGATCGACGATTTTTGGAGACGGAGTTCGCCGCGATCGAGCGGAAGCATACTCCGCTTCAATCCGACGTCGAAACCGCGTTTAGGGAACTGATCGAGCGCGATTTCGTGCTGACCGAGTGCAACTACTTCCGCACGATCTTCGCGGCATCGCTCGCCAAGATGGATTTTACGAGTTCGTTTCCCGACGCCGATTATCGCACGCTCGTTTCGGCTCTCCCGCCGTTGCGGCATATGGAACCGGTTCGCGCGGTTCGTTTGTTGTCCGCATGTGATGACGAGAATCTCGAGGGCATCGTTGAAAA
>JBJXGP010000541.1:0-3441 GCA_046160425.1 Planctomycetaceae bacterium
TGATCAATCTCTGCCGGGTGATCGCCGACGAGGACTCCGCCGTCGCGCTGTTCGGTTCGTTGTCGCGGATGATCATGCATGAGACGCTGTTCCGCGAAGCGGCCGAGCGGGTCAAGGATTGGAAGAATCATCTCTCGATCACCGATGACGGTCCCAATGTGGAGCGGGCGATCGATTACATGATCTGTAGTTGGTTCGGCCGCAACGGCGTCGCCGGGACGCAGTCGTACAATCAGGGATTTTGTGCGAGATACACTAAAAACGGGGGACATGCCGCCAAGCGCTGGGTGAGCGCGGTCGAGTCGATCCCCGCCTGGCATGCGCGGATTCGCCGCGTGACGATCCTCAAGCGGGATGCGTTCGCCATCCTCGATCGGATCGAAGACGCCGCCGGCGTCGTGATCTATTGCGATCCGCCGTACCTGGTGAAAGGGGCCAAGTACGTCCACGACTTCACCGCCGCCGATCACGCCCGACTCGCGGCGCTGCTGAGACGGTTCCAGAAAACGCGGGTCATCGTGAGTTATTACGATGACCCGCAACTCGCGGAGCTTTATCCCAAATGGGCGATCGAGAAAATCGTCGTCAACAAGTCGCTCCACAACGGTCATCATCCCGGCGCGAAAGCGGTAAAGGCGACCGAAGTGCTGTTGACGAATTTCTGAGAGGACGAAAAACGTGGCCGAGAACAGCAAGATCGATCTGAAAGGAAACTTCTATGGGCTTTAGTGGTTATACGATCGGCGACGAAGTCGCATACCCCTCATCGGCGGATCACCCTGACCCGACACTCCGCGTCGAGCACTGGTTGATTCCGATCGCGCACATGGGAATCTCGTTCGAGGATGAAAAGTGGCTCAAAACAAAGTCCGTGCTCTCGAGGATCAAAGAACTGGCGGAGACGCTGAAATCAACAGAGCAACTCCGGCCCGTCCGCGTCATCGCCGATCCCAAGGGTAAATTACCGTTTTTTGTCATTTCTGGATTGATCACCGTGCGCGCGATGAAATCATTGGGCCGGACGCACGTGCGGTGTGAGGTGGTGCCGTGGGACAGTCAACACGTCGGTCGCGGAATCGGAAACTTGGAGACAGTCACGCGAGAACGGCACTTAAATCACCTCTACGACGATGGTCCAAAGGGCAACCAGTAATATTTCCGATTGTTGATCAAATCGGACGGATTGTGGGAGCAACCGCACGATAACCGTCAATGCGCGAGCGGAAATTCGTCGAAGTCGTCCGGCCATTGCCGTTGATCCTCCTCCGCTTCGGCGGGCCATTGAAACCGCAGTTGTCGATCGACGGCCGCCGTTTCCTCATCGAGGATCGCGGCATCGGTCAGCGAATACGTCTCTCCGGTCGCATGCGCCGTGAGTCTGGCCCGCGTCCGGCTGATCGCCAGTGAGATCGCGGCCTTTTTCATGCCGAAGGCCAAGCCGATCGCCGGGAAGTCCCAGCCGCACGTCTCGTACAACTGAATGATGGCCAGATTGCGGGCTCGCATCGACCGGCGGCCGACCCAGTCCTGAAACACGCGGGACCAACTGATCCCTTCCCCGGGTGCGTGCCGGGCCTCATAGCGTTCGTCGATAACGGCCAAGAGTAAACGCTCCGCGATTTGAGAGGGCGGGAGCATTGTAACAATCCCGCCGAATCGTTCAAGCGGGAAGCGGTCATGCGCTATCAAGACCATCGAGAGACGATCCAGAACGGTGACATTCTGCTCTTCATCGGTAAGCGCTGGTGGAGCCGGGTGATCCGGCGGTGGACCGTCTCCCCCTACTCGCACGTAGGCATCGCGCACTGGATCAAATCCGACGGCGTTGAACGGCTGACGGTCATTGAAGCGCTGGAAGGGGTGGGGATCGTCGTCAATCCGCTCAGCCAATATCTGAAACTGGGAGAGACCGTCGACTGGTTCAAGATCACCGATGAGCGGGTCAACCGCGATAAAGTTGTCAGTTGGGCGATGGCCCGTTGGGGTTTCCCGTATGCCAGTTGGCGGCAAATCGCCCGCTCGTTCATCATTCACCGGTTTTTGTGGCTGAAGCGGGTCTACAACTGGCTCGGCATCCCCACGAAAATCGACAAGGACCGGTACTTTTGCTCGTGGGTCGTCGCCGAGAGTCTCAAAAATGGGGGCTGGGAGCCGGACACCGACGACGGCGTGCAGGATCCCTATTGCGTCTCGCCGGGGGAGATCGCGTTGTTTACCTGCCTGCAACGGCGGGGGAGGTTGGTGTGGGAATGAGCGGGTGGATCGTAGCCGTCGTTTTTTTTTGGTGCTCGTGTATGAGCACCTCCTGCTGAAATGGCTCCGCAGCCAGATGCGTGAAATCATGGACTTGCAAACGGCGGCCGTCGGGCTGCTCCTGGAGAGAATTCGCGTTTTGACGGAACGGTTACAAGAAAAGGACGAACGGCCCGCTGATGACGGCCTGTAAACGGCACCACACTCAGTAGAGGCCATAAAGGGAATGTTGCGATGTTTCAATTATTGCTGACGCGGGGTGCGATTGCGGCGCTGCTGATTGCGACCGGCGGGGGTGGCGTCGCCCTGATGGGAGCCGGTTCGGCGTCGCCGATCGATGCCGTGCCGCTGGTTGCCGCACTCGCCAAGCAGATCATACAGACTCGACCGCGTTCCCGACCGAAGCGTGTGCCGCGTCGATCGCGAGACGCGAAGCCGATCGTCTTCCCACCCCAAGCCAGCGTTGAGAACTGGGGGCCGAGTTGTGCCTGGGCTGTGGCCGCCGCCTTGCTCAAACATCAGGGGCATCACGAGATGGCCAGTTGGGTCACTCGCCACCGATCGGGGGGTGCCGACTTCGAAGAAATTGCTGCCGATCTGGAGGCGCACGGTTATCGGGCCATCGACGTCTACGAAACCGCCGAGCTTGAGTATTGGCTGGCGAAGAAAATACCCGTCGGCATCGGTATGCCGATGGACGGCGACGGTCGATCCGGACACGCGCTGACGCTGATCGATTTGACGCCGACGACGGCACAGTACATCGATCCGAACGCACCGACGCAAGCGGTCACGATCACACGCCACCGGTTCGATCTGTTGTGGTCTGACACCGGACGGTCTGGCCTGGTTGTGTTGTAACGATCATGTTTCAATCTTAAGGAGCCATTGCGATGAAAAAAGTCATGTTTCTGGGGGATGTCATCAGTTTGCTGCTCTCGCTGGTGACGGCCTGGCTAATCATGGTCGCCACGCCGGTGACGACGTTCGGGGCGGTCAATGATTACTATGTCTCGCTGTGGGTCCACGAGCATCACAGTGATGCCGATCAGCAGATCGTCGGCTGGTTCGACGGGAACGACAATCTGCAATGGGTCAAGAGCGAGACGCATTTCCGGATTTACGACTCGTCGCATCCCGCGTATCAGAGCGATGAATTTCAGCAGGCGTTCCCGTCGCTCCCGGTGA
>JBJXGP010000542.1:0-14199 GCA_046160425.1 Planctomycetaceae bacterium
AGAAACTCGGCCATTTCAGGGGCGAGCGAGCCCATTTGCACCATATCTTCGAACAACAACGATTTCGATTTGAAACGACGAATCGAGAGTGTCGGCCCGCGCAAGGCCAGCGGTGGAATCACCGCGTTGAGTCGCGAACCATCGGGAAGTTTGGCGTCGACCATCGGCGAGACTTCGTCGATGCGCCGACCGGCACGTCCCACGAGGCGATGGATCAACTGCATCAGATGTCGTTCGTCGGCAAACCGGATCTCGGTTTTTTCGAGGATACCGTTTCGTTCGATGAAGACGCTGTTCGGTCCGTTCACCAGCACGTCGCTGATGTCGTCTTGAACCATGAGCGGCTCGAGCGGACCAAATCCGTAGATTTCGTCGAGCAGTTCCCGCACCATCAGTTCGCGATCGGCGATTTCGAGCGGGACTTCGGGTTGGGTACACAAGTAGGAGGCCAGCGAACGAAGCTGCGAACGAAATTCCAGTTCGCTCAATTGCCCGGCTTTGGACATATCGATGGCATCGACCATCTGACGATGCAGCCGGGTCTTGAGCAACTGAAATGCCTGACTCTGTTCCTGATCGCTGCGAGGTGTTCCCGATTTATCGATCACGTTTTGCGACACCATATGTTTGACCATACTTCCGGAATGAGATGCGCATCCGATGCATATGTGTTATTGAGTAATATGAATTTTGTAGATATACGGATTCGGCGGTACGTTGCAGTCGGCTTCGTCGCCCGGCGCGGCAGCGAGCAACGCCGTGCGCGTGATGACGATTGACGGTTGAACGACGATGCGAACGTTTCGGTCGGTCGCCTGGCTCACCGACATGATTCGTCCCCCCACGAGGCGCGTCAGGCGGATGCGAGTCAATTTGGAAAATCCCGTTTGTGTCAGCGGTTGATAGAGACAGAAAATACGGCATTCGCCTACGGTTGCAGAGAGGACGCGAAGTTCCGCCTGTGCGAGCTGCGATTTTCCCCAGACATCGACCGTTTGAGGGTTCAATCGGAGTTCACCTTTTTGTGACTGCAAGTCGCGCGACTCCCAACCGGCTTTCATTTGACGCACGCTGACGTTGTGTTCGTCCGCGCGTCCCAGTTGGAGCAAAAAATAGTTTTGCCGGCTGACGGCCTCTGCGGGATCAAAACCGCTACCCAGTCTGACGGTAGGATTTGACGCACTCGATTTGGCCTCTGCATTGGGTAATTTCCATTCGAGCGTCATTTCAGGGAGACCATCTTTACCAAGTACGACCGATTTTTTGTCGACGTCGTAGCGAAAGTGATCTGCCCCCTGAAACTCTTCGATCTGGCGAACCCAATTCTGCTGTTTTCCCGAGGCGTCCTTTTCCAAGATGGCAATCGGCATGACCGGTGCCGCGAGGTCGTCCTGCGGGCGGATGCCGACGATTCGGTTGCTCCACGTCGCTTCGGCACGGGCTGCGACGTCGCCCGTGCTTTCACCGACCAATTCCTGAAACAGAATCGCCACGGGATTATTGCGGCTGCGATTGCGAAAGGCGGTCACGACAACCGTCGAGGGACGATTGTCGGTTTCGAGAAACATGACCTGATTCGATTCCTTCTGGCGGACGAGTCGCCCGAAGCGGACGTCCCCCGTTTCCGAAAGATCGAGCGACATATTTTGTCCGGCGACCTGGTTCTGCCGAGCGACATCGCCCGCCGCCTGACGCGCGATGTCGATCCGCTGTACCTGCCAGTCATCTTCATTTTTGCGCACGGCAGGATTTCTGAGCAGTTCGTCGTCAAGCAGATGCCGAGTCGCTGCTAATGCCGAGCCTTCAGCGGTACTCAACAATTCCGACTGAGCCGTCGAGAGCCAGAGATGATCCAGCACGAGCGCGATGCTCGACCCGACGAGCAGTATCGCCACAGCCACGAGCGGGACGATGACGCCTCGTCGCGTTTGGACGGCAATCCGACTGATCCTGGTCGAGTGATGCATCATGGGGACTCGAAATTTCGCTTTCTTCCATCAAAAGCCGGACAGAGTACGTTCATCACTCATGCGGAGGGCTGTTGCGGCTGTGAAGTCGATGCCGCAGGAGGATTCGAATTCGCGCCGCTACTATCGGGAACGGGGCTGGAACCAGGTGCAGCCGAATTGGTGGGGGCCGCATCGGCCGGGCCATAGTTGTTATCGTTGCGGAGATTCCGGCCGCCGTTGACGCGACGGCTGTTCTTCTTGTTGCTCTCAAAATAAACTTCTTCGCGACTGGGGCCGCGGAAGATTTCGGCGAAGTAGGGAGGCCCCGGCTTGGGGATCGGCTTGAGGCCGAGAATCTGTTCGAGAGTGACGCGGTCTTTCGAGTCGAGGGCCAATCCGCCGTTCCCTTTCCCATCGGGACTATAAGTCAGGGTGACCCCGCCGTATTTCTGGGCGAGGATCATGATGTTGGCTTGTTCCTGAGTCAGTTCCAGCGTCACGTTGTTTCCCGAATTTTCGACGGGGCCTTGCGCATAATTTCGATTGATCGCCACGATGCGAACTCCTCGAAATAAAATCATGGTCAGCCCGCCTTGAAGTCGGTCATCGCGCGCGGAATCACTCGCGGTCAAATGGACGTCGACAAAGTCGCCCGGCTTGATCAAACCGTCCACAATCGCCACTGTTTCTGCCAGACTGACTGAGACCGCACGCATATCCTTTCCAATATCAGGCTGAGGAAGTTGCCCGATCTGATACAGCATGTCGGCGCGTAACGGAGTGGCTGCCGAGATCTTCACTTTGGCAACGCGACCGACGATCGCACGATTGCTCAGCAGAATATCGGGAGTCAGGTTCTGAATGTTGATCGGACCCAGCCCGAGATGGCTGGCGGAGATCACCGTTCCCTCAGCAATTTCAGAAACCAGCATGGGAATGTTTCGCGTCGTCACTTCAGGAGGGGGTTCGTCCACGGCCATCATTCGTTTTGCCACGAACGCGATGATGAGGAACCCGACGATCCCGAACATTAGTAACGATACCTTTGCAGGAGTGAGGTTTTTCACTGAGGCGATCTCCTGATTACTTTTCAGCCTGAACCGTCATGTTCATGGGCGTTGAGGCCGGGGGGCCGATGAGAATTATGTGTGATGTCCGATACAGGGCGTCTGGTCTGATATTCGTGTCTATCGTCGAGCGCTGATGTCAATTTCTGCCGGCATAATGACCATCAACGTCATGGACTGGGGTCTCGTGATTTCGGTAGTTATTCTTTGAGATAACTCGTTTCTGCATATAAGTATTGTCGTTGAAGCGAATAACCGATGGGCCATAGCAGGTCGGGAGAGGCCGCGTTCATCGGTACGCGAACCGCCACGATCACCGCGTCGCCGCTCTCTTGGCCGAGATCGACGTGTATCGAAAGTCCGCCGTGCAGCCGCGGGCTGAGCGTTTTTCGAACGGCTGAAATGACATCATCTTCGGAAATGCCTGCCAGGGTCGCCATGCGGGCGCCGGTACGGGTTGCTTCCGTCACTTCGGCACGGGCAAAAAACAGCAGCGAGAATTCCAGCAGTCCCAACAGCAGGAACAACAGAATTGGCAGAACGAAGACCAGTTCCATCGACAGCCAGCCGGCTCGTCGCGACGGCATCGAATCGGTGCGGTCGAGTTCGAGGTGCGCGAGGAGTTCCTGTCGAAGTTTCTGGCGGATCGCCGATTTCTGAATTTGGGGATCGTGAGTAATCTGAGGGCTCGGCAAATCTTGCGGACGCGGCAAATAAAACGACACAGGGATGACCGGAACCTGTCTTTCCCTGTGTCGTTGAATTGTACCCCGACCTTGCTTCAGCATGGTCTGCGACCTCGTATCGTGTTTTTTATTGCGGAAATTTCCAGATCATGACGAACCAGGTGGCTAACGCCACCGGAATGGCGAACGGCATGATACGGCGATGCTTTCGCTGCTCGAGGGGATCGAACTTCACCGCCTCTCTTCCATTTTCGGTGTTTTTCTTCTGGAAATACTTCCGGACTGTCCGCGAGAACCCACGAGTGACAACACTGTGGACTATGGAAACGATTGCACCAAAAAGAACGAAGATAACGGAACAAATGATGACGTACAAAGTCATTTGCCAGCCCAGCCACACACTTAATGCGCCCATCAATTTGACGTCGCCACCGCCGCCGCCTCCCACGGCAAACAGCACGAACATGACGCCGAACCCCATGAGAAAACCCATGACGGCATCCTGGAGTCCCAGCCAGCCCCCCATCACCGTTTGGAAGATAAGCCCTGCCACACAGAACGGAATCGTCAGTTTATTCGGGATTTTCCGATATCGCAGGTCGGTCAGTGCCGCCGTAATGGTGAATAGCCCGGCCATGACCAGCGTAATAATTTCCTGTGCGTCCAGATTTCCCATCACGATTAACACCTTTCCCACGAGAGACCTCGCGTGTGCGAGGTCTTGATAAGCTGCTTTAGAGACTCGGCGCCCCCATCATTGGAGAGAATTGCGGAATGCGAGCCGTACGATCACGGGTCGAAGTGCGCCATCCCCTTCATCGGGCAATTATTACTCATCCGCGTACCGAAAACATAGCTCATGATTTCAAAAGTGAACGTAATAATTCCTTTTTTCATCATCGGCCGGGATACCTCGCGGTGCAAGTTGCCTCATTACGTGTGAGTGCAAATCGCAGGGTCGTCGCCGACCGATCGATGACACGGTTCTTAAAAGGACGCCGATTTTTACCGAGTTTGTCACAAAATCCTCATATTCAGCATGCAGGTAAGATTCTCTATAACTCGCACCCTCGTTAAACTTGGCAACAACGGCGACTGCCCACGTTCCTCAGTACGAACGTCATTTCCGGTCGCGCGTTCGATTGATGAAGGAGAGAGCGTCTTGAGTCTCAGCGATTTTCTGGCCACGGCACGAGAAGCGGCACTTCTTGCGGGGGAAGTCTTGCGCTCGTGGGGAGAGCGATTTACGATCACGGAAAAAAGTCCCGCGAACCTGGTGACTGAGGCGGATCTGGCATCACAAACTGCAATTCATGAACTGATCCGAGGTCGATATCCCGATCATAATTTTCTGGGGGAAGAAGGACTCGATGATTCGCAGCGGCCGTCGCCGTTTCGCTGGGTGATCGACCCTCTCGACGGCACCTCGAATTACGCTCACCGATTCCCGTATTACGCGGTATCGATTGGGCTAGAGCAGGATGGAGAGGTCATCTGTGGGGTGATTTACGATCCCACCCGTGACGAACTTTTCTCTTCGGTCAAAGGCGACGGAGCCAAACTGAACGGCGTGAAGCTGGCGACCAGTCAAAACCACAGTTTGGACAAAGCGATGTTAATGGCCAGCCTGCCGGTTGCCGTTCGTCCGCATCATCCTTCAGTGAATCGATTCCTCCGCGCAATATCCCGGGCGCAAACCGTTCAGCGTTCTGGATCGGCGGCGCTCAACCTCGCCTATATTGCGGCGGGCCGAATCGACGGCTTCTGGTCCACGAGTCTGATGCCCTGGGATATGGCCGCGGGGGTGCTGCTGGTCCGTGAGGCGGGGGGCATCGTGACGCAACTTGACGGAAGCGGGTTTCGCCTCGAACGCGCGTCGCTGCTCGCGGCCAACGGGAAATCGCTGCACAAGGAAATGATCCAGCTCCTCAACTGACCCGTTCGTCGACGGTGAATCGCTCTCAGCCGCCTACGCTTGCCGCCAGCCGTTCTGTATGCGAACGGAACTGTCATCCAGACGTCGCATTCGCTATCGACACCATTCGAGGAACTTCGAACGCATCGGATGTTTCGAATTCTTTACACATGGGACACGGTTCGTGTTCCCTGTAACATTCGGATGCACTTGAATGCATTGACACGGGACGATACGACACATGTTTCCCCAGAGCAGTCCATGGGTTACGTCGATCCAATCTCCGTCAAACTACAAACGTGAGAAGGCGGGGTTTCAGTGGCGTCCCTCCCGAAAATTTTCGATGGAATTCGGTGTCCGTTTTTTTGCCGGCATTTCCAGAATTCGGCTGACTGATCCCTCTTTTGTTGAGTAAGATATAGGGGGTGGTTCGGTGTGGGGAGAATGTTCCAACCGCGGAAAACTGAGGACAGCCGAACATCTCATTCCCTGGTGTGTCTCGCTTTGAGCCGTTAGGAATTTTACGAACCCTTTCAACGGCTCACGGAAGCGACCACCATGCAAACGGCATTTCCCAAATTTGGCGGACGTTGAAACGTCGGCCGGCTCCACTTTCGCAGATCGCACGACCCGCAAAATTCATGATAAGTACAAGACGGACAATTCTGTTGCTGATTCTAGGCGTGTTGACTCCAGGGATCGACAGTGCCGCCGGACAAGATCCGCAATCCTCGGTGACATCAACGCCGCAGGACGCCAAAACAGCCGCAGAAAACGACCAGAGTGCCATCGAGGCCGACGAGGAAGCGATTCCCGGACCGGTCAAACCGTTGAGCGTCGATTCCAATTACGTTTATCTGTTGGGGCCTGACAATAAGCTGATTAAAGTGTTGGCGAAGTCTTCGATGAAAGAGTTCATGAACTGGGTCGAAGACCGCGATGACCCCAAAGACGATGCGCAACCGAAATACGGGATCTCCCTGTTAGAACTGACCGGAGTCGCGGAAAACGAACAGGCGGCGATTCGCATTCGCATCGAATTGAGCCTGACCGTCGAGGATCGCTGGGTTCGAATCCCGCTCAATCTTCAGGAGGCGGTGATTCGAGACGCCCGGTACGAGGGAGAGGGTGATGCCATCCCCGATCAACTCGGTGAAAATCCCGTTCCGCGATTGCCCGGATATGTCTGGTGGTTTCGCGGAAAAGGAAAACACGTCCTCGAACTCGATACGCTCGTCCCGCTCGTGGTGCAGTCTCCGACGCGACGCATGCAACTGACGATTCCCCAGGCGGCGTTCCGATCGATGGTGTTGACCGTCCCTTACAGCCGGTTTCAAGTGAAACTTCCGGATGAGTCGACGAGTTTGGTGAAAATCATTCCCGATCTCGACGGCGAGCAGCGCGCCCAAATCGAACTCGTGGGGCTTGATCCTCAACTCGACATCAGTTGGCAACCGGCACCCGAAACGCAACCGGTCGATCTCGTGTTGCAGTCGGCCGTCGCCATGGAACTCGATTTTACCGGCGAAACCGTCCTGCTGCATGCGCGCCAACAGGTGCAAGCCCTGCAGGGAACATTCGACAAAGTCAGCGTGCATCTCCCTCCGGAGTTCGAACTGCTGGATGTCGAAGGAGAAAAGTACCGCAAGCACGAATCTCCCGCCGATCAGCCCCGAAATGTCGTCGTCAGCCTGAGCGAGCCGACAAGCGGGCCGATCGTTTTGAACTGGACGTTGCAGACCGTCTTCCCCGCACGCGGCGTTCCGTTGACCATCGAAGGCTTCGGAGTCGATTCGGCCCAACGGCAAACGGGGGAGGTCTTGATCCGCGCGGTGGAAGGGTATCGCATCCATCGGCGTGAGGGGGAGGATCAATTTATTCATCGCATCAATGTGAGCGATACCGATCTCTCGGAAAAATTCAGCAGCGCGTATCGGTTCCTCAAGCAGCCGTTTCGACTGGCTCTCAACGTTCAACAGGAAGAACCCTACTTCCTGGCCACTCCTGAAATGTTATCGCATGTATCTGCCGATCAGTTCGAGCTTCAATGTCGCTTCCGCTTTCAGGTGTATCGGGGTGCGGTTTCAAACGTTGTGATCCGGTGGCCGCACGCGGTGCAGGAAGGGTGGGCCGTCGATCCCGTTCAGACGCCGGGTTTGATCGAGTCGGTCACGATGAGCGAAGAGGATGCGGAATCCCGCTGGCTGGTGAAGTTCGTCGACCGAAAGACGGGGAATTTCGAGATCGCCCTTAACGCACGGCGAAAAATTGTCAGCGATGGAACCAATCAGGCATGGCATCTCCCTTTGGTCGAGGCTCCCAGTCAGGCTCCCACGCTGCTGACGTGGATCCTCGCCGAGGATGTCGAAAGCGAATTGCGACCGGGGGCGGATACGACGCTGCGCTCGGTCCCCGGAACGTTATCGTCGAAAATTGAAATACCGATGGAATGGTCGACTCTTCGCCGCATTCTCTGGCGCATCGATTCTGCCGAACAGGTTCTCGATGTTGCCGTCACGAAATTCCCGCAACTCGTTGAGACCGAGACAACCGTCGAACCGGATATCGGCGAAGACCTGATCGCCGTCTCGCAGCGGCTGACTTACGACGTTTCCTACGAACGCATCAGTTCGCTCAGGGTGACGCTGCCGGCGGATCTCACGCCGCGCCCGCGCTTTTTTCTGGAAGATGGTCGCCCATTGACTCCCATCTGGACGGAGGACGAAAACAGTCGAATCGTTTCCGGCCGGCTGGACTTACCCGAACCGCGATTGAAGCGATTTGAGATTCGTGCCCGGTATCTCGTGCCGGTGTCGCGGGGATCCGACGCACAGGCTCCAACCGTCGTATCGCTGCCGATCATTCAATCAGCCGACGCCGCTTTCAAGTTCACGCAATTGAATCTCGGACAGCAATCGATCTGGGAAGTCGCCCTCGAAGATGGTCGATGGCAGAGTGAAGTCGCCGCCGAGGGCCACCTGGCATACCGCGCCAATGGTGCTCAAACGCAGGTTCCCTTGACAATTCAGCGCCGCCGGGGAGAACGCGTGCGAATGATGACCATTCCCCGTGCGGTTGTCCGGACGCAATTCGAGCCAGATGGATCGTCGCTGACGTTCGTGCAATATCTGATCGAGGGAGGAGGGCGAGAAATCGATATGCAACTTCCCAAAGACATGGAGTTGATCAACGCCTGGAAGGATCAGGCGCCGATCGATTTCGATGAAGTGAAAAATCCGACTCCCGAAGGTATCCTGTATCGCTTCTCGTTGATTGCTTCACCGGGATCAATCGAAAGCACATCGGCGACGCCTGCTACGCCAGTAAACGCACCAGCGACGGCATCCGCAGCGAGCGAAGAATCGCCGAAGTCCGTCGCCCCCATGAGATCGGCCCCGGGCGTGGTCACTCTGACTCTGGAATTGCACTCTCGCTCATCTTCGGCATTCGATTGGGTCGATCGGCAGCGGATGACGATGCCATCCATTGCGACTGACGCATTGATACAACAAACCATCTGGCAGGTCATCGTCCCGGGTGAACAGCATCTTGCCACCTATCCCTCGGGAATGTCGCCGCTGTTCAATTGGCAGATGACGACGCGCGGGTGGCAACGAGAAACTCTCGGCGAGTGGAGCGATGCGACGAAATGGCTCGACGGAATCGATGTCTTGCCCCCCCTCCCGGCGGGTTTCGAACAGGGAAATGCTTACGTCTTCAGCCGCTTTGGCGAGATCGACGTCGTATCGTTTCGCACGATGCATCGTTCGCTGCTCGTGCTGATCGGTGCGGGAATCAGTCTGCTGGGCTGTGCGATCTGGTTGAATGTGCCCGGCATGCGGCATCCCTACACTATTCTCATCATTGCAGCGTTTGCTTCACTCACCGCGTTGTGGTACGAGACCGTTGTGTTATTGTTGATCCAGCCGTTGATGGGGGGCATTCTGCTCGCCATGCTGGCATTCGCGATCGATCGCCGGTTCCGACCGGAATCGACGGCGACGATGGTCACTCTCGGTTCGACGAATGAATTCATGTTGCCTGTTTCATCGGTCGTGCGGACGGTTTCCCCCTCGGTGGGATATTCCTCGAACGGCGGAGAACACAACGCAGCCGAGCAACTCGTCACTCCCGCTGCCGGCAGCGTGTCTGGTGCGGTTGGATCCGAGGATCCGACGACGCTTCGCCCCGCGGTTCCGTCGAGTTACCGCGAATCGGTTTCCATCGTCGATTCAGGAAGCCGGATATGAATGGTATTCCACCTTTTGAAATAGGCAATGCTCGCGGTTCGAGGTCTTGGGTTCCTTCGTGGCTTGCACCGGACATCGTCGGGGCGCGGCTATTATTCCCCTTTCTGTTGTTGATTGGTGTGTGGTTCCCCAGGCCAACCGCTGCACAAACTGGGAAAGTCGAGAACGCTTCCGAAATTCCGCGAAGCGAAAGTCTCATCGATGCCGGTCAAAAGGATAACATGAGCGGGGCACGCCGACGGATCAATTTGCGAGAAGTGCTGGTACCCGCCGACGATTTTGAAAAATGGCCTGTAGGAGATTGGCAGCCGATTTCCCGCCGCGATTTTCTTTCCGATTGGAAATTGCTGCAGCCGATGCCGATGCGACCGCAGTCGCTGTGGATCGGCAAAGCGGAGTATTCGGCAGTTCTGGTGGATCATCAACTTCAATTCGGACGTGGATCGTGGTCGATCAACAGCCGTGAGATGTCGCCGACTTTGCTTCATCTTTCCCCGATTGAGTTGCCGCTTTCGAATTTGAAGTTGAACGGGCAGCCGGCGGTCTGGGGAAACGCCCCCGGCGGCGCCGCGATGTTGCTGGTCTACGAGAAATCGTCGACCGCCGAATTCGAATGGAGCCTGAAAGGAGATCGGCGCAGGCACAGCGTCGTTTTCAATATCAAGTTGCCGTCAGCCACGGCGTCAATTCTGCAATTGAATCTGCCGAATCACATGCCCCTTGAGACATCGCGAGGAGTCGTGACAGGGCCCGTCGCCGCCATCGAGGATGGTTGGAGCCGATGGACGATCGATCTGGGACAGGAAACGGCGTGTCAATTGACGGTTCGCGAGCAGTCCCCGGAAGGGACGCAAAAGCCCGCATGGCTGATTCAGCAAGAAACTTCGTATGTTGTCCGCCAGGAGGGAGTGCAGATTCAGGCCGATCTGAATGTCGTGCTCGAAGGCGACCCCGTGCAGCGATTTCAGATTCCGATACCGCAGGGAGTCGAAGTTTACACTGTTGCGTACGGCAACGATTCCAGGATTCCGTGGACGGTAAGTCAAGACGCTAAGACGAAACAGAGCCTGGTAACGCTGGAATTACCCGATCCGATTCGGGGAGCGTTTCGGCCGATCCGGTTGAATTGCTTCGCCGAGACGCGGGTGGACCAGGACTGGTCGCTGCCGCTGTTTCGCACACCCGGCGTGTTGGTGCAGGGGAATATGCGATTGACCATCGAATCGCCGTTGCAACTCAAGCGCGTTCACACGAGCGGATGCCGCATTGTGAATGCATCGAGCGGAAATACGACCGGAGCGACGTATCAACTCGTGCAGGGCGAGAGCGATGCCGACGTCAATATTCGCGTGGCATTTCCCTCGGTCGACGTGACCGGCAAGATGATGAATCATCTGCAATATGATTCTCCCGGCTGGACCTGGATCGCCGAACTCTCATTGAACAGTCAGTCCGGCGCCGCTTACCAGATTCGATCGCTGTTGCCATTGCGGTGGGATGTCATCGAAGTTCAGTTGTCCGAAGCATCGGCACAACAGGGGCAGATATTGAAGTGGGTGGTCGAACCCGCCGATGAAGAGCATCAGCGGCTGATCCTGGACGTTGCCCGGGCGATCGATCCCGAGCATTCGCTGGCGGTCACAATCCGTTCGCGGCAGACTCCGGGAATCGTTGAGGAGAAACTGCATCTGCCAGCACTTCAGCCCGTGAATTATCAATTGAAGGAATCTCTTTTTGCGGTTGCCCCTCCCGGCAAGGAGATGCCGCATATCCAGTTGGGGCCGGGCATGCAAACGGTTGCACCGGCGAGCCTGTCTGCCGGCTGGTCGTTCTCGACGTTGTTTCAGTCTTTGCACGAGAATACACCACCGAATTTGTGGTTTCTTTCGTCGTCAACCGCACGCGAGTCGTTTCTCGAATTCCCTCAATTTCGCCAGGGACTGACAGGCCGCACGACCGTCGAATACGATTTGTTCCCCGATCGCCTGGAAGAGCGATATTTCGTGCGAGCGGAACCGCTATCGGAACCGATCGACCGCGTTCTGGTGTATTCGACCGGCACGGGGCCTGAATTCGAGTGGGAGCAACTGACCGACCGCACGATCCCTCTGGAAGCCGAGCGATTGTCCAGCGAACGGCATCAGAACTGGAATCTCCCCGAGACGGGGGAATTGTGGGAGATTCGGTTGCCGGAATCGAGCCAGGTTCCGATTCACCTGCGGGCGCAGCGCGTGCGTTATCATGCCGGGCAGATCACGGGTCAGCTTGTCTTTCTCCCACAAACCCGCGAGTTTCTCGGCACGATCGAACTCAACAGTTCCCCCGGCATGGATGTCCTGACGCAGACCTCGGCATATGCCCTTCAGTCTCAAGAAAAGATTCTGCCGAGTCGCAAGCCCGAGTTTCCCGTCATGATTCGACGATGGGAATACGATGATCTTGCGGATCAATTCGAAATGCGGATTGATGCGGAGTCGGCAGAAATTCAACCCTCGCCCATGTTGCATTTGAAACTGCAATCTCGAATTTTCGCGGATGGTACCGGCCAGAATATTCATCGGGCCCGATTTTTCTTTTCCGACGATTTCCGTTCGAGAGACTTCACCTATCAATTGCCACCGCAGGTCGAGTGGATCGCGACGAAGGTCAATGGCGAAGTGATACAACCGCAATTTCGCGGTTCGCAGCATGTGATCGCCGTTGTGGCCCCCGATGCTGCGAGCAATTACCAGGGCCGAACTCAGGTGGAAGTGGAATATCGCGAGCCGGATGAAGCGGTCTGGCTGCGTGAACGCCGAGAGGTGCCGCTTCCCAAAGTCGATTTTTCGATCGTGCAATTCGACTGGGAATTGGAATTACCTGCGGGATTCGCGCTCGATTCCATCCCGCGCGGTATGAATGGCATTTCTGAAGGTCGTTCGCTCGATTGGCAAGCCCGCTGGTTTGGACCGCTGGGAAGAGCCTCGAGCTCCCGCTGGTTCAATCCTCTGGATCTGACCGTCTGGCGGGATCTTTATCACCGACTTCTACAATCAACGACATCGCCGGACCCCGATGCCGCACAAGAGACTCGGCTATTATGGAATCGCACTCAACTTCAGGGTCGATCGGTCCCGGCATCGATTTCAATCGTTGTCTGGAACGGCAATCGACTCGAATGGATCGGTTGGCTGGCATTTTTTTCGACATTGGCCATCGGCGGTTGGATCAAAGTCGCTTCTCCCCGAATATTGACCGGCATCGGGGGAGCCGCCTGGTGGACCGTATTACTGGTCTCCATTTGGTTTGTGGAAGGCCCCTTGAGCGTGGTAATGGGAGCCGCCGCATTGGGTTCGCTCCTTGCATTCTTCGTCCCCGTGAATTGGCTCAAGCGGCGTAATGTTGCGCTTCGCAATTCGACGGAGAAAACCCTCTCCACGACTCTTCATCTTCCCTCCCATTCATCGGAAGTCGCACCCTGGCGCGGAAGCGTTGGACTCTTGATTCTTCTCGTTCTCAGTCTGGGATGGAAAGCCGCTGCGCAAGATCCACCGGCTGCGGCGCTCCCGGTTTCGGGTGAGACGCGAAAACCAGCTCCCGAACCGGACGACGAGGCAAAGACCTTAGCCGGCGATGAGACGTGGGATGTACTGATCCCTTACGACGAAAAGGGAGAGTTAAACTCAGTCTCCGAATTCGTCTACGTACAGTCTCAAACGGCACAACGATTGAAAGACTTGACCGCTTCCCTGAATGGTAAAGTCATCGATTATTTGATTTCGTCCGCCGAGTATACCGCCGATTGGGATCCGAACGGTCGCGTGATACTGACGGCGAAATACAAAGTGGCCGTACTTTCGCGTCGAGAGACGCAAACGATTGTGCTGCCGATTGAGCATGCCCACCTCGCGCGAGAGGCCACGTGTGCCGTCGACGGCCGCACCGCGACGGTCCTGATGGTCCCCGATCGCAGCGGGTTTATGATCGAAGTGTCGTCGCCGTTGTCGGTCCCCCCTCCGCCGCTCCCCGAAGATCCGTCCGGCTCCGAGAGCGAGAACTCGTCGGAAGCGAATGCCGTAGCGCTCGATCGGGATGCGATTCACATTCATGAGATCGCCTTATCGCTGTATCCCGCCGTGAAATCGACCGAGAATGGCATGGTTTTCGAAATGCAGATCCCACCCGTCAGCGACAGTCGTTTGCTGTTGCGCTTTCCCCAGTTGCCCACCCAGGTAGACGTCGTCGGCAATCGGGCGCTGGGTACGGCGAAATTCGAAGCGAATGATTATCGCGTGAGTCTGGGACGGCAATCGCTGATGTCGGTCAAATGGAATCGGGAAGCGATCGTGCCGG
>JBJXGP010000543.1:0-2951 GCA_046160425.1 Planctomycetaceae bacterium
CGTTCGGGCAGAATCTATTGATGGCCCGCCGGCTCATCGAGTCAGGCGTGCGACTGGTTACCGTTGTCGCCTGGGCGGGGACTCCTCCCGGCGAACAGTTCCGCAACGTTCAGACGTGGGACATGCATGGCGTGATATATCCCGCCGATGATAATATTTTCGGTCGCTCGGCGTATGGATTGAATTGGGTGCTCCCCAACCTCGATCAGGGACTCTCGGCCTTGCTCGACGATATGGATCAGCGCGGCTTGCTTGAGAGTACACTGGTGGCGATGGTCGGGGAGTTCGGCCGCACTCCCAAAGTTGTCGCTCGAGGCAGAGATCACTGGCCGAGTTGTTATTCGGCGGTACTCGCCGGCGGTGGCATTCGGGGTGGGACGGTCTATGGTTCTTCCGATCGCGAAGCGGCGTATGTCGTCGACAAACCGGTGACCCCGGCCGATTTCAATGCCACCCTGTTTCATGCCTTGGGACTTTCGCCCGAAACCCGGTATGGCCTGGACGGATTTTCGAATAAAGTCAGTGAAGGTCAACCGGTCATGGATTTGTTGAGTTGATGAAAGTTGCATTCGACTTGTGGAGAACTGGATTCGTCAGCTAAATTGGAACGATCGACGTCGTAGGCGACTTTCCATCGCGCGAAGGGACACCGAATCATGTTAACGATTTTGGGAAAACCGCAGCGTTCGTGTCAGGGCTTCTCTCGGCGCGAGATGTTGCAGGCGGGCGGAGCAGGGCTGCTGGGAGTCGGCTGGTCTCAGGTCGCTCGTGCCGAGGCAGTGGCTCAAGCCGTAGCCAACGATCCTGTTCGCGCGGCGACGGCGAAATCGATTCTGTACCTCTATATCTACGGCGGTCCGAGCCAGCTCGAAACGTACGACATGAAGCCGGAAGCGCCCAGCGGCATTCGCGGCCCGTTCCAGCCGATCGCTTCGAGAACACCCGAATTGCTGATGACCGAACATCTGCCCCGCATGGCAGCGATGTCCGACCGCTTCGCCGTTATCCGCACGGTCAATCATACGCATAACAATCATCATGCCTGCCACTGGATCAAGACCGGTCGAGCGTGGCATCTGCCGGAAACGATTCTGAATGCGACCCCCGATCAGGACCAACCGGCTATCGGTTCGCTCATCGAGTATCTTGATCAGAATCATTTTCCCCGCACGCCGGGACAGTTGCCGAGTTACTGGTACGTCCCCGCACCGCTGGGACATCTGCAAGGCTACGATTACCCCGGACAATACGCCGGCTGGCTGGGACGGGGCTACAATGCGCTGGCGACGAATTTTCGCCGTCGCGACTCGAAGGATAATCCGTTCTTCCGCGACTGCACCGAAGACGAGCTCAACTTCCAGATTCAAGGTTTGGAACCGCAGCCCGGTGTCGCCCTCGATCGCTTGAATCGCCGGCAGACGCTGCTGTCGCAGTTCGATGACGCAAGAGTCCAACTGGAGCAGGCTCGCTCCGTCAGGACGCAGGATCAGCTTTGGCAGCGGGCCTTCGATCTGATGAGTTCCGAACCGATCCGTAAAGCCCTGGATATCAAGCAGGAAACGAACGAAGTTCGCGACCGCTACGGCCGCCATCTGTTCGGCCAGTCGGCACTGTTGGGCCGACGATTGATCGAAGCGGGAGCGAGGTTCGTCACCGTGCAGTGGGAATGTCCGGATGGGTACAGTTGGGATTCACACATCCACAGCACCGACATTCAGCATCAACTCCTGCCGCGGCTCGATCAGACGTACTCGATATTGCTCGATGACCTGTCGGATCGCGGTTTGCTCGATGAGACGCTCGTCGTGCTCATGAGCGAAATGGGTCGAACACCGACCGGAAACTCAACATGGGGACGCGGCCACTGGTGCCACACGTTCCCGGCGGTATTGGCCGGCGGAGGGATTCAAGGGGGAACCGTCTACGGCAAGACCGACAAGGATGCCGGTTATCCCGCCGATTTCCCGGTCAGTCCCGGCGACATCGCTGCCACGCTGTTCACGGCTTTGGGAATCGATCCGCATATGCGCATTCCCGATCAACAGGGACGCCCGGTCGGATTGGTCATCGACGAGGCCAAGCCGATCGATGCGTTGTTTGCATAACAGCCAAGTAGACCCCTTACGGCAAGAAACCCCGCTCGCGCAGTTCCTGAATATTATCGGGAGTGCTCGACCAGATGCGCTCCGCCGCGTAGCGGAGGACGGCGATGCTTCCCAGTTTGGCCGGGGCCGAAAGGATGGCGATTTGATCTTCGTCTTCGCCGTCGAGTTCGCGATTGAGCTTATCGACTGCTTCTTCGATGCTGTCGCTGACGATCCGCGGTGCGCCGGAGTGGTTATCGAGTTTCAGATGCGAGAAGCCCGCCGATCGCGAGAGCATGAATTGTGCGGCGGCGAGGTCGTCGTTTTCGTCGAAGAAGTTACGCAATTCGACCGGGAAATTATCGGGCGTCAGAATCATGGGTCGGGTGATACGAACGTCCCCGCGCGTGACGGTGACGGTCCCTCCGCTTTTCGGGGCGCCGCAAACCAGGAAATAGGGAAGCAGCGATTCCCCGAAAGTGAACAAGCCGTAAGCGACCGGCCGTTCGATCCGGACGGAATTCCAGGCTTGGAGAAAGCGTTTTTCGGGATGGAATGAATTCATGTCGTCGCTCAGGAGCAGATGATCCGTGATGCATCGTTCAAGCGAAAGGCTCTCCTTCGATAATAGTCGAGCGGGCCACCCCTGCCAAGTCTTGAACTTCCCCGCGTTCCGCCGATGCGAATTGTTATCGTCGTGCCGGATGCGTCAAATATCGAAGGATCCGGGTTGGACTGGCCTGTCACGGCAAGAGCATCTACAATAATCACGCGAAGCCAAGGCCAGTCGACATCAATAAACCCTGTTTCATCAAGCCGCCGGGATTTTGAGCAACAATATAACTTCCGAGAGCGAAATTCATCCCA
>JBJXGP010000544.1:0-5473 GCA_046160425.1 Planctomycetaceae bacterium
CATCCCCATCCCTCTTCGTCCGGCTTTCGATTCGCCGTACTGGAGCGACTTGCAGATTCTCACCGCCATCGAGAAGAAGATCCGCGAGCGACAACTGGCCGGGTGATTGGTATTTGTAGAATACCGAATACGACCGCTTGGTTGCCCGCGCGGCTCTTTTCGAAGAAACTGCCCAACAATATATGCAACAGGAATCTTGCCTCGTGAAACGCGCCCTTGTCGTCATCGACGTGCAGAACGAATATTTCACCGGAATGCTGCCGATCACGCACCCGCAGGGGCATTTGGAAAATATTCTCAAGGTCATGGATGAGGCGGAAGCTCGCGAGATTCCGGTCGTGGTTGTGCAGCATTCGTTTCCGCAGCCCGACAAGCCGTTTTTTCGGCGCGGTACCGCCGAGTGGGAACTGCATCCTGACGTGCAGCAGCGTCCGCATGATTTGTTGATCGAAAAGAATCTACCGGGGAGTTTTACGGGGACCGAACTGGAGTCGTGGCTACGCGAGCAGGGAATCGACACCGTCGTTATCGCGGGCTACATGACGCACATGTGCTGCGACACGACTGCGAGGGAAGCCGTCCATCGCGGATTCTCGGTCGAATTTCTCAGCGACGCCACCGGGACATTGCCTCTCAAGAATTCCGCGGGAGAAGTGACCGCCGAGGAACTGCAACGGGCGATCTTATGTTCGCAGCAGATGCTGCTCAGCGAAGTCATCAGCACTGACGAATGGTGTCGGCGCATCGCGGCAACCGAACACGTATAGGTCTCATCTGATTATTCCCGATCTGGATAGCTCGTTTTCGCTCGTGTTGATACTTTTCAACATATGCAATCCGATCGAAGTTAACGACTTCACCGAGCGAAATTCGCTCGACCTGTGAGATGATATGTGGTATCATTGATGGATAAGGATTGAGATGGCCGAAGTATCTTACAGGGAAACCGGTATTTAGAGTCTTTGTTTCAGCGAGTGGAATCAATGACGATATCGCGTAGAACTTTTCTCGTTGCTTCCGGAGCCGGGTTCGCCGGTTTTCGATTCGGCAAACCGGGAATTCAGGCCAACGAGTCGAACGAGCAGGTACAAAAGCCCGCGAAGTCGACGATTCTGTTTTTTTTGTGCGGCGGTTCATCGCATATCGACTTGTGGGATTTGAAACCGAACGCCCCGTTGGAGTACCGCGGTCCGTTTAATGCAATCGAGACGACTGCTTCGGGAGTTCGGCTCTCCGAACATTTGCCGATGCTGGCGCAGCAGGCTCATCATCTGTGCGTCGTCAATTCGGTCGGGGCCACGGTCAACACGAACGATCATCATGCGGGCTACTATTATAATTTGACCGGTCATGTCCCCGATCCGTCGTTCGTTTCGCTGGGAAACAATCGGACCCCCTTTCCCGATGACTGGCCTTTTATGGGGACGGTCGTTGCCTCGCGGCGTCCGCAAAACCAGTTCCTGCCGAATGCCGTCACGCTGCCTCACAAGCCGAGCACAGCTCCCTATACGCGTCCCGGTCAATTTGCCGCCCGACTGGGGGTCGAATTCGATCCGCTGTACGTTCAGGGGGATATCGACAAGCCGTTAAAGTTCAACGTGCCGGCTTTGGAATTACAGGCGGGGGTCGATACCCGACGGCTGACGACGCGACATGAATTGCTGAAAGCCATCGATGCCGCGCGGGCCGATTTCGATCAATACTCGGCCGTGCAGACATGGACGCGGCAAGAACAGCGGGCTTTTAGTCTACTGGCTTCATCCAAGGCGAGCGATGCCTTTGATGTCTCACGCGAGTCTCAAGAACTCCGTGAACGCTACGGATCAACCGTCAATGGTATGAGCCTGCTCGCGGCTCGGCGACTCGTCGAGGCCGAGGTTCCGTTCATCACCGTTTTCTGGATGGAAGATGAAAAGCTGAATAACAAATGCAAGAGCGCCGGGGGCTGGGATACGCACGGCGACAATTTCAATTGCCTCAAAGACTACCTGATGCCTGAATTCGATCGTGGCTTTTCGGCGCTGATTGAGGATCTTGCGACCCGCGGCCTGCTGGATCAAACATTGCTGCTTGTCACCAGTGAAATGGGACGCAAACCGAAAATCGGCGATCCTCGCAGCGGCGGAGTATCCGGGGCCGGCCGCGACCATTGGACGCACTGCCACAGCGACGTGCTCGCGGGGGGCGGACTCCGCGGCGGGCAAACATACGGCGCGAGCGATCGTTATGCGGAGTATCCTGCCGACAAGCCGGTCACTCCCGCGGACATCACCAAGACCGTGTACCACGCGATGGGTATTCACAACCTCGAAGCACTCGACAGCGAAAACCGCCCGTACAATCTGCTCACCGAAGGCGAACCGATTCTCGACTTGTTTGGTTGAGGAGTTGATTTTCGTAAGCTGTGCTCACCACGAACGCTCATTCCCCGCAGCAGGGGCAGACATCGGGTACAAACACCGTTAAGGTGGCAGAGTAGGAAGTACTCTCGTAGTCGTCCCCCTTCTCGTCAGTCTTGTGGTGGACGACGATCAGGTAATAATTTCCTTCCTTCGGCGAGAACGCGGCGTGTCCCTTTTCGTTCGTCAGCCGTTCGTATTCCGGGTCCATTCCCTCGGCGAGCGTCGTCCCGCGCGGGATGAACGAGACTCGCGATTCCGGCAGCGGTTTTCCCTGAAACATTACCTGCACGTGGAGTGCGACATCAGGCCCCATTGGTGTTACGGGATTCGAGAGCGGCACGAGTTCCAGCGGATGGCCGAGCTTTTGATCGAAACCCGGATTCTTCGCCGAGACGTTGTCGAGCGATGGGCTGACGACAAAGCAGGTCTTTCCACTCTTGATCGAACGAACTGGTTTCCCGTGATTGACCACCTGGTCGAGAAAATGTTCGACGAGATATAATCCCGGTTCGGCGGCGACGAATTTTGCCGACCAGAATCCCTCTTTGGGGGCATAACCAAGGTCGACAAGTCGATCCTTGACGTCGTACACCGTTCCATTCGGTGCGTGGACCTTGAGCGTCGCATTGTTCAGACCGATTTTGCTGGCGAGTTTGAAGTCGCGGTGTTCGTTGCCGTGATTTCCCAGCATCAGGTCGATATGCACACCGTTGCCTGCCTGCACGAGATTGGTATTGGTCTGCACCCAGGTATCGTGAGCGTAGAGATCAAAAGGCAAAAGGAGGAAAGCCAAGGCGAAAGCGTACCGATTCATGTTAGAACCCTTGTAAATAGAATCACGGGACGGCTGTCCCCGGGAATTTGATCAACCGATATCAGAATTCGCCGCCGACTTCTCCACCGTCGCGCGAGCCGAGCGAACGCCAGATTCCGAGGTCAATGCTGTCGCTGACAAAACGGGCACTGCCATCGCACAGGAGGATCACCACGCCCCCGGTATGTCGACTGCGGGCGGCTGTCAACCCCGCATTGTGGCTGACGTTTCCGCAATCGAACGTTTTAGAGTTCGGCGTCAAGCCGTGATTGTAGATGGTGTCTCCATAATGACCGTTCATCCATTTCGCGCCGCGAATGCCTTTCCACCAGCCGGATGCACCCACGACGCAGTTGGCCGGGCTTGTGTCTGTGCCGGTGATCGTGTCACTCTGCGCGGTTGCCAAATTGAGTACCTGCTGCTCGTATTTGACCGGAGGAGTCGAGGCCGGAATTGCAGGAGCCGCCGATGATCCGCTGCCGCCGCCGAATCCCATTCCCAGGATTTGCTCGCTGGCGGCAACAGTATTCGACAACCCGTCAGTGACATCTCGAAGTTTGATCACCCCCCTGAGCTTCACATCGAACATCACGCCGTCACCCCTGCGAATGAACCGCGTGGTGGCGTCGGCCCCGCTGCCGGCGCAGACTACATAGTTAGTTGAGGCATACGAACTCCCCTCAACCTTGCCGAAATCGCTGGGACACAAATACATCGGGATGACGGTCATCGCGGCGACCGTGTTCTGAACGAACGGCGTGACCGGCGGCTCAGGAAACGTGGGAGCCTTGTTGAAGTCGATCAGATTGTAGAGATTAGCTCCATCCATATAGGGCAGGATCGCGGCGTGAGCTGAAAACACCATCGGAAATCCAACGCGTCCCGGTGGAAAACTCTGGTGAGACGATTCGTAATTGTGTATCGCCAACCCGATCTGCTTGAGATTGTTCCGGCACTGCATGCGCCGAGCCGCTTCGCGGGCCTGTTGCACGGCCGGGAGTAACAACGCGATCAAAATAGCGATGATGGCAATCACCACCAGCAATTCAATCAGCGTGAAACCTCGTTGTCGATATCTTAATTGTTTGTAGCTGTTCATCAGATCTAACTTTCAATTTTCAGCAATACGTCGAAGAATGTGAGTTTGATTTTGTTAAGAGACCGTTCACTTTGATCTATTGTTTAGACTTAGAGTCATGCGGAAAGAACGTCCGGCCAGTGAAATTATCACGGCGCATGGTGGCACGCTCATGAGGCCAAAAGGCCAGCTTTGTGGAGAGCGAGACCGAGACCCGCACGAGCGTGCGAACATGAGCCGCACGTCTCATTCACGAGGTAAGCTGCGCGCAGCATAGTAGTGCGCGTTCTCGCGGGATTGGTGCGACGTCCCTCCGTCAACGATGCGTCAGACGGTTCTGGGAGGGGGTATCGGCGGAGAAACCGAGTCGTTGTGCCACACATCGGAGGCTATCGCCAGTTCATCGATGACGAATTCCTGCCGCGTGGAAAATTTAAGCGCGGGAGGGAGTATCGACCACGGAAGCGAATTCCAGAATGAACTCTCACCACGGCATTGTTGAACCAGCGCGCCGATCACATACTGTGGTTCATCGGCCGTTGGCTGTGAGACGCCATTTGATGCCACTTGAGGTTTCGCCTGACAACGTCCGGAATGTTCTGCGTAAGCATGATGATCGTGATTCGTTGACGTGGCTGATTGACCGGATTTCGCACAGCAACTGCGAGTCTGACACCTGTTGGATTGCTCTTCTTGTCGCGCGGCGGCAACAACAAACTCCGGCAAGGTGACGCCATGTTTTTTCGCCCACGCCAGCTTCTGTTGATTGGTGAAGCAGCAGCATTTTTTCCAGCATTGCTCCGCCGAACGGCAGCCACAACGGTGATGCTGGCAGGGAAAGGGAGTCGAAGTGTCTTTTGCTTCCCGGCTGGAAAAGTTGAACGGAAGCGGCACGATACCAGCCAGCAACGCACCGAGCATGCACAGGCTAATCAACCTGCGTTGCCACCGATGACCCGTTGTATTGAGCCGGAAAGACATTTTTTGCATCTTCGATCTGAATGATACCTGGTACCGTTCGACCGGCTCGCTCCCCACATCACCAGATTATAGCGAACACCGACCGATTGCAACACAAAGTTGATGAAGTAAGCAGGATTCCTGAATGTGGGAAGCATCTATGTGGATTGACGATTTTTAGCGCAGGTTGTGAATATCCGATAGCATCACAGTTCGACA
>JBJXGP010000545.1:0-5927 GCA_046160425.1 Planctomycetaceae bacterium
GGCCGCAGCTACGAACGCGAGGCCTATTCCAAACGTCCTAAATCAGATCAATTCAAAATACGAAAAAGAAAATCCATTGATGAAACCTAAAGTAAGTGCCATTGGGCGGAAGCCCCTGGCTATTCACGATCACCCCTGCCGGGGTTAAGAAAATGCGTTCCTGTGCCGCTACAGATTCACCCTAAGCGATCGTCGGCAACACATACGGGTCGCGGTACTCCTTCGTCAGCAGGGCGTTGGCTTCGTCGCAATCGACGAATTGTTCTTTGCTGACGTCGAACTCCAGACGGCCTTTCGTGCGGTAGGCGATTTCGCCGAAGTGGACCAAGGCACACGAACGATGGGCGACCTCGGCGTTCGCGCGGGTCAGTTTCCGCGTGCGGATCGCATCGAAGAAATTGTCCATGTGTTCGTTGTATCCCATTTGCCTGCGGATTTCCTTCCCTTCGGTCGGTCCCGGCTCGTTCTTCGGACCGAACACGTTGAAAAACCCGCGCCGCGAAAAGATCATATAACCTTCGGTGCCGTAGAAGACGTTGCCATTATCAACCCCGAACATGCCGTAGCTCGTGAACGGATAATTTTCGTAGATGATGATGCGTTTGTCGGGATACTCATACGTGACCGTCATGTTGTCGGGATATTCGCTGGCGTGACCGTCGAGCATCATCCGGCTGCCGCGGGCGGTGATGAACTGCGGCACGGTATCGACGCCGAGGCCCCAGCAGGCCATGTCGATGTCGTGGATGCCGTCGTCGCCGATCTCGCCGTTGCCGTAGTCCTTGAACATTCGCCATGTCCGATGAAAGCGATGCTCGTTGAATTGTCGTTTCGGCGCCGGGCCGAGCCAGCGGTCGTAATCGACGCCGTCGGGGGGCGTGCTATCGGCGACGGGCGGGACGGCGTTGCGTGGCTCGGCGGTCCAGGCACGGGCGACTTTGACTTCGCCGATGATCCCTTCTTTCAGCAGTTTCTCGGCCTTGGCGGTGACGGGACTACTGCGCATCTGGCTTCCCTGCTGCACGACCCGTTTGTACTTTCGCGAGGCTTCGATGATCTGATGCCCTTCGTTGTAGACGTGCGAGATCGGCTTCTCGATGTAGACGTCTTTCCCCTCCTGCATGGCGGCGATGGCGATCGGGGCGTGCCAATGATGCGGCGTGGCGATGATCACCGCATCGACGTCTTTGTCGGCGATGACGTCTTCATATTTGGAGGTCCGTTTGGGGGGCGTCGCTTGATATCCGTCGAGATGTGTGGAGATCACTTCGATCTGCGCGGGATCGATATCGCACAACCAGGCGATCGACACCGGCGCCTTGCGCTCGGCCAGATTTTTCACGTGCGAGTTCATGATCGAACCGCAACCGATGATCCCCAGCCGCAATTTCGCCGGCTTTTCCTCGCCGAAGACATGCACCCCCCCCAGCGAGGCCAACGTCGCGGAGATCGCCGCGAACTCGGACGATTGTTTCAAGAACTGACGGCGAGTGGAAGGTTGCGTCATGACGAGGTTCCTCGATCAGTGGGTCAATGGTTCTGATGGAATCGACGATCGATGTGATCCAAACGACGGCCCGTTCATGATACTTGGCTTGTGGGAGAAAACCAATCCGTGGTGGAGAAAAACGGTCGGGTGGCATGGCCTGCCGCCTTGGGCAGCCATGTGATTTCGATAAACGATCTGATGATGGCTGCCTGCCCTGTATTGATTATGGTCCAACCAGTGAGAAAGAATCTCTCAGTTTAACCATGTCTTGGTCAAGTTCATCGAGATTGCCAGGTGTCGAAATTCCTAATGTGAAATTCCATGTCTTATTCGTGAGGAGGTATGTATCGATGGTATAAGCATGGCCTTCCGCATCGACCTGGGCAACGACATTGTACGCTTTTTTGCCGTTCAAATTTGTAAATTTCGATGAAATTTTGCGTGACATTTTCTCGAGTAAACCAATTTCCCATTCTGACGCCATGCTTTCCACCGACGTATGAGATTCAATGGAGGGAAGGACTGTCACTACGAATCGATCGGCAGAATCGGGCTTAGAGAGCGCGATCATGTAGCTCTTCGAATTTCCTCCAATTTCTCCTTCCTGGAGTATCTCAAAACCGGAGCCTGGAGGAATTTCGAAACGAAATGAGTCACGCGGTGAAATCGATGTCGTAGTTTCAAAGGCATTGGACTTAGAGGCGGGAATTGCTTGCATTTTCTGCGGTTCAACGGTTTCCGCTTCACAACCCACCATAACGAGCAACAGTAACCAAACCAACTTTGTAATAGTTCGCATCGATTATCCTAAAAGCCATACATGTTATTAGATCTGATTTCATTACTCGGTTGGCGACAGTTCGATCTTTCGATTCCGTACAGGATTATTTTATTCGTAGCAATTTCATCAGGTACAGCCTGATCTGAAAATTCCGCTTTCATTGTGCCGGCGCAAGAAAAGTCATGTGTCGTACCATTAAGTGCCATAACTCTAATCGAACCAGACCTGCAAGCCCTGCTCGCGCACGAAATGGGGGGCCGGACGCCAGTTTTCGTCTTCCCGCAGATTGTAAATCTCGTCGCTGTTGTAAACGTTTTTCTCAATCCAGTCGGCGTCCTCAATCGTGATCGGATCGAGGAACTTGACTTTCATCCCCGCCTGGTCGGCAAAATAGACGCGATACGGATATCGCTTGTACAATCGCTTGAAATTCCTCGCGCAGCGTTTGGCCAGTTTGTCCGTCATCTGATTGTGGGTGCCGAGCCGAAACCGCTCGGCGATCTGGTACGGCTCAAGGCCGCGCGCGAGGCAGAAACAATGTTCGCGATCAGGTTCAAAACCGACCAGGATTTGGTCGGTGCCCAGTTCGTACTTGTCCCATATCGAAAAGATTTTGTTGTAACCTTCCCCCCGCTTGAACCGTTGGCCGAAATGCACGCCGTCGATTGCATCGTCGTCCCACGTCAGGCCGTAGAGTTTCATGGTGAGATCTCATCTTGTCGCGACGCATGCTTATCGTCAGTGAGCCATCATCTCGACGCTCACAAATTTTCGATCACTTTGCGTGCCTGCGTCTCAATCGTGCTCTCGTGCCTGGCCAGCGACTCGGCCAGTTTGTTGTACTCGTCGATCATGGTTTCCGTATAAAGTTCGAGTTCGCCGTTCACGTAGGCCCAGTCGGTTTTGTGATTCTGAAGCAGATCCAAGAGCTGAATCATCGTCTGCCCATACTCGATATGTGCCTGCATCAGAGGCCCAAAAACCGGCTTTTGCGAGATATATTTCTCCGTCGCCCCTTCCAGAGCACCCTGGGCCGCTTCGTCATTTTCTCCCAACACGCTCAACCGTTGCTTCAAATCGGAAACCGTGTTATCGAATACGTTCGCATAGGCTTTGCTTTCTGCGACGTACGCTTCAATCACCGATCTTTGACGAGCGAACTCTTCGTCGCTCGTTAACTGCGAAAAATCGAGAATCGCCGGCGCAAGGACGGCATCATAGGTTTCTCTCCATTTCCGCGCGACCTCCTGCGAGTCGTTGACGTAATCTCGCATGATGGTAAAGAACTGCTTTTCCTTCCCCGAACTTGTTTCGGCGAGCTTATTGAATTTGTCTTTGATGGAACCCGAATACTCATCCAACGCGGCATCGACCGCCGCGGGATCATCCGAATTTGCGGCTTGGTCTTTTAATTGTTGTTTTTCTTCCTGAAGTTCCTGCATCGCTTGCGGTACACGCTGCCGTCTTCCGGCCTGGCCAATTTGCCCCAGCAGGATCAGCGTCAGGCAGATATTGAAGGTCACGCTCGCAGCGGTTTTCTTTTTCCCCGATATCCACCAGACAATCCAGGCGAATAACGTGGGAAGCAATATCGCTGTCAGCAGTTGTCCGAAAAAATATCCCATTTGATAAGCGTTCTTATCAGGACGCTCCGACGTCTCAAAAAAGGCGATGAAACCCACAATGTACAATGTCGCAAAAACGACAAAGTAGATTTTGTTGGATTTCGAAAGTCCGAAGGTCGGTTTTAGTGGAGAATCTGTCACAACAACTCCTCAATCACCTCCCCATGATCCAACAACGGTTTCGATTGCCCCGTGGCCGTGACGGGGGTGAAGCGGGGGTCGATGCCGAGGTGGTGGTACATTGTGGCGACGATGTCGTAGGGCCACAGCGGGCGATCCTTGGGGATACCGCCGTCGGCGGTTGAGGAACCGATCACCTGGCCATGACGGTAATTTCCGCCGGCGAGCATCGCGCTCTGCACGCCGTTCCAATGGTCGCGGCCGGCCTGGCCGTTGATGTGGGGGGTGCGGCCGAATTCGCCCCACACGACGACCAGCACGTTTTTGTCCATACCCCGTTCGCGGAGGTCCTGAATCAGCGTGGTGACGGCCTGATCCATCGGCGGGCTGGCGGCTTTGGTCCCCGGTTCGAGTTTCGAGTGCAAATCCCAACCGGAACTGGTCAGCCCCACGCCGGGATCGATCACCGTCACGAACGTGACGCCGGCCTCGACGAGCCGCCGCGCGAGAAGTGCGGTTTGTCCCGAGCGGTGATGGCCGTATCGCTCGCGGGTTTTGGCGTCTTCCTGTTCGAGATCGAAGGCGGCGCCGGCTCGGTCGCCGGTCACAAGATCGAACGCCGACTGATGGAAGCGATCCCACGTGCCGGTTTCTTTCGGGGCAAACGTTCCGCGAATCTGATCGAATTGCGCGAGCAACGTGCGGCGTTTGAGGAGATCTTGCCGCGTGAGTCCGGTGATGGGGTCGAGGCTGCGGACGTGGAAGTCCCGATCCTGAAGCGGGTCTTTGCCGTCGCCGGTTCGGTCCTTGAGGATTTCGAGCGGATCGTAACTCACTCCCAGATACGCCGCCCGGTGCGGGTAATAGCGATGGATCCCCTGATCATCGAGCGGATAGCCGATGAGCACGTAAGGGGGCATGCCGGGATGATTCGGTCCGCGAAGCAGCGCCACCAGCGAGCCGCTGGACGGATGGCTCGACTGCTTGAACGGATCGACGCCGCTCGCCTTGGCGTCGTGTCCGGTCTGGCACCAGTGCATGCCGTGCTGATGGTCGGGGTTATCGTGCTGGATGCTGCGGATGATCGTGACTTGATCCATCATTTGCGCATGCAGCGGCAACGATTCGCAGATCTACACGCCGGGGACGTTGGTCGAGATGGGGTGGAACGGTCCGCGGACTTCCGCCGGCGCATCGGGTTTGGGGTCATACGTTTCGAAGTGGCTGGCGGCTCCGTTGAGCCAGTATTGAATGATGGCCGTTTCAGTCGAAGGACGAGGTGAGTCCTGCGAAAAAATTCGCATCGGCAGCAGCGCCGGCAACGACAATCCGCCGATGCCCCCCAAAAAACCTCGGCGACCGATGGCGCTGCGAAAACTTTGACAGGCCAAACTCTTCATGAGATCACCTCAGCCTGTGAGAGACAGGGAGAGTAGAGCGTAGGCTGGGACTCGTCCCAGCTTTTTAATGGAATAGAACATGCTGGGACGAGGCCCAGCCTACAAATCTCTTGGCTGCAATTGCTGATCACGATTCCATAATCGCCGCGATCGGTTCGCCGCCGTGCGCGATTTCGATCGGGCGGTTGACGCGGTCGAGGACGCGGTAATGGGGGTCGATCCCCAGGCATTTGTAGATCGTCGCACAGACGTCTCCCGTGCTGATCGGCTGGTCCTGCACGTAGGCGGCTTGTGCATCGGAAGCCCCAAACACCGTCCCCCCTTTGATCCCTGCCCCCGAAAACATCACCGAGTAGCAGAACGTCCAGTGATCGCGGCCGGCGCTAGCGTTGATTTTCGGCGTGCGTCCGAAATCGCTCATCGTCACGACGAGCGTCTCATCGAGCAGCCCGCGTTCGTCGAGATCCTGCATCAGTGCGTTGTAGGTCAGGTCGAGATAGGGGAGATTATAA
>JBJXGP010000546.1:0-8976 GCA_046160425.1 Planctomycetaceae bacterium
CCGGAGATGAAAGATGCACCGTATGAAGAAAAGAGCGAACCGACTCCCGCCCCGACCGAAGAACCGGCTGCTCCCGCTGCGACTGAGGCTGCCGCCCCCGAGAACAACGTGCCGCCTGAAGGTTTCACCGCCTTGTTCAACGGGACCGATCTGGCTGGCTGGAAAGGTCTCGTCGCCAACCCGAAGGCACGAGCCGAGATGACTCCCGAACAACTCGCCGAGGCTCAAAAGGTCGCCGATGAAAGCATGAACGCCCACTGGAGCGTCGTCGACGGCGCGCTGGTTTTCGACGGCAAGGGAGAGAGCCTGTGCACCGCCTCGGACTACGGCAACTTCGAACTCATGGTCGACTGGAAGATCGAGAAGGCCGGCGATAGCGGCATTTATCTCCGCGGCAGCCCGCAGGTGCAGATTTGGGATACCGACTACGAGCCCTTTCATGCCAACGGTGCCGACAAAGGTTCGGGGAGCCTGTGGAACAATCAGACTCACGAACGCTTCCCCAAAGTGAAAGCCGACAAACCGGTTGGCGAGTGGAATTCGTTTCACATCAAGATGATCGGCGAACGCGTTCAAGTGTCGCTCAACGGCACGCTCGTCTTCGACGACGTCATGGAAAACTACTGGGACCGGGAACAGCCGATCTATCCCCAAGGACAGATCGAATTGCAAAATCACGGCAACACGCTGTACTTCCGCAACGTCTACGTCAAGGAACTGGCGGACGACGCTACGTTCGAGTAGACACCGGTTCGTATTTCTCGCGATGAAGATTTAAGAAACCCCAGTCGCGAATTCGACCGGGGTTTCTTTTACTGCGCTTGGGCCTCGCTTGCTTACCTCATTCACTGCTATTTCGACTTGCGGCGGCGTATTGGCTTGTCGAGTCCAGCGGTGAGGGGTGCGGTGATCTTTTCGTAAAGAGCGAACAGGAACTCGACGCGTTCGCGGTCGCTCTCGAACGGTTTGGAGCGATAGCAGAGTTCCACGGTCTGATCGAGGTCCGCGTGGGCTTTTCGCAACGGAGCAGGCATGATCCGCGGATCATAGAGCTGGGCCAGACTGGAATCGGGGAACTCGGCCCGCGCATCGAGCACCGCCTGAGCCTTAACCTCGACCACAGCCTTTTGTTTATCCGTCGGTCTCTCCGGCCAGGGGAAGTTGTTGTAGACGAGGCTCGCGGAGTAGCGGTAATCCGATTTCAAGCGTCCGCAGACTTGTCGGACCCATGCCATGTGCATGGTCGAAGTAAGAATTCCGAAATGGAACCGGGTGGCACCAGGAATGATGAGGCACAAATTACTGGCGATGACATTTGCCGGCATGAATGCCATGGGAATGTAACGACGTCGCTCCGAGGAGGCGGAGGGAACAATAAGATACTCATTTTCAACATGGCTGACGAACGCAAATTCGGATGGGCTTCCCGCCAATTTGACAGTCTCCGGACGTTTGCTCGACAGTCGAAACTGTTTCACTTGGTCGATGCGTTGCATCACCGGACCGCATTCTCGCAATTCGTTTGGCAATGCATCTTTTAGCCAAAGGCACCAACGCTCTTCACCGTTGATGAATTCTCGTGATCCGAGAAATAGCCGTATCCATTTTTTCGCTCGAGGACACTCCTGAAGGAAATCGTTTTTCTGTTCTTCGTCTAATAACAGGTAGCCGCCGTCGATGGGTTGATTGCCGAACTTGATTTCGGGCACTTTGCAGAGCGGGACACTCCGGTTGGTGACGACGGTATCGACCCCTTCCACGAGATAGGGGCTGATATGTTGTGCCGCGGATACCTGCGGCTGAGCAGGGTTTGTTTCGTAGTCGTAGATGCGTTTCTTGTCGGTTGCCTCGTAACCGAAGCCCACGATGACCACATGGACGTGAGCCTTGCCACGGGCTTCGCTTTCCCATGCAAACGTGCGATGCCCGAAGCGAATGTGAATTCCGAGTCGGAGCAGTTGGCCCCAGAGCACGCCGACCTGTTCCCCTTGGGTGATGCTGTTCGTGGAAACGAACGCCACGGAAATCGCAGAATCCTTAATATACTCGGCGGCTTTGAAGTACCATCCCGTCACGTAATCCAGCAGGCCGTAGTTCTTCAACTCTCCCGTCACATGAGCCATGTCGGCACGTTGTTCATCGGTTTGGTATTTCCCCCCGACAAACGGCGGATTACCCAACACATAGCTGCACAGATCCACGGGGAGTACGTCGTTCCAGTCGATTTGCAGGGCATTGGCGCAGCGGATCGTCGCGGATTTTTTCAGCGGCAGACGCACGAAATATTGCCCAAACGCTTCACTCAGCCGCTGGTTCATCTGGTGGTCGACCAGCCATAATGCGACTTCGGCGATGCGCACGGGAAACTCGTTGATCTCGATGCCGTACATCGCGTCGACGTCGACGACCGACAGGTCATGGATGTCGATCACCTTCTGTCGGCCATGAAGCTTCTTGAGCACTTCGATTTCGAGCAGTCGCAGTTCGCGGTAGGTGACGACCAGGAAGTTGCCGCATCCGCAAGCAGGATCGAAAAAGGTGAGTTGCCCGAGTTTTTTGTGGAATTCCGCGAGCTTCTTCTTGTTGCCCGCCAGGGAGGCGAACTCAGCCCGCAGGTCATCCAGGAACAACGAGCGGACCAGCTTGAGGATGTCACGTTCGCTCGTGTAATGCGCGCCGGCCTGTCGGCGTTCGCGTGGTTCCATGACGCTCTGAAACAGCGACCCGAACACGGCGGGTGAAATTCGGCTCCAGTCAAAACGGCAGCAGGCGAGCAGCCGGTCCCGCATCTCGCGGTTGAAGTCGGCAAAACTCAGCGCCTCGGTAAACAGGTCGCCGTTGACATAAGGAAGATTCGACAGTTCCTCCAACAGATTTTTCTGTCGTTTGTCAGACGGCGTGTTGAGTACTTGAAACAGGCGAGCGAGATGCGCTCCCAAGTCGCTGCCGTCGGATTCCGTATGGTTTTCGATAAAGAGCGTGAACGCGCTGCGGTCGATCAACCCGGTATCTTCGGCGAATAGACAGAACAAAACGCGGACGAGGAATCGCTCCAGATCATGGCCCGAATAACCGCCGGCTTCGAGTGCATCGTGCAACTCGCCTAACAGCTCGACGGCCTGGATGTTGATCGAGACGTGGTCGTCGAAGAACTCGACTGACAATATTTCGGCTTCGGAGTCTTCGCGTGAGACGTCCGCCCAATCCTTGGAAAAGGCAACCGCATTATGGCGGATTTCGTTCCAGGAGATGGGCATAACCAAGCCTTGGGATCATTGATGGACGTCATTCATCGGTGAAATCGTAGTTGCGATCAACCTGCGACGCAACGACACCATCGAAATGTGCGTAGGGACCGCTGCCGCGCGTCTCCGAGAATCTTCGCTGCCGGAACTTGCATAGGCTCCCGTCAACTCGGACACCAATCCGGATGCGGCGTCTTGTGGACGATGGGGTGTACGCGGTCCTGTAACGCGGTGATTTCCTGTTCGACTTTTTGAACTTCGCTCGCGCTGGTCTGCACGCCGAGTTCAAGATCCATGCGGTGGGTCTGGCCGACTTCCAGGCGGATCACCCGGCCTTTCTTGCGCTCGAACGGCCGGGGGTTGGGGAAATCGCTGCCGGGTTCCAGTCCGGTGACGTATCCGCCGTTGTCCTCCTGAGTACACTTCCAGAGCGTGAACCAGGGCAACGCCTCCCGGCCGTAGCGCATGCTGAAACCGCGAGTTCCAGCCTGGTTTCGCAGCAGCACGGGGGTCTTGCCGTGCTCATCCGCGAGCAGGTCGAAGAAGTAACATTGCTCGACATAGCCGGCGGTTGGGCCACGGTATGTTCCGTAGGTGTCGTTGTCATCCGCGGCAAGTTGATCGCGGGGAACCATCTCCCGCACCGGGGCGATGAAGCGTGCTCCTGCTTCGAGAAAAGGGGTACCCACGTTGGTGTGATACAGGATTTCGAAATCGGCGGTCGTCTTGCCGCGGTTGGTCACTTCATCGATGATGGTCAGACTCGTCGAACCCGCACGGGTCTTGATCGTCGAGCGGAGTTCGAGATGCGGACCGAAGAAGATCGTTTCGGTGACGATACCGGTGACCGAGATCTCTCCGCCATGATCGGGAGAGACAGTCACTTCGACATGATGAGCGGGGGTGTTGGCGATGCGTCCGTGGAGGGTGAGTTGCCGTTCGAGGGGGTGGCCGTCGGGATCCTGGGCGGGTGCGCCGTGATACGACAAGCCGCAGCGGCACATGAGTTCGTTGAAGCCGGCGAGCCAGCCGAGTCCGCCCCGTTCTTCCTGATGGACCCACGCGGGATGGACGGGGGCTTTCACGGGTGAATTCCAGCCGATGTACAAGCCATCGCACGATCCTTTCCAGATCCCCATGCCGCGGGTGGGGAGGATGGAAAACGAGAGCCGCCCGTTGTCGATTTCGATGACGTCGACTCCGTCGGACATACCGCCGCGGAGGGTTCGTTTTTCGAGGTGCCACTGGGGGGCGTTTTTCAGAATGGGACAGCTTTGGTTATCGATGCGGAAACTGTCGTGCCAGATATTTTTTTCGACATCGGTTAAAATCGTGGATGCAGATTCTGCCATGAGATTTCTCCGCGGAAACGATGTGAGAATGACGGATCGAGAGTTGGTCGCTAATCCGCGGTCACCCCTGGATCACTGGAAATTGTGTTTTGCGATGTTGATTCGATAAGAGCCAAGATTTTCTGCGATTTCACAGAGAAACGTCATTCTCTCCGGTCCAGCGAAGGAGAACAACTCTGGCCGGGGCGTGTTCACTGGGATTCCGTGTACACATAAGCGATCGTCAATACCGAATTTGCTGTTAAAACCCGGCAATTTGATTGACTTCATACACGTGTCACGCTACGTTGAGATACAGAAAAATCGCGTCGGGTTTTTACGTGACATGCCTATGATGGGGTCGTTACCATTGTCAGATATTTTCCTGCCCGCAGGAAGGACAGGCTCGCGCGGAGGTTCAAAGACTACATACCGAAGTGACCGAATCGTCAATGGACCGCATCGCAACAATTCAGGGAAACCGGAAATTAATAGGGGTATTTGTGACCGGTTTTCAGGTAGCGGTGGAATAAAAATGTATTGTTAGTTCGCCTAGTCAATAGTTTGGAGGAAGTTACGGGGGGATCGACCGGCAGTTCATAACACGAGCTGCGATTCGATGATTCTGCAAACGATAGCGACCATCGGCGCTGATGGTCAACTTCCGGGCCTGGAAGTGCTCTGCAGCGGGCCATGTTGCCCGATACTGACTGCTTCTATTGCTGAATACCCTCGTGACGGAGTTTTCCCGACTGTGAATTCGATCGGTTTTTCCCGTCGAAATGCACAGCGGAAAACCGTTGGAGTTGGTTTCAAGACCTGACGGGGACAAGTTCACCACGCGTTTGCGGGATGATTTTCGAGTTCCCTATGGTTGCGAGCCGCGTGAAGACGTACTCATGAGGTGTGGAGTTCGCAGCGTGTTTCCCCTAGTCACGTGATATCGGGACGCATGGGGAAGTCATACTGCAACTCGGAAGATGTAATTCAGTCAGGCCCACGAGCAATCACGATCGTTTGCTCAAAATTCAGTTGATCAGAATCCGCAGGACGCACCAGCGAATCGACCCATCGGGAGATGGTGGGCACGGCGGTATTATCGAATTCCCCCGCGAACCTGAGGCGGTTTTATCGTTGTTCATGGCCGTGACAACGGCCTGTGCCTCGAAACCGCGACTGTAGGAATCGACAAGTCGTTACAGCAAACACCAGGGCATCGATATGTCAGATGACGTTTTTCGATGTCACTATGACGAACGCAAGAATACAGCGAAAGAAAGAGCGACTCCGCAGTTGCCAGGAGGTGACGGTCACTGTCACCCACCGGGACGGAGTCTGCGCCGAGTTATGCCGATAACCGCGAAATCATGAATCGGACACGCCAACCGCGCTTGGGTTTGATGGAAACCGCAATCGCCGCCGTGTCAACTTGGGTCCAACGCGCCTAACGTACGAATCCCATCAGGATAAATTCTTAATTCTATGACTGCCACATCTCCGACAACCGTCTCGACGGACGCGTCGCTCAAGCGCCGATGGGTCATCAACCTGTCGATCGTGCTGATCGCTCTCATCTGGTCTTATCTTCCGACCCTTATCGAAATGGGTATGAAGTGGGAATCAGACCCGCAGTATTCCCACGGCTGGCTCGTCCCCCTTTTCGTCATCTCCCTGTTGTGGATGCGTCGCGACCAACTGAAGGTCGATCAGCTACGCTATAGCTTGTGGGGCTTCCCGTTCCTGCTCATGGCGATCGGTCTGCGGCTTGTCGGGGCGTTTTATCATTACATCTGGTTCGATGCCATCTCGCTCGTGCCGGCCCTCCTCGCTTTGGCATTGCTGTTGGGGGGCAGGGAAGGCTTGAGATGGTCGTGGACGGCTTTGGCGTTTACGGTGTTCATGATTCCGCTGCCGTTTTCGGTCGAACAGGCGATGCGCGACCCGTTGCGGAACATCGGGACGGTCGCCAGCACTTATGCCCTACAGACGATCGGCCTCCCCGCGGTTTCGGAAGGACACATTATCATTATCGCCGAGGGGGCAGAAGAACACCGCCTGGGAGTCGAAGAGGCCTGTAGCGGATTGCGCATGCTGGTGATCTTTTTTGCGCTATCGACGGCGGTTGCTATTTTGAGCGATCGCCCCATCTGGGAACGGATTTTGATTATTTTCAGCGCGGTCCCCATTGCCCTGATCGCCAATATCATTCGGATTACGGTCACGGGCATCTTGTACGTTCGGGTAAACGCCGATGTCGCAAAAATGGTATTTCATGACCTGGCGGGCTGGTTAATGATGCCTTTGGCCCTCGCCATGTTATGGCTATTGAACTGGGTACTCTCCAATTTATTCATCGAAGAGGGACGCCTCAATGTTCGCGTCGGGCTCGATTCCTGACAGGCCAAATCAACCGTGACTGCGTTAATTGTCTCAGCACGGCACTGGGATTGCTCCTCAACCGAGTATCGTATCGAAATCCCTCAGGATGGAGATAAGCCGAATAACGAAGAACGCATAGGGACTTGAAGATTTCCTTCCGGCAGAGTCATGCGGGTTAGACCGGTAGGATGTCATTTTTTTGAGTTCATGAGACTTCGGGACGGAGAAGGACTGGTAAATTGTCATCGGTCGGGTCACAATCAAGATGTGAAATGATGTCAAAATTCGGAACCAAGCCTCGTTGACCCCGGCACATTTGGCAGTACCCAACAGGCCTGCTATCGAGTTGAATTTAGAATTCGCTTGTCGTTTTGCTGTTACTCCCTGACACTTGACTTCGATCTCCATTGCCCCTCAAACCGACGGGGTATCGAAGTTGGGCTAAAAACGCTTTTAATCGATCAGATTCCGCAATGACAAATTCTCATTCCGACACGCAAAGCGAAGGCCGGGGCGGCTCTGACCCCCACCCTCACTCCAATGGAAATCCGGTTGATCCGACGGCGTTGGCCCCCTGGAAACCCAACGGCCGCCGTCCCACCGGTCACGCTCAGGCGGCCGCTCGCAAACCCATCGAAGCCAGCATCGACAAACACTCGGCGACGGATCTGTCGGCGTTGTGGGCGGCTTTGCGCCGGCGCTGGTTTCTGGCGTCGTTTCTGGGTTTGACGTTCGCCGCCATTTCGGCCGGCTTGACCTGGATGCTGATGCCGACGAAATTCACAACGTTCTCCGAATTGTTTATCAGTTCGCGCATTGACAGCATCATCTGGGAGCAGCACGAGTCCGAAAAAGCATTCGATACCTACAAGCAGACCAACATGAAGCTGGTGGCCAGCCCGTTCGTGCTGCACGCCGCGCTGCGTCGACCGGAAATCAACAATCTGGCGATTATCAACGAGCAGGAGAATCCGCTGAAGTGGCTGGAAGAGGAACTCAAAGTCTCCTCGCCGCAGATGGAATTCATCAAGATTTCGCTGACGAGCACACACCCGCGCGATGCCACAGCATTAGTCAACGCGGTGACTGAGGCCTACCTTGAGGAAGCGGTCAATCAAGAACGCAACAAGAAGCTGCAGCGCAAGAGCTATCTCGAACGGGTCAGCAGCGAGAACGAAGAAAAGCTGCGCAGCAAGCGAAACACGCTGAAACGGCTGGCGATGCAATTGGAGACGAGCGATTCCAATGCTTTGACCGACCGTCAGAAAATGCAGATCGAACTTCTATCGCAAACCCGTCGCGAACATACGACCATCCGCTTCGAGTTGATGCGGTACAAGGCGCAGTTATCCGCCAAGGAATCGAACCTCGACGAGGCCGAGGAAATCGATATCCCCGAACTGGTCATCGAACACGAAGTCTTACAGGATCCGGAAGTCCTCCGACTGGACAACCGCAAAAAGAATCTGGAAAAGCTGATCGCCAAAACATCGCAGACGATCAAGGACGAGAATAACCCTATTCTCGTCAGCTATCGGCAAGATCTGGAATCGGTCATCGCCGAACTCGAGGCGGCCAAGAACGCCGTTCGCCCGACGGTCATCGATACCATCAAGGCCGAAAAACAGATTCTGACCAAATCGACGATCAATCAACTGAAAAATCAGATCGAAGTCCTGACGCAGCACGAGCAGCAGTTGGCCACCGAAATCAAGGATCAGGAAGAAGGCACAAAAAAATTCGGCCTCCATTCCTACGAACTGGAAGCGTTGAAACAGGAAATCCTTCAGCAGGAAGAAGTCGACCACAAGCTCGCCGAAGAACAACAGAAGATCGAAATCGAACTCAGTCAGCCGTCTCGTATCGCTTCGCACCGCAAAGCCGAAGTCCCCCTGGAACCGGAAATGCGCCAAAAATACATGATGACGGCCTTTGCCGGTTTCGGCGTTCTGTCGCTGATCGTCAGCAGCATCGTCTGGCTCGAATCGGCCGCACGGCGCATCAGTACGATGAAGGAAGTC
>JBJXGP010000547.1:0-18555 GCA_046160425.1 Planctomycetaceae bacterium
GTGAAATGGGAAGACCGAATCGATATCAACCCCCGTATTCTGGTGGGAAAGCCGGTGATTCTTGGAACGCGCCTGGCGGTTGAATTCATTATCGACTTGCTCGCGAACGGCTGGACCGAACAGCAGATTCTGGAGAATTATCCGAATATCACGACCGATGATATTCGCGCTTGTTTGCACTATGCCGCTGAATTATTGTAATCGGACATGTCATTTTCACGCCGTTTCGTAGGGTGGGCTGTACCCACCATCCTCTTGGGAACGAGAGATACAACCTCACAACGCACCCATGATCGCCTTGAGAATCTCCGCATCGGTCGGGTAATGAGTCTCGGCGACTTTTTTAAGCGGGATGGGGATGTCATCCATCCGGTACGCGGTCCCGGGCGCGTGATGGCCGTAGATTGCTGAGGTGAATTGCACCGTTGGCGAAAACGTCGGTTCGATGTGCGGATAGTCGAGGACGATTGTCGGAATCTCGCCGAGAGTTCGTAGCGCCTGATCCGAAAAATCGATCACGCTCTCGCTCCCCACGATCAGGCAGCCATCGACGTCGCTCCTTTCAAGCAGTTCGTTCGCCGAGAATTCCCCCGGGTTGTATCGCGGGTATCCGCTCGCGAAATTCACGCTGAACGGGTAACCGGTCTGCCAACATAGAACATTGTCGGCCCCCGAAACGTCCCCCGGTATACGCATCCGGCGTGCGACGAACCGCGTGCGATCGTTCAACTCGGCGACCAGTCGCAACAATCCGTCGACCGTCAGATGTCCCAGCGATTGTTGAGCGATACCCAAGCCGAAAAAGATGACGCCGTATCGGCAGTGTACCATCAACTCATGAAGCTTGCGGATCTGCTCCGCATCAATGCCGATACCGGCGGCGGAATTTGCAGCGGAATCGTACAACCGCTTTCGCAATTCCCAGATCAGTTCGAAGTCTCCATCTTTGCTGACTTGAATGAACAGGTCGGCGATGGCGGCGGTCGGCGTCGATTTGGCATCGATGACGACGATCGTGCGGTCGCTTCGTCCTCCGGGGAGAAAATCGCTCGCCGGGTCGCCCGAATACCGTTCGAGATGCCGCGGATGACTCGTGAGGGGGTCGACTCCCCAAAAGATGACGAGGTCGGCGCGCTGCTTGACTTCGCCGAGCGAGCAGGTCGATTCCCCGACCGATTGAATCGCCATGATCGACGGCCCGTGACAGATCGATGCCGTTGTGTCGATTGTTCCTCGCAGCGTTTCCGCCAGCGCGACCGCTTCCCGCTGACCTTCGGTGCTGCTGCGCGACAAGCCATAAATCAGTGGAGCTCGGCTCTGCCGAAGCAAGTTCGCCGCATGCTTGACGGCATCGCTGAAATCGATTTCGATGCCGCTGACTCGCGCCATCGGCGGACGATACCGGTCGAGCGCTTCGAACCAGGGGAGCGCGAGCGAACAGGCATTCTCGGTGCGGACTAAACGCTCCCCCGATAGATGCAGCGTAAGATCATCGCAGACGCAGCCGCACACCGTGCAGGCGACATCTGCGATCACGCGCAATTCGGTCTCGGCGAGTTGTTCGTTCACTTCACAATCCGATCGATGCGACACGGTCCTTGTTTTGTCGGTTGATTATAGCGACTTGTGGAGCGAATTCGTTATGGTTGTTGAGTGGGCTGTGCCCACCATCTCGATTTGCAAGCGAACTTCAATTAAAAATCGGCGAAGCAGAAGCTCTCGAAGACTTGCGTTCCCAAGCGGGAGCTTGGGAACGAGGGAACGTTGCACCCTACAATTAACGAACTCGCATGCGTATCATGATATCAGTCGATCTTGTGGGGTAGTGCCGTGTTCTCGTCGTAACGTTCAGGTATTGATCATTCATGCTCGCGTTCGGGTTTGCTCAGCCGTGGATGTTGTGGGGACTGATCGCGGCGGCGATACCGGTCATCATCCATCTCTTCTTCCGTCGGCGGTATCAGGTGACGCCGTGGGGGGCGATGCAGTTTTTGCTGGCGGCTTCTAAGAAGCATGCGCGGCGGCTCAAATGGGAGCAATGGCTGCTGCTCTGCGTGCGGACGCTCGCCATCGCGCTGCTTGTGCTGGCATTTGCCCGTCCCAGCGGGCAGGAACTGACGACGTTTTTTCCCGAAGCGATTCCCCGGCAGCGCGTGCTGATTTTCGACACCACTCTCAGCATGGGAGGACGGACGGGCGATATGACTCCGTTTGTCCGCGCGCAGACGATCGCCAATCAGATCGTGCAGTCGTGTCAGCCCGGCGATGCGTGCCAACTCGTGCGAACTGCGGGCCTGCCGCGCGTGCTTATCCGCCAGCAGGGGTTTCTCCGCGACGCGGTCACGGGAGAGATCGATCGCCTGAGCGTCGTCGAAGAACCGGGATCGTGGGAACAGGTGCTGGAAGAGGCGGTCGGCCTGCTCGACGGTGCTCCGCAGTTTCAACAGAAGGAAGTGTATCTGCTCTCCGATTTTCAGCAGTCGAATTGGAAAATGAGCAACGACAACGGGGCTGAACTCCGCCGCAATCTGTATCAGAAACTGACGGAGCGTGCCGATGTTCATTGCATCGACGTCGGTCCCGAACCGTCGCGCGTCGCCAACGTGTCGATTACGCAATGTACGTCGACCGATGAACTCGCCACGAGCGAACAGCCGTCGCGCTGGCTGGTGACGGTGAAGAATTGGGGAGATGCTCCCGCCCAAGCGGTCGGAGTCGATTTTTTTGTTGGCGGTCAACTTGTCGATACCAAGCCATTACAGATCGCCGCCGGGGCCGAAGCGACCGTTGAATTTCAGCATCAACTGATTCAGCCCGGCTATAACGTCGTCGAGGCGCGTCTTGCCGACGATGCGCTCGTCGCCGACAACCGTCGCTGGCGGGTCGTGAATTACCGCGAAGAATTGCCCATCCTGTTGATCAACGGCAAAGCGTCGGGAGAGAAAAAGCAGCAGGCCACGTACTTCGCCGAGCTGGCGCTCGCACCCAGTTTTGACGGACCGGCGGTCTCAAGCAAAGATTGGATTCAACCGCACGTCATCCGCGACGGCGAACTGACGGCGACCGACCTCGGACGATATGCCTGCATCGTGGTCTGCAATGTCGCCACGTTTACTGAGCGCGAAGCCGACATCCTCCAGCAGTACGTCGCCAGCGGCCGGGGCCTGATCGTGACACTGGGGGATCAGGTTCAACCGGAAACATATAACGAGATCCTGTATCGCGAAGGGCAGGGGATCTTGCCGGCGAAACTCGGCAATCGTCACGGCGAGATCGGCGAGAACCCCACGATGTTCGCTTTCGATCCGGTGAATTACGAGCATCCGCTCTTGAAAGCGTTTGCGGGTAATCCCGATGCGGGACTCGAAACCAGCCGGGTGTCGATGTTCTATCAATTGGAATCGCCATTGCCGTCGGCGGTCCGAATCGCCTTAAAGTACGAAACCGGCGACCCGGCGATCGTCGAAAGCCGTCGGGGACGCGGCACGGTTCTCTTGGTGACGACGTCGGTCGATCGCCAGTGGGGGACGTGGGTTCTCTGGCCGAGCTTTCCGCCGCTGCTCAACGAAATGGTCAGATACGTGGTGATTGGCAATGACAATCAGTTGCACGTCTCGGTCGGCGAGCCGCTCATCTGGCCGATGTTTCAACTCGGATCGACGAATACTCCGATCACGATTCAGCGTCCCGACAATACGACCGAAACGTTGACTCCGCAGAAACAAGAGGAGCCTGCGAACAACACGGCTGCGAAACCCGATGACGATGCGGGGAACGTCGACGACATTCCAAATTCGCTCGTGTACGAGAAGACCGATAAGAGCGGCGTGTATGAACTTCGCGGCGCGACGAGCGATGGGGAGCCGATCTTTTTCGCCGTCCATCCCCCCGCGGCGGAGAGCGACTTGACATATCTCGATGAGCGAACGCTTCAGAAAGAGATCTTCGCCGATCTGCCGGTGAAATATCAGACCGATTTTCAACAGTCGGAGCGATCGTTCGCGGCGGTGAGCAGTCCCCCCGCCGCACTTCCGAAAGTGCTGCTGTGGCTGGTGCTGTTGTGCCTCATCGCCGAGCCGGTCCTCGCGTGGCGATTTCAGCACGGGGTGGCGCTCTTGTTGTGCCTGCTGACCGGCGGGCTGGTCATCGTTCTCTGGAAATCGGCGATCATCGGCTTCTGGACGGTTCTCTTGCTGGGGATGGTGATTCTCGGCAGCGCGGCGGCGTACTTGATTCGTATGACGTCGATGCGTCGATGACAGTCGCTGGTATGCCATGCGAAAGAAACGCGAGAAGTGCGTTTTCCAAACCCCGGAGGGGTCGTGCGTCCGGATACCGACTGATGAATCGATGTCGACACCGCCGATACAGCCCGCAGAATCGTTATCGTAAGCATTGGCAAAATAACGGGTTGTAAATCTTATGCCGGGTGCCGTCCCTTAAAAATTGTGGGGACGAAAGTTCTTCACTCGTCATCGCTCCCTGTGATCGATACACTGGAACCAACTCATTGTTCCTGCGGGAACGCTGGCGACGGTCTCGGCGAATGATCTCCGGGAATGTCCACACACCGACAAAACTCGACGCGAATTCAGAACCTACACCGCCGAAAATGTGTCGTGACATCACGATGCAGATTCTCATAGACGACCAACGATAACCGAGACCAAACCCTCGGAAGGATCACACGATGGCCAAAGCGACGGCGAAGAAAACACAGCCGACCGAAACGAAAGTCAAACTGACCGGTGCCGACATCCTCGTCGAAGCGCTCATCCGCCAGGGGGCGACCAGCATCTTCGCGTACCCAGGCGGGGCGAGCATGCCCTTGCATCAGGCGCTCGTCAAACGGAGTGACCGCATTCGCACCGTGCTCCCCCGCCACGAGCAGGGTGGCGGATTCGCCGCGCAAGGAGTCTCGCGCAGTTCGGATGAAGTCGGACTCTGCATGGCGACCAGCGGACCGGGGGCGACCAATCTCGTCACTTCGATCGCCGACGCCAAGATGGACAGCATCCCCATCATCGCCATCACGGGGCAAGTGCCGCAGAAGGTGATCGGGACCGACGCCTTCCAGGACACGCCGATCGTCGAAATCTGCCGCGCGGTGACCAAGCATCATTATCTCATCACCGCGCAGGACTGGACCAAAGCCGAAGACGTCGCCGAGGCTCTCAAGTCGATCCCGCGCATCGTCAAGGAGGCCTATTACATCGCCAAGACCGGCCGGCCGGGGCCGGTGCTGATCGACTTCCCCAAAAACATTCAGGTGGCCGCGCTCGATGAAGAGATCGACTGGGATCCCCCGATGTATCTCCCCGGGTATCATCCCGAAACCCGCAAGGTTCCTCCCGAACAAATCCGTCAGATCATCGCGGCGATCCGCCGATCGAAGAAACCCATCCTGTACGTCGGGGGGGGCGTCATCAACTCCAACGCAGCCGAGGCATTGACGAAATTCGCGATCAAGACCGGCATCCCCGTTACCATGACCGTGATGGGACTCGGCGCCTTTCCCGGCGATCATCCGCAGTCGCTGCACATGCTCGGCATGCATGGGACCGTCTATTCCAACTATGCGATCAACGAAGCCGACCTGCTGCTCGCCTTCGGCGTCCGGTTCGATGACCGCGTGACGGGTAAGCTCGAAGAATTCGCCGTCCACGGCAAGATCGTGCATGTGGATATCGATCCGTCGGAGTTGCACAAGAACAAGGAAGCGCACATCCCGATCACCGCCGACGTGAAAGAGGTCATCGACGCTCTCAACCGCGAAATGAGCGACGAAGACATCCCGCAGATCGAAGAATGGAAAGCGCAAATCGCCGTCTGGAAAGAACGTTTCCCGCTCGCCTATCGCGACGCCGGGGAATGGATCCTGCCGCAGTACGCCATTGATGAACTCTGGAAGCAGACGAAAGACCGCGACACGTACATCAGCGTGGGGGTCGGCCAGCATCAGATGTGGGCCGCTCAGTTCTACAAATTCAACAAACCGAAACGCTGGCTCAGCAGTTCGGGGTTGGGGACGATGGGTTTCGGTCTCCCCGCGGCAATGGGGGTACAGCTCGAACATCCCGATTCGCTCGTCGTCGACATCGACGGCGACGGCTCGATGCTGATGAACATTCAGGAACTCGCCACGTTGCACTGCGAAAAACTTCCGGTGAAGATTCTGCTGCTCAACAACCAGCACCTCGGCATGGTCGTGCAGTGGGAAGACCGCTTCATGGAAGGCAGCCGGGCACACACGTACCTCGGCCCGATCGATCATCCCGAAGCGCTCGGCCACGGCGACGGCAGCATCGCCGAGACGACCTATCCCGATTTCGTGACCGTCGCGCGGGGCTTTGGCGTCAAGGCCCGGCACGTGCGGAAGAAGAGCGAATACCCGCAAGCCCTCGCCGAAATGCTCAACACCCCCGGCCCGTACCTGCTGGATGTGATCACCCCATATCAAGAGCATGTCTTGCCGATGATCCCGGGTGGCGGGACGGTGCGGGATATTATTACGGAGTGAGGGGGTCGTTTCCACAGGGTGGGCTGTGCCCACCATTTGAATACTAGCCCGAAGCGCAAGCCGACTGGCAACAATGGATACAAGGTCGCAACTACACGACGTTGATCCCCTCAGGCCAAACCGCCCCCGCGACGATTCGCTGATCGGAATTGGCGAGCAGCGCGAGGATAACTTCGACGCCCGACGTGTACTCGCACGGCTCGCAGAGCCGTGGCGCACGTCTGAGATCTCAACCGATACTCGTTTTTCGACCGGGCCACTCCACCCCTCACGGCGAAATCAAAGGCAGGCGTTCCAACGTATGACCGCCGGGGATGAGCGGGAAGAGGCGGGTCGGGGGAATGGGGTGCTTGCTTTCGAACAGAGTGGACCAGGAGAGGACGGAGTTGCTTTGGGCTCCCCCGCCATCGCAGGCGAGTTGAATCGAGTTCGCGCGGCGGAGCAGTTTGATCGGTTGACCGGCGAGTTCCGCACCGGATGATTGTTCGTTGAGGACCGGCTCGCGGTTGATCCAGAGTTGCACCAAGCCGTCGGCCTGGGCAAAGAACGTGTGTTCGATCCCCGCGTCGTCGACGTCGCGGCCATCAACCACGAATTTGTCGACGTAGACCCAGGCGTCGCTCGACGCCGGGTTGCGCGGTTGGCCGAACCAGCCGGCGACGGTGAGCGTGATCTCGTGATCGGCGTCCGGCAATCCCTCTCGCGAAAATAGCGACGCTTGAGCCTGTGCGGTCGGACTGTAGCAATCGATGCAAGTCGGCTCCTCTCCATCGAGCGAGACCTGCGCGAATCCGTAATTGGAACCCCTGGATCCGACGACTTCGATCGACGTGCCGCGAAACCGAACGGCGACACTCGCGCCATTGTCCCGCGACCCGCGCGTGGTGCCGTCGAAGCATTCCTTATTGCTTCTCGAAGTCCACGGCCCGAGATATGCGGGACCATATGCTGGTTCGACCGTCCCTGTCCATCGCACGGCCATCGACTGTTCGTCGCGCGCGAGGCCCGGGCGGCGATCGAGCATCACGCGACGCGGCCTGGTCATCTCTACATCGTCAAAGTACGCGGCCGTCAAACCGACGCCGGTGTGAGCCGGGTTCGGCTGCCGGAGTTGAATCTGACCTGTCTGGCGGGTCCAGTCTTGCCAGCCGGAGATTTGATAGACGCGGACCTCATTTTCCCAGTTGCCGTAAAAGAGGACGTCGCCGGAAGGAAGCGTGTGGACGGCGGAATGGCAGAATTCGCCGCCGCATTGATACCAAAACGGGGCGATGCCGATCAAATCGGGATCGTCCATCAGGCCGCCGACGAAAAGCCCATCCCGGTCCCAGACGTAAGTGTTGGCCGTATTGCCGCCGAACCAGCCGCCATTGACGTCGATGGCGACGACGCAGTCGTGCGCCACCCCCGCCACGCCGCGGAGATGGGTCTGCACGTCGCCCGGCAACGCGCGTCCCGGTCCCGCCGAGCGTTGGCCCACGGTCCAAAGCGAGTCCCCCTTCGCCGACCAACAGTGCATGAAGGAGTCGTTGTAGTCGCACCAGTCGCGCGTCCAATCGTTGAGGGCCGCGTACAAACGGCCCGATTGCGGATCGTGATGCAGAAACGCCGACCAGCGCGCATCCGCGAAGTGATTCGGATCGAACCGCGGCGAACACGTTCCCACGACCTGACCCTGCGGCATCTCTCCGTAGACCGGCGCGCCAGATGTGGTCCACCGCGTCACCGGAAACTTGCGCACGAGTCGGTCTTGGCTGACGGTATAGCAGGTGAAGTCGGGGGCGATGTAAGGTTCGTAGCTATTCGTCATGCCGGACGCGTAGAACGTGAACTCATCGCGCTGCATCGCGCCGTCACCGTTGGCGTCGTTCCATTGGTATGTCTGCTGACCTTGGCCGGTCTCCTTCAACTCGGCTTTCAAACTGCTGACGTTGCCGTAGATCGTGGCCGGTACCAGCTTCCAGGCCTGCTCGTCGACTTTGAGAATCGTGGGCACCTGCTCCAACGCGAGATAGGTGCTGCCGGCGTGCCGATAAACGCGGAAGTAGCAGCCTTCGTTGTGGCTGTCGCCGATCAATCCGTCCGCAAGTCCCGTGTACTTGTAGCAGGAGTGGACTTTCCACGATTTCTGCTCGTAATCCACCATGACCCGCATGATCCACCCATACTGCGACCCGACCCACAGGACGTTCGGATTGTCCCCTTCCGGCGCCGCATGCGGCGCCCAGCGCTGTCCGCCGTACCACTCGCGGATCACAGACCCGTCGTTCGCGAAATGGGCCGTCCGCCGGGGGGCCGTGGTCGATTCCGTCACATAAAAACCGCCAGAGCCGTCGGCGCACAAATCGGCGAACCCGGCGAAGCTGCGGCTGGTGGTCGCATCGTACAGCCCGTCGCGGCGGCCTCCTGTTTCACCGTAAGTCGCGAGCAGTTTCCCGTCTGGCGAATAACGCTGAATCTGTTGTGAGCCGGCGAGATAGACGAGCAATTCATTCGTGCCGTGATCGAAGTCGATCCGTCCCGGCTGATCCAACTCGGCGACGATCGTCACCGGCTTCGGTTCCGCCCGCGACAGCCGCACGATTTTGTCTTGCGACGAGACATAGACATCACCGCTGCTCGCAATCGTCACTCCCGTCGGAGCTTCCACGTCAACCGTCGCCACGAGGTCGCCGCTTTGCGGATGATACCAGCGGAGCGCGTTCCGCTTTTCGTAAGCAACGACGAGCGCCCCGTTGTGAGCGTCCATATCGTTGGCGTCCATGTCGTCGGAATTCTGGTCCCACTGGACGTCGAGCTTGATCGGAATCAGTCCGACCGCCGAGTTGACCTGCGTTCGCGGTGCGAGCTTGCCGGTCGCGGCGTCGAAGACGTAGACGCGCTGCTTGCGCACTTTTTCCGGTTCGATGCGGGCGTCGTTCATTCTGACGTGTCCGAGCATGAAGAGTTCGCCGCCGTCGCTGGCGAGGCTGAGTGCTCCATCCCACGGCGTCGGATGGAGCGCGCTCCACGCCCGCGATTGGCCGTCCGGAGCGAGCTTGAGGACGCACGTCTCGATATTCTCGGTGGTGTGCGCCGCGACGTAGATTCCAGTCTCATCGACGGCGACACCGAACGGTGCCGCATGCGTCCCCGGCCCGCACGCCGTGTTCCATTCCGTCCCCGGCGGAAAATTCGTGCCGACCGACAGGAGATACTTCGCCTTCAACCCCGGCGTCTCGAGCGACTTCCAGACATACTGCCCCGCCGGCAAACTCTCCCCGCCGCGGCCCAGCCCGTCCCAAATCACGGTCTGCGTCCCCGCCGACACCGTCGCCCCCAGCAACAACTCCCGCACGAGATTCCCCTCGGCATCGTACACCGCTGCCGACACGCGGCCCGGGCGCTCGACGTCGAAGGAAATCACGGCACCTTGTGGTTCGTCGGCGAACGCGGGGAGTTCACAGAGAGACAGAATAAAGAAACACATTCGTAGCAAACGTAACATAGGAAGCTCCTTGGGGACTGTCTTCACACGCCATTTTGCTTTGCCAGTCGGTAACTGTCACACGCCAACCAGGAGACTGTGTGGTGTTCGATGTTCGAAGTGGCGCACGAGGGCTATTGGAGAGAAACGTGTTGGAGAGAAACGGGGACAGGTCCATTTTCGCTGGACCTGTTTTCGATGTTATGAATTCATGCCCTTATGATAACAAACCGGACGAACATCCATCAACGTCGCTAATGACATCCATGTAGAGCACTGCTGACCCGAAGACGGTTCTACAGTGGCACTTTGCGTGCTGCTGTAGCACAGCCGGTTTCCAAACATCGGAACGCATTTGTGAACGTTTACCGTTTCACGTGAAACGGTGGCAGTCGCTTGGCCCCCTCTCTCCCGCACTTCCGTTCGCTGGCGAGTTCGAAGGGCGATTTGTTATAGTTCGTCTCCACAATCATCCATAACATCCGACGAAGGACTCTTCTCGTGGCAAAGCAACTGATCATTCCCAAAAATCATCGCGGCGGAGCGGGGGGGACGGCGACGCAAGCCGTGAGGGCTGGGAATCTCATATTCGTCGGGGCGCAGATGTCGCTCGACGAACAGGGTCACGTCGTCGGGACCGATGTCGCCACGCAGGCGCGAAATATCTTCGAATCGCTGAAACGCGTGCTCGCCGAGGCGGGTGCGACGATGAACGACGTCGTCAAGCATAACATCTACTTCAGTTGTGAAGGGGACGATGCCGCCGTCGCGAAGTTTCTCGATGAACTCGATCAGGTCCGCTGCGGATATTTCACCGATCCGGGACCGACGACGACCGAGACCCGCGTCGGCCTCAACCGCGAAGGGGCGCTGCTGCAAGTCGATGCGTGGGCGATCGTCGGCGAGAAACGCGAACTCCTCAAGTCCGACGGCCACTGGTCCTGGAACAAGAAACTCCCCTTCGTTCACGGCTGGAAAGTCGGCGACATGATCTTCGTCGGCGGGCAACGATCGCTCGATCAGCAGGGACGGGTTCAAGGTGTCGGTGACATTGAAATTCAGACCGATCATGCGTTCCGCAATCTCGATACGATGCTGCGCGCCGCGGGTGGAGATCGCCACAGCCTGATGCGGCAGAACACGTATTTCCGCTTCTTCGGCGAGGGTCGCGACGTGACCAGTTACTGGGAGAAAATGACGAACGTCCGCCGGCGTTATATGTCGGTTCCTTCGGCGGCGGGGGCCGGACTGCGAATCACCGGTTTTCCGAACTCCGAAGAGTTGATCCAGGTCGAAGGGATCGGCATGCTCGGCGACAAGAACAAGTTGCGACTCGACCCTAAAAATCACTGGGACTGGAGCATTCCTAATTCGCAGTTCACCCAAGGGTGGAGGATCAACAACCTCGCATTCATCGGCGGGCAGATCTCCGCCGACAATAAAGCGAAAGCCGTCGGCAAGGACATGGCGACGCAGACGCGCAACGTCTACAAGTTCATCCACAATACGCTCGCCGAGGCGGGGCTTGATGAAAGCGACGTCGCCAAACTTTACATCTACTATTACGCCCCCGGCGACTGGGGCCAGATCGCCGAAACGTCGGCGACGGTCGATCGGATCACGCGCGAGTTCTATCCCGAACCTGGCCCGGCGGCGACGGCGATCCGCGTGTCGGGCTTCGCATTCGAGGATTTACTCATCGAAATCGAAGCAATGGCGGTCTGCCGCGACTGACATCCATCGATGTTGTCGGATGGGACGTTTGCGGTCTTGCATGCGGACGTCAGACATACTCTAATCGTCAATAGATCAATCGTATCTTTGTACGAACGGATCGTGCGACGAAAACGTGAGGTGAGCGGCCTCGGGAAGGTTTCCGCAGCGGACCGCGCCTGATACGTGAGAACAATCGCAGCGTATGGAAGACAACATGCGGTTGCTCGAAATCGCCCGCGCGATGCGGCGGCAAGCGGTTCGCGATGACGTTCTCCGCTTCGTCCGACTGGCATACCAATTGCTTTCAAAGGGTTGGCGGAGATTCTGCGGCTAACGCACAGCTTCGGGACACGGCACAACTCCGAAAATCACAACCATTTATATAGTAACGATATACACCCAATGCGCGGCTCCGGGATTTGTATGCACCACGCGGTGACGAGAGGCCCTTTGCGTTGCCTTTACTCCACGTGTTGTGGCGTGAATGCATCGCGACATTGAAACCTCATTCGAATGGAAAATCCACGAAACCCGTTTCAGTGAAACTTGGCGCGACGGGATACTCTCTGCATTTTACCGGATTTACGGCCGAACAACGGAAGCGATAATACAATGTCGATGACGACGGACAAATCATTCTTGAGGGACCGACTGGTGTTACTCGAATCCGTAGGACAGCGATTGAAGTTCGGCTTGCCGCACTTTTTTACCTGCGCGATGCTGGCGCTGTGGTTCATCTACATGAACTACATGCCCTTGTTTCACACCGACTTGTGGGGGCATGTGAATTACGGTCATTGGATGCTCGAACATCGCCAGTTGCCGCAGGAGGATCCCATCCTCACCAATGCGGAAGGGGTCGATATCATCGCCTCGGCGTGGTTTTCGCAAATTCTAATGGCCTTGATCCAGCGAGCCGGCGGAGACGAATGGTTATCGCACTCCTTTGCCTTCATCAGTCTGGCGATCGCCGCGCTGATCTGGGGCATTTTCTATCAATACATGCGCAGGCCGGCGGTCTGCACGTGCGCCGCGTTTGTCATCCTGTTGCTCGGTTCCACGCGTATCGCGGTCTACCGCACGGAAACGTTCGGCGAATTGTGCATGGTCATCATGCTGTTCATTCTGACGCTCGCACAACGTGTCTGTGGTGGGTCATCTGACATCGCAAATGGTACGAAGGCAGACGCGAATCGAAATACGTTCTGGTTCGTCACGATTTCAATTCCCTTGTTATTTCTCTTCTGGGCCAACGCGCACGGGTCGTTCGTCGTCGGTCTGGCGGTCATGGGCTGTCAGGCTTTGGGGCGCATGATGGAAGTCGGCTGGAGCACACGCTCGATCCGCGGCATTCTCGAAGATCGCTGGTTCCGGCGCTGGGTCTTGTGGACCGAACTCGCCGTCGGAGCGTGTCTGATCAATCCTTACGGCATCGATCTGCTGATCAATGCCCTGACGTTTCCGAAGAATCCCAACCTCAAGGATATCACCGAATGGTATGGGATGCGGTTTGGCGATTTCGAGGCGATCTACTTCGGCATCTCGATCATCATTATGCTGGTGCTGATGCGATTCAGCCGCGAGCGCGTTTACCCGTATCAACTGCTGTCGATCGGTCTGGTGGGGTACTCCACGGTCTCGAGCGTGCGGATGATCTGGTGGTATGCGGTCGTGTTTGCCTTTGCGATGGCGCCCCACGTGCAAAACGTCATCGAGCGCCTCTGGCCGGCGGATCGCTTCTGGCGTCCCGAAGGGGAAATGACGTTGCGAAATATGTGGAGAAAACGGCTCTACTTATGGACGTCGTTGTGCCTGCTGATGATCTGGTTCGGCTTTACGGTCTCGCCCATTTCGAATCCCGCGTTCGGCAGCAAACCGCGCGCGCCGGAAATGTTATACAGCCAGGGAACCCCACTGGGAGTGACACGATTTCTGCACGAGCATCCACCTGAGGGAGCGGTCTGGAATCCGCAGTGGTGGGGAGACTGGCTGGCCTGGTATGGCCCCAGGGATCTCGACATCTTCATGACCACCAACGCCGTTCACGTGGTCCCCAATCGCGTCTGGAAGGACTACATGCGCATCGCAACGGCATATTCCGGCTGGGCGTCCACCCTCAGCCGATACAACATCAACACCATCATCGTGAACAAGCCCGAACAGCGAGCGTTGTACAACGGCGTGCGCCTTCTGCCCGCCGAATGGAAGATGATTTACGAAGATGATCAGGCGGTGATCGTGACGCGGGAAGAAAAATTGAAGAAAGTCAAACTCCAAAGGAACCTGAAGTCGGAACAAGCGGAACCGGACAACGAAAACGAGCCGGCCCCGACCGAGACCGAATGAAACTCGGAGGATGCTTTTCCGATTGAGGGTTGGCACTTTTTCAGTGAATTGCGATCTTGAGGCGACGATCGACATCACGGTCGTCTTGCTCGCGAGACAGGATAGAATCATGGAATCGACATCGACCGAACGACGTTCGCTCACCACACGATACATTATCGGATGGCTGGTTTTGCAATTGTGCATCGCGGCCGGCGGCCTGGTCTGGGCAAAAACTCGCTGGAATGAAATCCAGACGCTCAAGGCGTTACCCACGCCGCAGATGGAACCGCAGCAGTTCCGCCCGTTGTACGATGTTCCCGAATTGATCTCCGATGAAGACTTGCGTTTTGTCCTTTGGAAACTGCGGCCGCGCTTGCGCGAGCCGAATCCCAAAATCAATTACGTCGATCATGCGCTTCGATTCTGGGGCGTGCCGTCTCAGTTCGAGGATCCCGCCTGCTATTCCGGCGTGGAGATGCGGGAACTCTTGCTCGACCATCGAAAATTTCGAGCGGCATGGGCCGACGAGGGGACGCGCCCTTTATTCGTGGCCCGGGAAAAGGGGGTTAAGCCCCGGGTCCAACAAGGGGATGCGACGACCAGTCACGTCGATCATACGCTGGGGACGCTTTCCGAAGTGGGGACGCCGCTGGATTACCCCATCATCACGTCTCAAGGCGAAACGACCGTGCGCGCACTGCTGAACCAGTCGTTGTACGAATTCACGATGAATCAACCGGAATACGAGTGGTCGATTTTGGCGTATGCACTTTATCTTCCTCCCACCAAATCGTGGGTTACTCAGGAAGGGCAAAAAATGAATTTCGATCGCCTGTCCGCACGATTGCTGCGGGAAAAACTGACTCGTGGAGTCTGCTTCGGCAATCATCGGCTGTTCACTCTCGCCATGCTGCTGCGAGTCGATGAACGGCAGGACATTCTCAGCGATGAAACGCGACAGAGCATTGTCGAGCATCTCAAAATGGTCACCGGGAAGCTGATAGCAACGCAGAATGCCGAGGGATTCTGGGATGAAAGTTGGGACGGCAGTCCTCAAAGTTCGTCGTCTCAAACGCTGTCGCCGATCGCGCGGAAGATTCTGGCGACGGGACACGCCCTCGAATGGTGGGCAATGGCCCCCGCCGACGTTCTCCCTCCGCTCGAAGTTCGCATGCGCGCGGCGACATGGCTGGTACACACAATCGCCGAGATGTCTGACCGCGAAATCACCCTCAATTACACATTCCTGACTCATGCGGGACGGGCGCTGGCATTGTGGAGATCAAAATTCCCCCACGAAGTTTTCCCCGATGCTCTGTGTCCTGCGATAATGCCCGAACGACAACACGCTGAAAACCAAGACAATCCTGGGGAAGCGAAATGACCGAATTGACATACGATGCCACGCCCGTTGAATCCGCATTCGACAACAAGGCGTCGTCGCTCGCGCTGACGAAGGCGTTGCCGACGTTGATGGCGATCGGATTGATCTTGCTCAACCTGATCGTTTATCTGCGGGTCTACAATTTCAATTTTGTGAATTGGGATGACGACAAATTCATCCTCGAGAACATCTATTACCCCCAGGGGCTTACGCCTCGCACGATCTGGTGGGCATTGACAAGCCCCGAACAAGGGTTCTGGATCCCCATCACGCGACTTTCGTTTCTGCTCGATGGCCACGTGTGGAAGATATATGACGGTAATGGGTGGCGATTGAATCCCGGAGGCTTCCATCTGACGAGTCTGGCGATCCATCTCATCAACACGCTGCTCTGCTTTGCCGTCTGCCGCCAGATGCTGGGCGGGATCGGGAAAGCATTTATTGTCGCGGCAATTTTTGCGGTCCACCCCCTGCACACCGAATCGGTCTGCTGGATCAACGACCGCAACGACTTGCTGTGCGGCATGTTCTGGCTGCTGGGTATGTTGGCATATCTCTGGTATTGCCGCTCCCCGCGAATTGGCCGTTATCTGGTGGTACTGGCGATCATGTCGCTGTCGGCGATGGCCAAGCCGCTCGCTGCGACGTTTCCTTTTGCCATGCTCCTGCTGGATTACTGGCCGCTGGGCCGCATGAGGTTTACCGCTTTGGGTAAGACTCCCCCGGCAGATGAACCCGCATTAATGGTGACTCCGACGAATGAAGCACTTTCCCCGCCGGCCGATGAGTTTCCGCCCCGGTCTCTCCTGGGCCTGGCGCTCGAAAAGATGCCGATGATTGCGATTGGTATTTTCTTTATGGCTTTCACCTGGTATCTGAAGATCGATAGCGACAACGTCCTCTCCGAGACGACGTTTCCGTTATCGGTGCGCGTGGCGAATGCCATCGACTCGTATGCGGCGTATGCCCGGCAGACGGTCTGGCCCAACGATTTGCGATTTTTCTATCCGCACCCGCAGGTGATCAATCACGGTGCAGGCATCCCTTTATCCCAATGGGGACCGGCGCTCGCGATACTGCTGGCCATTTCAGGGTTGGCGGTGTATCAAGTCCGCCGACGTCCTTATCTGTTTGTCGGCTGGTGCTGGTTTCTGGGGATTCTCGTCCCCGCCATCGGGCTGATTCAGGTCGGTGAATACGCGAGGGCCGACCGTTACATGTACATCCCGTTGCTCGGATTGTCGATCGCCATTGTGATGGGAGTCGAGGCTCTGATTTCGCGATTGGAATTGCGTAAAGCCGTCGCGACGTTGTTATCCATCGTTGCGCTATTGGGGTTGAGCAAAATGGCGATTCGTCAGGCGGAAAGCTGGCGGAATTCGGAAGCGCTCTATCGACAGGCTGTCCGCGTCGATGCGATGAATTACCCGGCGTACATGAATCTCGGGAACCTCGCGCGCCAGGCCAAATTCAAGGACGAAGAACACAAACGAAAAAATCTCGAACTCTCGCTCGAATACTTTGAAAAGGCCCGGCAAATCGTCCCCAGTTATGCGAGGCCCTATAACAATATGGGCATCTCGCTGGTCGCACTCGGTCGAGTGGAAGAAGGGCTTGAAGCCTATCAAAAAGCGCTTAAATGCGACCCGGACTACGTTTTGGTGTATCAGAATCTCGGAAACTATTACTTCCGAATTAAAAAATACGACCTGGCGATCGTCAATTATAAAGAGGCCCTCAAACGCAAGCACCGAACCAATCAATTCCATCTAGAGCAGATCCATCTCAAACTGGCGAGTTGTTATCGCAAGCTGGGACAAGAGTCCGAGGCACTCGCTCACGACCGGGAAGTGTATGCCTCAAATCCCAATCGGCTGGAGGCGCTGGAACGCATTGCCTGGTCGCTGGCCACTTCAAAGGATGATGCCATTCGCGATTCCAAAGAAGCCCTGGAACTCGCCCAACGACTGAACGAAGCGATCGAAATCAAAAGCCCGGTCGCACTCGATACGTTGGCCGCCGCCTATGCCGCGGAAGGGGTATTCGATCAAGCCACGAAATTCGCCGCTGAGGCGCTCGAACTGGCGCGGGCGGCAAAGAATGAAAAGCTGGCCAAGGAAATCGAAGATCGCTACCGGCTGTATCTCGCCGGCAAACCGTATCGGGAGAGCGAGCCGTGATGTCCGCGATCACGACGACATTTCACGCTGCCGTTAAAGGTCGGTGCTGACGCCAGTGCGTGGTGACAATTGCGTAGATTGCGGGAGAACTTCGTTCGGCAGCAGCCTCGAGTCTATCCCTCGTCAAGGTGATCGTCTTCCACCATGTTCGCCGTTTCGAACGATATCAATCCGGGCGAATTTCATCCGAAGCCGTGTTTCCAACTGGTTACGCACCGCTTCCATTAGCGTTAACAATCGTGTACATCGGCCTGTCGATTTGGTTCAGGCACCGTCTCAGCCATGATCTGAAAGAATTGAAGAGTGAGTAAAATCAATATCCGTAGTAAGGGATTTCGAAAGTCAAGCTGGGGGCAATGCAAATAATGCAAAAACTGTCTCCGAAGCGGAATTTGCCGGATGTGTGGCATAAAGACTGCATAGCAGTGGCCACACACGGAACTGGCAGGTTCTCAAAGTGTAATCGCTTTGGCTGGAGAGGCAACTCACTCTGCACCAGACAAGGTCGGTGTGATTTCGTTTTTCTTAGAAATCACTCCGTGACAGCCACACGGTTGTCAGAACGATTTTTCGTAAAACCATGTCAATCAATTCAAAAAAGTCAAACAAGGATTAAAAAATGAAGAATCTCGTTTCTCGTCTGTGGAGTGATGAAGCCGGTTTCGTTGTTTCGAGCGAACTGGTTCTCATCGGCACGATTCTGGTCATCGGTTTGGTTGTCGGCCTGACCTCGCTGCGCGATCAGGTTGTCCAGGAAACCGCCGACTTGGCCGAAGCCATTTCCAACATCAACCAGTCCTATTCGTTCTCGGCCGTCACCGGTCACAGCAGCAGCACCGCTGGCTCGCTGTTCGATGACAATAACGACTTCTGCGACAGCGATTCCGATCCCGCCGATTCGGGCGCTGCCTGCGTCAACGTCAACACCGCCGCCGAAAACGAATAATTTTCGGTTGCTGTT
>JBJXGP010000548.1:0-6827 GCA_046160425.1 Planctomycetaceae bacterium
TGGCGTGCGCGAGCGGCTTGAGAACCTGATCGACGACCATCGATTCGATCAGTTCTTCGCTTTTTTCCCGCAAGCGCTTCACGGTGGTTTCGAACGAAGTATCGGGATCCAGGCTACCATATTGGCGGATCGTAAAGTAGACGCTGATCTGCTCTTCGCCGTAATCGCCGCGTCTGACTTGATATGCGTTCGTGCGGGTCTCGATCATCAGCCGCGCTTGCAACCGGCACGATTCATCGAGGCTGATGGTCGCGGAGGGTTCGAAATTCAGCACACGCGCGCCGGGGAGAGAGATCAGCCCCTCCATCGCCTGTCCGGTTCCCAACGCCTCGGCGACGACCTGATCGTGATTGCCGCGGTAGGAAAAGTCGAACCCGATCATATAATCGAGGGCCTCGCAATCGAGCGGACTGACCGACAGCATATAGGGAACCAACTGCAAGACCAGTTCGTGCTGATCGAACGCGGCATCGATATTCGGCGGGTTGATGTAACCGCTGCAGACTCGGCGGGATTCGAGGGTCAGCCAGCGCTGATGTCCCTGATCTTTATCCTCTTCAAGCACAAAGTCACCCGATTCGCGGGTGAAAAAGTTCCTCATGCTGGGATATGTTTTTTGCACCCGCTCGAAAAAGCCGAGGATCGTCTCTCTCGCGGCGGGCAATTGCATTTCCGTGTTCAAATTCAAGTTGACGTAAAAATCGTCGGCCAGATCGCCGTAATCGAGCATTCAACATTCCCTTTATCAGATGATTGCAACTCGACGGACATTTCCAGACCGCGATGGGGATGGAGGCCCCAAAAACCAGACCTTCCCGCAATGGGTATTGTATCGGGTTGATATCCGGCGGTCAAAAAACATGGAAAAATTCTTCCCGCAGGCGACTCAGGAGCCTCGTTTATTCCGTGAAATCTGATAAATAAGCCTTGATGGATGTCTTTAGCTCTCGCGCAGCAGCAGAAAGGTCGATCTCCGATCATGGCCATCGCCGCTATATCCCGACGTCAGCGCGATTTCTCGTCGATTCTTGAAACCGATCGACCGGATTTCGCGAATCGATACTTCACGCTGTTTCGCACGAGTCTGGGATGGATCGGTTTTCGCGGCGACGGCATAATGCTCTCCCGCGTCTCGCTGGGGCATTTGCAGCGCGAACAGGCGGAACGGGATCTCCGCCAGGTGGATGCGCATGAACCGACTCCGATCGCCGCCGATGGATTCCCCGAACTGCGGGATCAGTTCGAGCGATTCGCTGCGGGTGAATACGTGGAATTCACCGGATACAAGTTGATCTGGCCTCGATTGACGTCGTTCCAGAAACAGGTGATGCAGGCGACATTCGCCCTTCGCTACGGAGCCACATCGAGTTATCGCGAAATCGCCATACGCGTCGGAAGTCCCCGCGCCGCGCGGGCCGTCGGTAATGCGCTCGGTGCGAACCTCTTCCCGCTGCTGATCCCCTGCCATCGCGTGCTCGCCAGCGGCGGCCTCATCGGAGGCTTCACCGCTCCCCAGGGAATTCCGTTGAAAAAACGACTGCTCGAGATGGAACAGGCTCAACTGGGTCGGTGATCCTCGTCATGTATTCAAGAACCGCTCCAGCACGTTGCGCGTGATTTGCGAACAGCTTTGATCGACCAGCAGCGACAACGGCCAGCCCAGCGAACCCGATGAAAAGACCATCCCGCCCCCAGGCGTCGTGAACATCGCCGCGTCGGCCCCCTGATCGCCGTTGTTCGTGCCCCGTGCGAGGTGTTCGATATTGGCGGGAGAATTTTCGGTGATCTTGTCGAGTTCCAACGATGACGCTCCGCCGGAACAGCGCTCGATCTGATTCCGAACGCCGAAGATGTCGCCGGTTTTCAAGCCTGTCCCTTCATAGGCCCAGTGATCGGCGTTGACGACGCGGAACGGCGCCCCACTGTTGAACCCGCTATGCGTGTACTCCACCCCCATCAAAGTGGCGGGGGGTTCCTTACGGAGTTCCCAGATCTCTTCCCGGCGGCAGAGCATCGTGGTGTCGTCGACGAACTCGACTTCCGCGAGCAGCCCGCAGCCGGAGATATTCATCAACCGCCCTCCCTTTTCGAAGACCCATTCTTTCATGCGGAAGTACATCTCGGGAGACCAATACTCCGGATGCGTATTCAGAATGATGACTTTGTAGCGGTCGAGGGGAATCCGGTCGAAATGAAAATCGACGTCGGGATAAATATCGTAGGGGAACCGTTCGCGATCGAGCCAGCCTAGCAATCGCCATTCACCGGGAGCATAACATGGGGCGATACGCCCTTCGAGCTGATCGGTGACTTGCGCATCTTTCGGCACGAAATGGCCCAGCGCCGGCCGATCGAACGACAGCGGCGCGGCGGTTACCTGATACGGCCACGTATCGGGATTCGTATAGCGCAGACAATCCTGACGCGCATGCACGATCGGCTTCGGCGGTAAGCGATCCTGATTGATGTAGTTGCTGCGTCCGCCGTAATTGTTGTAGGCATTCCAGGTGATCGTGCTCATGAGCACGCAGATCTCGGCTTCAGGTTCCGGCGGAGAAACCAGCCAGGGAAACGAAAAGAATTTTCCCGACGCGGTCTCGGCGTGGATGTAATACAAGCCGCCGCGCTCGGGGGCCGTGACAAACTGTTTGTGCCAGCCGAGTCCGTAGCCAACGGTATTCCATTGAATTCCCGTCTGCGTGTAATCGCCGTCGGGAGTGAGTTGGATCGTGGCCCGCGGTCCATGATCATCATACCAGCCCCAGTTCTTGATGAATTCCTTCTGGAAGCCGTAGCGCCATAAACCGACTTTATACGGTTCGGGCGAATGAATGCGGAACTCGGCGCGGTCGCCGTACTTGACCCACTTCGGCCACATGTAGCCGATGAGATCGTCGGAGAGCAGTCGAAACTGATGCGGTTCGGAAGTCGGCAACGTCAAGTCGACGTGCTTCGCACCGAAGCCCGGCTTGTTCAGCGTGATCCGATAGCGACCGGGGAGGACGTCGGCGTGGATCGCGCCGCTGGCTCTCGAAACGGTGCCGACCGAGTCCCCTTCCCCTTCGATCTCGACCGAGACGCCGTCCAGGGCTAGATAACGCTCATTACTGACATAGCCGATCAGCACGTTATTTGCTCCTCAGTTGTGTATATCTCTCGTTCCCAAGCTCCCGCTTATATCCCTCGTTCCTAAGCTCCGCTTGGGAACGCAAGTCTTCGAAGCTCTGCTTCGCCAATTGCATATGGGAAATGCAATACACTGGCGGGCAAGCCGCCAGTGCCACCCGAGAACAGAAGCTGAATTCCTACAATCGTCAACTCGGGTTGCTCAGATATTTTTTCGCGATCTTGCAGGCGACGGTGCCGATCGCGTAATAACCGACGGAAATCTGCGCGACGTGCGTTAAGATGTCGTAGGCCCGCCAGCGGTTCCAGCCATATTCGGCTTCCATCCATAGAATCAGGTACGACATCGCCTGCGCGGTGGCTCGTTCCATCGGACAACCGGTGGCGATGGCCATGATCTCATCCGGACTCTCGATGCGCGCCCCCGGTATTTTTTTCCCTTTGACCAGCCGGACCGTGATCGTCGTGACCGAGGGCATTTCCAACCCCGTCGCCGACAACTCGCCATGTCCCATGGCGGCGTGGGCATCACCGAGATAGAGATATCCGCCGGGAATGAAGACCGGGAGATAGACCGTATTTCCGGGGCAGGTTTCGATGATATCCATATTTCCGCCATGCGGACCGGCGGGCGCACAGGTCGGCACTCCCCAGTCGGGTGCGGTGCCGATGCAGCCGAGCATCGGTCGATACGGGATTTGAATCTTGTCGCTCCAGTGAATCACACCGTCGGCGATTTTGCAGACGTGCGTCCCGTGCGGGACGTCGACTCCCAGCCATTCGCCGAGTTGCTGCGGAGCCGCGGTTCGCGTGGCGCATTGATTGATCCAGGGGGCGATCTCGTGAATGTCGACGGCGAGATGGTCCCCCGGCTGCGCCCCTTCAACGTAGATCGGACCGGTGACCGGATTTCCGTAGGGAAGCTTTTCCTTGTCGCGGCGGTCGTTGTCGGTCCGCACTTGCCCGGAGAGAGCATCCTCGGCTTCGACGATCAGCGTGGTTCCCGACGTGATTCTTGCACGCGGCTCCAGGTGCCGGGTAAATTCGTAATTGAGCGGCTGATTGACGGTAAGTCGTTGCATCGCTTCCTCTTCATGCTGCTGGATCAATATTCTCACAGCCCGACATATTAGGCAGAACAGTTGCGGAAAACAAGGATCTTGCCGTTCTCGAAAATCGGTCGTCGCAGACAGACACGGCCTCTTGCCTGTTCGAAAGATCCCGATCATGGGAAAGCTTCGCCAACGTTGCATCGACACGGCAACATGGTGTAATGTATTCTTATCAAACATGTTGAATGGATGCAGATACATTCCATGTGCAAAAATGACTTTCCATTAATCAGGTTGAGACCGATCATTCACGAACACGTTTCAGTCCCATTCCGAATCGGGCAGAAATCCGGTGATATCCGATCCATCGGGATCGCGTCGCTCATTGCGTTCTCGCTGGCGATGCCGATATCGGCGGCGGGTGCTGAGCCGCTGAATCGCGAGACGGCCGCGGAAAAAAATATCACCGCTCTCGCACAGGTCGTACTCCCTGCTCAGGGGGAAGATCACGACTCTGAGACATCCAACACGAAGTTATACGTGCTGTTGGGGATCTACTGTCTGCTGATCGTGGCGGCTTCGCTCACCGGCGGCTGGTTACCGTCGTTGATACATCTGACGCATACACGGATCCAAATCCTCATGAGTCTGGTCGGGGGATTGATGCTCGGCATCGGTGTATTCCATATGTTTCCGCACGCGCTGATCGAACTCGGCCCCCACCAGATCGACCGCGCCGCCTGGTGGATGATGTGCGGTCTCGTCGTGATGTTCTTCCTGTTGAGGACATTTCATTTCCACCAGCACGATCATGGAACACCTGACAATTGCGGGCACGATCATTGTCACGACCACGATCATGGCGACGGCGGGCCTGCGGTCTTGCCGATCATGACGGAAAAGTCGAAGTCCGCCGGTTGGCAATCGTCCTCGGCCGACGTGCATCATCTGAGCTGGCTCGGCGTTTTTACCGGCCTCGCGATTCATACGCTGATCGACGGCATGGCGCTGGGAGCGAGCATGCGGTCCGAAGCCCATCATCTCACGGGGAACTGGTTGATCGGATTGGGGACGTTTCTGGCAATTCTGCTCCATAAGCCATTGGATGCGGTTTCGATCACCTCCCTCATGGCCGCCGGTCGCTGGTCGAGATCGGCCCGAACCGTCGTCAATGCCACATTTTCGCTGATGTGTCCGATCGGGGCGGTTCTGTTCGTCATCGGCATCGACCGGCTGTCGATCGCCGAATCCCACGTTATCGGTTGTGCGCTTGCGTTTTCCGCGGGTGTCTTCCTGTGCATTGCCCTGAGCGACTTGCTTCCCGAAATGGAGTTTCACTCTCATAACCGCTTGCAACTCTCCGCGGCGTTATTGCTCGGTCTGGCCATCGCTTACGGCATTCGTTATCTCGAACCCGAACACGTTCACCACCATGCGCACGCCGGTTTCGGCGAAGTCGTCGAGGTGGGCATCACCAACTGAACACATGATTCGAATGCGTGCAATTTCGTCTTTCCGTAAAGTCAGGCGATCGTTATATTTCCGGCCTTGATTTCGATATCTGACTCAGGATGAGGAAGAACGCTGCAATGGATGGCAAACGCAACGCGTCGAGTTTGCGCTGGATTCACCGAGGATTGCTGGGCTTGTGGCTGATCGTGCCCGGTTGCGGCTGGCTCGGAGGCGAGGCCGAAGAACAAGCCGGCAACGACGTCGTCATTCCTGGCCTGGACGATATCAACTCCGATCAAGACGAAGCCGAAGGCGAACCGATCCCCGTCGCTCCCGAAGGGCGAAACCTGGCGCTGAAGCTCAAGGTGGGCGATCGTTTTCCACTGCAAAAGACCGTTCAGCAAAGCGTCACGCAGTCCTCCGCCGAAGGGAATTTGACGAGCGAATCGCTGCTGGAAATGATGCTCGAAATCAATGTTGAGGAAGTTCAACCCGATCGCACGCGGATGCAGGTGCGATATCATCGCATCCGCTATTACCAGAATGTCGATGGCGAACGGGTCGTCTACGATTCGGAGAAAGATACTCACGCCCTCGATCCCAGCGTTGCCGCTTATCATGGCATGGTCAACAATGGGTTTTCGTTCTGGGTCGGCCCGCAGAACGGCATTCAGGAACTGGTCGGTTTTGAGGATTTTCTGAAACGCTGTTTTCGTTCGATTACTCCCGCCGAGCGGCAAGCGGCCCTCAATCGGATCGCCAGTTCGACGGGCGATCAAGGGGTCGCCAACTTTATCGACGACAGCATCGGACTGCTTCCGTATGGAGCCGAGGAAGAATCCGACGGCAAGAGCGGGATTGCGGCCGGCGACGTCTGGACGCGCGCTCGCCGGGTCGAACTCCCTTTGCCGATGCAGATCTCCGACAAATGTCTCATCTCGGATCTCAACGACAAGATCGCGACGATCGACATCCACGGCACGATTGGACCCGTGACGAATGCCATTGGTCCGGCCAGTTCCGAACAGCAATCGATGCAGGTTGAAATCCGCGGCGGGACTTCGACGGGGCAATGCCTCATCGACCGTGACAGCGGTTTGCCGATTCAGTCAAAGATCGAACGCATCATCGATATGAACGTTCGGCTGGAGAGCGGCGAACAACTCGCCCAGCAGAAACAGATCGTGACGACGATTC
>JBJXGP010000549.1:0-8960 GCA_046160425.1 Planctomycetaceae bacterium
AGCGTGAACGCCATGAGAAACAGAACGATCGCGGTGATTGGCCGGGGAGTGAGAATGTCGGTGATCGACTTGACGCGCTCGGGGCCGCTTTGATACCCGATCGTCAGCCCGCCGGCGATCAAGACCATCAGCGTCGTGAGAAACCATTGTTGTGCCAGGAATTTCAGCCAGCCGGGCATGTTTCACCAGTTCTGTTGTGATGGAATGAAGCCGGGGGCTGCGCGCAGAGATTACGATTCCGATTTGGTTTTGTCGTCGGCCGGGGCATCGGGTTTTTTCTGAGCATCGCGAATCGCCTTCCATCGCTTGAGCAGGTATTCGTGGGCGGGACGTTGCGGCGCTTCCGGCGGAATTTTTTCGAGAAAGAAAATGGCTCCCGACGTTTTCCCCTGTTGTGCCAGCAGCATCGCGACGAGATCGCCGGCGGGAAATGTCCAGCGGCCCGTACTTCCTCTGAAATTGTTGAGGTAGTTGCGCAGGGAATCCTCGGCGGATTTCGCATCCTCCTGTTCCAACTGCGACAAGGCGATCCAGTACGATGAATCGTCGAAGGCCCAGGCGTGCATCAGCTTGATTTGCGGCGGGATTTCCTGCGTCTTCAACACTGCGATGCAATCGAGCTTGACCGTCACATAGCTGGAGACGGCCTCTTTGTAATTCCCCAGCAGTTGTTGAATGCGGGTCTTGAGCGTGCGGGCCGTCGGCGGGCCGAACTTTGCATCCAACTGATTATTTTCGTTCTGCTCATTGACCACGAGCGCGGGGGCATCCAGCGAAAACCGCTTCTCTCCGAATTTGTTGATATAGGGCGGATCGGCCTGCAACGCCTCCATTTGCCGAATCATTTCTTCCGGATACTTCCAGATGCCCAGTTCTTCTCGCTTCCACGAAGCGGTCTTGACCGCGGCGACGCGCGAGAGCGCGCCGGTCTGGTCGGGAAGGTCTTCCAGCGGATCGTAAAGCAGCACCGTGCGGTCGCCGCTCGTGGCATCCTGCAACTGCTGCATGCGCTGCGCCCATAAGCCGGTATCGCCGATGACTTCGATTTCCGAATTTTTCAGGCTCGCGGATTGAATCGGGTAAGGGCGCAGGGGATCGGTCGTCAGTTCCTGCAGAATGGCCTCATCGCCGAGGGCGTCAGAGTATGTTGCCGGAATGCGCACGATCGGGGAATTCGATTCGACATCGGCCTTCGACGGGATCGGCAATCCCAGGTGCGTGTCGAAGAGGTGGACGTTGTCTCCCAGTATCACTCCGACAAGAAACGGATTGCGCGGCGGTGCGGAGTCGTTCTCTTCGCTTTCGGATTCCTCGTCGGCCGTCTCCTCTTCGGTCTCGGCGGGCATCGCCGACGCCGGACGAATGATGACGGCGTCGATGTTGATCTGCCGCAGCATCCCCGCGAAAATCGCGGCGCGGTCTTCGGCGGTTCCCTTGCCGAAGATGCAGACCTCATAAGGAGTCAGGGGAATGATGCTGTCGCCGGGGTTCGGCAACGAAATATTGCGGGTGACATAGTAAAATAGATCGACGACCCGGTTCAGTTCGTCGTCGGAGTTTGCGATCACCGTGTAAGCCATCTTGCGGAACAAAAGACAATTGCGGAAATGCAGCAGGTCTCGCGACAAGAATCGGGACGCCGTCAGATCGGTGTGATAGTCTTCGGGAACGATGCGCTGGACGTCGGCGGCGAGTTCGGCGGGAGTCGCCGAGGCGTCCACCGGTTTTCCGCACAGGCCGTGCCATTCGTTGAGCAGAGTGACGGCGCTGTCGATCTCCGAACTGATCCCCAGCCGATCGGGCTGAACCATGTCGAAGACGCTGTTCAGGATGTTGGCACAGCGTTCGTCATCCTTCTGCTGAACCGTGGCAATTTCGTTGGTTGCGTTCGCGGCAGGTTTCGGTTCGTCGCCGTTGCAGCCGATTATGCACCAGGAAAGCAACAGTACGATGAGCATCGGCGGCGAGAGCCGCAGCGGGTGAGTCGAGGATTCAGACATAATCGATCAGGCCAAAAAAGTGGAATAAGATCACAAGAAGACGTCGGCGGGTCGGAAAAAATCTTGAGCGGAAGTATTCGAGATTATCACATTCATACGTCAATTCGGTAGGAATTCGCCAACTCTACGCGGCTGAAAAACGATAATTGCGGGAAGATTTCGGCCTAAACGGCGCGTTGGGTAAAATCTTATGATAGCAGATCATTGACCAGTTGTCGTAGCCGGACGAGTTGATCGAATAACCGGGGGACGTCGGCCAGCGGGACCATATTCGGCCCATCGCTTTTGGCGTTGTCGGGATCGGGGTGGGTTTCGAAGAAGACGCCATCGGCCCCGCAGGCGACGGCGGCGCGAGCCAAGGGGAAGACCATTTCACGCTGTCCTCCCGTGGTGCTCCCTCCGGGAAGCTGAACGCTGTGCGTGGCGTCGAAAATCACCGGAGTGCCGAACTTCTGCATGATCGGGATGCAACGCATGTCGTTGACCAGCCGGCCGTATCCGAACGTCGTGCCTCGTTCGGTCAGCAATATGTTCGGGTTGCCCGATTCCTCGCATTTGCGGACGACATGCACGACGTCTTCCGGGGCGACAAATTGCGGCTTCTTGACGTTGATGATCCCCCCATGCCGAGCCGTGGCTTCGGCTGCGGCCTGAATCAAGTCGGTCTGCCGGGCCAGAAACGCGGGAATCTGCACGATCTGACAAACGGCGGCGACAGGCTCGGCCTGATGGCACTCGTGGATATCGGTCGTCACCGGCAGGCCGGTCCGTTCGCGCACTTTCTGGAGCAGTTCCATCCCGCGCTCGAGTCCGGGGCCTCGATAACTGTGAATGCTGGTTCGATTGGCTTTGTCGAAACTCGATTTGAAGACGATTTGCAGATTGAGCCGGTCGCGCCACTCGGCCAGTTGACGGGCTACCTGCATCACGAGTTCTTCGTTTTCCATCACGCAGGGGCCGGCGATCAACAGCAGCGGATGCCCTCCCCCGCATTTCATGTTGTCGAGTGTGACAGGATTATTCGCCACAGGTTTATCTCTCCGTGATTTGTAGGGCGGATGAACTCACTCGGGAACCACCAGCAGACACGATTGCGGATTGATCGAAATTGTGACCGGTGTGATTCCGCAGGCGTCTCCGTCGGCCTGAATCGGGATCGGTTGCTCGCATTCGATGCGCATGGACTTCGCGGTCGCGTGAAAAACGTCCGGTAGCGTTTCATGCGAACCGAGGACGATATGATAGAGATATCTCAAAATCTGTAACAGTGATCCTTGCTGAAACAGATGCAGGTCGAGCAAGCCGTCGTCGCCGAGTGCATCCGGTGCGATAGGAAGTTTCAGCGCGTACATGGGAATATTGGTGATGACGGCCAGCCGTCCGGTGAGCGGCGTGGCGGAACCGTCGAGAAAGACGTTCATTTTGGGATGCCGATAGAGGCGAATCGCCGACCAGATCACGTTGAAGTAACTCCAGCGGGTGATGTGTCCCTGCCGTTGACGCTGCATCAGATGAATGACTGCGGCATCGAATCCGAGGCTCGCCATGATCAGAAATCGCCGCTCGCCGATCGTTCCCGTATCGAATCGATGGCGTCGATTGGCGGCGATCATGTGCGCGACCTGTATTCCGGACTTCTCGATTTTCAAGTATCGCGCCAGCAGGTTTTCCGTCCCCAGCGGCAGGATCGCGATCGGCAAATCGGGATAACGGTTGACGAGATCGCCTACCGTGCCGTCCCCACCGGCGGCGACGAGACACAACAGATTTTGCAGACGGTCGGGATCCGCGAGATATTTTTTCAGCCGATCTCGATTGGAGAATAACCGCGGGCGGATGCCCAGCCGGCGCAGTTCGGTAATCAGTTCGATGATGAGCTGGGTGCGCCGCCCGGACCCGGACGTGGGATTGCGCTGAATGGCAACCCAAAGCATCCGGTTTGTCGAGCGCATATCGTTCATTGCAACTGTCTCTCTCAAAAATCGATTGCACACGGGTTCGCAACTTGCGTGATAAAAATCCGGAAATATCTCTCACAAAGTCACGAAGCCACAAAGAAGATCAGGACCAAATCCGACGAGTTTCTTTCTTCGTGACTTTGTGCCTTCGTGAGAGCCTATTTTTTCCGAGATTGTTACACGAGATCCTTCATCCAATGCTCGATGTCGTCAAATGATCGAACGGGTTCGTCAGCCGGCAGGTCGTCGATATTGGGCGTAACTTTTGATTTGTAGGTGACTTGCACCGCTCGCCAGTCGGCATTTCTGGCTCCCTGGACATCATTAACCATACTGTCCCCCACCATAATGATGTGGAGTGGTTGCGCGCCGAGGAGTTTTTCGGCCTGACGAAAGAAATGGAGACTCGGCTTATGGTAGCCGACTTCCGACGAAATCACCCGTTGTTCGATCAGGCGCAATGCCGGGATGCCATCCATGATATGATGCAGCCGCGCATCGAAATTCGAAGCGACCGCGAGACGATAACCGGCATCCTTCACGGTCTGGATCCCGCGTTCGACTCCCGGTAACAGTCGCCATGATTCCGCTTTGGAGAATCGATCAAAAATCTCGGAAAAACAAGCCTCCTGATCGCGAACATCATCCAGAACCGCGCCCACGATGTTCGACCAGATGCGGCGTTCGCTCACTTCGTCGGTCTGGTATTGAGCAGGGTCCGACCAGGCCTCAACCGGAAGCGATTTGGCGAAATCGCTCCCCTTGAACGCCGCATGAAATCGGGTCTCGAGTTCCGCCGGAGAATATCGGCTGCCGAATCGGCGACCGATCTCGTGATAGATCGCCCCGACCGATGGGGAGGGAGCCAGCAACGTACCGACGACGTCAAATACGATCCAGCGAATCGTCATGTGCGATTCCCCTCCGTCTCGCGAGGGATCGTGCCGGGCTGATAATGGACTTCCCGCACCATCAATTGCCTGAGCTTCGACTCGTCGATTTCCACCCCCAGGCCCGCCGTGGTCAATGCCGCGGCTCGCCCGTTCCATCCGCACGAGATGTCGGGTGACGTGAATTGCCGTTCGAGCAGAAGGCGGTCGTAACTCCCCTCGAAATAGCGAATGCCCGATAGCGATGCCGCCAGATGCCGGCCCGCGGCCGAGAGGATCCCCGTCTCCCCCACCTGGCAGCCGAGTTGATAACCGAGCCTGGCTTGATGCGCAACGGCGGCCAGCAGGCAGGAATTGATCAATCCGCCGCATTTCGAAATACGGAGATTGATGAGATCGCAGTAGTTGCGCTCGATGGCCGTGTCGAGTTCTTCCAACGTGCAGACCGACTCGTCGAGCATGATCGGTATCGCCGAGTTGCCTTTGATTCCCGCGAGGCCGTCGATCTGCTCGTGGGGGACCGGCTGCTCGATGCACGAAATGTCGAGCGGGAGGAGCTTATCGAGTTGTCTCTCCAGATCAGGCGGCGTCCACGCCTCATTCGCATCGATTCGCAGATCGACGCGCGGGCCGATACCCCGGCGAATCTTGCGCAGCAGTGCTATGTCGTCGATCCCCGCGATGCCGACTTTGGCTTTGACGTGACGCATCCCCGCATAGCGGACCCATCGCGCATAGAGCTGCGTTTTCCAGTTGGGCATTTTCGGAAAAATGGCACTATACTCGATCTCGGTCGATTGCGTTCTGAGTGCCTGGATTTCCGGAATATGCGAAAAAACCGCACCGAGCGGAACATTCAGCGATCGCGTGACCGCATCGAGCAGACTGAGTTCGAGGGCGCAGCGCACCGTGTTGCCGAACCCCGCTCGCGTTCCTGCCGGTCGATCGGAGGGAACGAGATCCCGGCAGCATTGCACAAGATCTTTCAGTTGATCGATCGGCCAGCCGAAGACCTGCGGGATCATGTTGCCGCGATCCAGGAGATCAAAGACGGTTTCGATCGTTTCGCCGGTGACATAGGGACGAGGAAGCCCCTCTCCCCAGCCGACGGTTCCGTCGGTCAATCGGCAGGCGATGATTAGCGTGTCGTTCGCGTTGCGGGAATGCGATGCGTGCGTGATCCTCATCCGCAGCGGGACACGCAAGTGGTAAGCGGTGACGGATGCGATCCTCATGGGTCAATCATGCCGGCAAATGTGGTCGATATGTCAGCAGCCCGTTGAAAAATGAACGAATTGTTGAGTTCTATGAGCCGGGTGGTTTATCCACCCGGTGTTTTTCCAACGGGCTGTTAGGTATTTCGCGGAAGTTCGAGTCCGATGGTGATTCGATTCGGATTTGGATACCAAAGTGTGAGGGTATCCACGAACTGTACCCGAACCCTCGGCGAGAGGCCAGTTCTCGTGAAGAATCGCGGGGATAACGAGGAAGATGAGGAAGGGGTAGTGGGTCAGTTTGAAACAACTTTGGGGGTGGCACGCTCTGAGGCTTTGGGAAGGGCGTGGTTTTCTCATTCAGGAACCACGCCCTTCGATCAGTGTTCATTGAACAGCCGATGGGACGTGCCACCCCAATTGACCCACCACGGAGGAGGGTGAATGCTTGACAGTGTGTGCGCGATGGACTACAAAGAAAAGCGTTCGCCCCCATCGTCTAGAGGCCCAGGACTCGGGGTTCTCAGTCCCGCAACACCGGTTCGAATCCGGTTGGGGGTATTTGCCGAATATGTCTGAATGTGCTTGTCTACAAGCGTTGATTGCCGGCTTCCCTACGCGTTGGCCGCATGAAATCATTTTGTTCTATTGCGGCTGGTATTATTGACTTTATCGCATGTGCATGATCTAATGCATGAGACTCTTTCAGTCCGTTCAAAATGCATTTCTCGCGGTGTGAAATTATCACAACTTGTTATGGCCCTCTTTTGAAGGCCCTGAAACTCGTGGCCACTTGGTGTTTTTTCTCGTTCTCTATTTAGTGAGGAGCTGATGATGAAGAGTAACCATTTACGGTTTCGACGTTTGGGTTTTACGTTGATCGAGCTGTTGGTGGTGATTGCCATTATTGCCGTGTTGATTGCCTTGTTGCTTCCCGCCGTTCAGCAGGCCCGTGAAGCGGCCCGCCGGACGTCATGCCGAAACAATTTGAAGCAGTTGGGACTGGCGCTGCATAACTATCACGATGCGTTCAAACTCTTTCCGCCAGCCGTGATCGGCGCCGGCAATTCCTCGGGTACCAATGGGTTGGTTCCCAAGGCGACGAACACGAATGGTATGGTATTTTTACTCCCGTATTTCGATCAGGCCAACTTGTACAACCAGTACAATCACAATTCGACAGCCAGTACATCGGCATATGGCGGGCAATATGGCTCGGGCGGAGTGATGACCTGTCCCGGCGCGACCTGCAACGGTGATGCTGCATTTAATGCCGCTGTTTGCCAGACCAAACTCGCCGTGCTGCATTGTCCTACGGACAATGGCGATCCGCTGCTCCCCGCTGGCGCTTATTATGGAATTTCCACCACCATCGGCGGTGGTGTGAAAACCAACTACGACTTCAGTGCCGAAAACGTGCAATACAGCAACCCGTCACTGTGGGTCCGCGACCGAACCCGTCTCAATCGCCATTTGTTCGGCGACCACTCGAATTCGAGTATTGACGCCGTCACGGATGGTACCAGCAACACGGTGGCCATGGTCGAAGTGATTTATGACTGTGCCAGCGGACGCACTTCGGGCTGGGCATTTCGTGGGCACACTTACAACGGCAACAGCCTGATTTCTCGTCCCGTCAACGATTTCAATGCCACAGGCTTCGTGAGATACTGGGGCGGCGCTTCCAGCAAGCACGAAGGGGGCGTTCACATCGTGATGGCTGACGGAGCAGTCCGCTTCATCAGCGAAAACAGCGATTCGGTGACCCGCACGTACCTGAGCTACTACGGTGACATGCAAATTGTGGGTGAATTCTAATCATCCGAGATCCGGCCATTGATGCACGGCGGACTTGATCCATCGAGTCCGCCGTGCTTTTTAACGTGCCTGTTGACAGATCATTCAAATCCCGCGGGGACGACGAAACTTCATGTGATGAGAACATCCAGTTGTTGCATTGCCGATAGAAAAAATTCATGGCGAAGAAGGGAGTCATCTACAACATGTATCGTCTGACTTTGATTTGCAGCATTGTGTTCGCCCTCGGTTGCACCGGTGATGCGGGGCCTGCGTTACCGGAACTTGAACCCGTCACGGGAACTGTCACACTGGATGGGAAGCCGCTGGGCAATGCCGATGTCTTCTTCGTGCCTGTCAATCAGGGATTAGAGGCGATCGTCAAAACCAATGCCGAAGGTGTCTACGAACTGGAAATACGGGGCAACAAAGGAATCGCCGCCGGCGACTATAAGGTCACGATCGTCAAGCGAGTCAAACCCGACGGTTCTGACATCGACAAAGGGGGCGGTCTTGGGGAAAACTTGTTGCCCCCCAAATATTCCGAGATCCCGACCACCGAACTCAAAGCCACCGTTCCCAAGGGTGGCGGGAAGATCGATTTCCCGTTGACTCTGAAATAACCGCACGAGGTTCGTGGAATGGTGCGCAGGGGGTTATGGCTGATTGCCGTCTTGACGGTCGTCTCGATCTGCGCCACTTGGTGGGTACACAACCGCTCCCCTCGTCGAAACGTCTTGCTGATCACCCTCGATACGACGCGTGCCGATCGGCTGGGGTGTTACAGGCATGAGGGTGCGCTCACCCCCGTCATCGATCGACTCGCGCAAAGAGGCGTCGTGTTCGAGCGGGCCTACGCCCCCGTCCCGCTGACGTTGCCGTCGCACGCCTCGATGTTGACCGGGTTGTATCCCCCCGAACATGGCCTGCATAACAACGGGCAGGGGGCACTCCCTCACGAGTTGCCCACGCTCGCCACCACGCTGCAGTCGAACGGATATGACACCGGGGCATTCGTGGCGGCATTCGTCCTCGAGAAAAAATTCGGACTCGACCGCGGCTTCGGAACATATGACGACGATCTGTCTGAAGTCCCCGAGA
>JBJXGP010000550.1:0-6733 GCA_046160425.1 Planctomycetaceae bacterium
AGGTTAGCCGCGACGCGAAGGTTTCCGAAGCGGAGCGCGCCTATTTTCAACAACGAGAGGAATCCTCAACAATGGCCACAAATCGAAAAGCAGAAGTCGACGCCGCTTTGAAGGACGTCGATTTTGACAAGAACACGTATCAAGTCGTATTCGATACGACCGCCGGCAAGATCACGATGAATCTTTATCCCGACGTGGCCCCGATTCATTGCCGCAATATCATCGGGCTGACGAAAATCGGTTTCTATAACGGCATCATTTTTCACCGAGTCATCAAGGGCTTCATGGTTCAGATCGGCTGTCCGCAAGGGACCGGAACGGGCGGACCCGGCTACACGATCAAGCAGGAATTCAACGCCAAGCCTCACGAACTGGGGACGCTGTCGATGGCGCGAACGAACGACCCGAACTCCGCCGGGTCGCAGTTCTTTCTCTGTCTCGGCCGCGTGCCGCATCTCGATCGGCAGTACACGGTCTTCGGACAAGCCGCCGATCAGGCGAGCAAAGATGTGGTCACGAAAATCGGCGAATCCAAAACCGGTCCGAATGATCGTCCCGTGCAGGATGTCAAAGTCGTCTCGTCGGAAGTGATCGTCACGCCCAAGTCGTGACCGTAGAAACCTAAAAAATGGAAAAGCGGGTAGCGGGGTAGCCCGGACAGCTCTGTGTCCGGGTCGCGCAGCGACAAGAGGTCATGTGGGATTCACTGGGTGGCTCAGAGACTCGCTCCTAAGGAGCCGCGACAAAATAAATGGACGTATTCCTGCCGGGTGGCACGCCCTGACGCTTTGGGAAGGGAGTGATTTTTTGCAGAGAAATCCCACGCCCTTCGAAGACTCAGAGCGTGCCACCCGAAATAATCGTATCATGTTATTCAGTCGCGGGGCCTAAGTCATCCGGCCGTAGTTCTTCAGAATTGACAAATCATGGGACGCGACTCAGAGCGACCGCCACGACGGGAAAAACCGCATCCTGAAAAACAGGAGCGGATCGAGCGGGAATTCGGCGTGCCGATCCCCGGCCAGATTCTCGATCCCGAACTCTGGGCGCGCACGGCGATCAAAAAACTCCCGGCGGAAAAACCGCTCGATTGGGAGGCGATCTTCGGTCGTCGGGCACCGATCGTTCTCGATCTGGGCTGCGGTAACGGTCGATTTACATTGGCGAGTGGCATCACGCGCCCGCACGTCGATCATCTGGCGGTCGACATCCTGCCGGTTGTGATTCGTTATGCGACTCGCCGGGGGAATCAGCGGGGTTTGTCGAATGTCCGTTTCGCGGTCATCGGCGGAAGCGAACTCCTGAGAGAATACATCCCGCCGGGGAGCGTGAGCGAGATTCATTGTTACCATCCGCAGCCGTATTACGATCAAAAGGAAATACACAAGCGGCTCGTCACTCCCGCGTTTCTGGCGTTGGCTCACCGGGCGTTGATCCCCGGCGGATTGCTCGTCCTGCAGACCGATCATCCGGCGTATTGGAAGTACATGCTCGACATCACGTCGAAGTTTTTTGCGTTTAACGAACGTGCAGGAAAATGGCCCGAATCCCCGCGCGGGCGGACTCGCCGAGAAATTCTCGCCATGAAAAAGGGAATCACCGTCAACCGCGGCGAAGGCCGACGACGGGATGAACTTTCGCCGGACGAAGTCAACCAACTGGCGGAGTCGTTGCCGTTGCCGACGTTCAAAGCCGATCGCGCTCGCGATCCCTTGGCGAAGTGGGAATGAGACCGCCACTCGCGTTATGATTTCGGTAATATGTAGTCGATATTCTATGCTATTTCATTTAGCCCCCCGTCAATGACGGGGGTAAACCGGGAAACCCTCGCATGATATCGCGCGAATTCTTGCAAACCGCCGCCGATGTTCGACTCGGTTGCCGACGCGGTGAACTCACCGGACAAACTTCGGGACTGGCACCCGGATTTGCGCAAGCGAATCTCGTCATCCTGCCTCGCGATTGGGCATACGACTTTCTCGGTTTCTGCCGCGCGAATCCGAAGCCGTGTCCGCTACTCGACGTCACCGAACCGGGTGATCCGGTCCCTCGGCATGCCGCTCCGCAAGCGGATCTGCGCACCGACTTGCCGAAATACCGCGTCTGGGTCGACGGCGTGCTGACGGAAGAACCGACCGAGATCGCCAATCATTGGCGGGACGATCTGGTCAGCTTTGTGATCGGCTGCTCGTTCACGTTCGAAGCGGCGATGATCCGCGCAGGAATCCCCGTGCGGCATATCGAACTCGGTTGCAACGTGCCGATGTTCCGCACGAATATACCGTGTCAGCCTTCGGGACGATTTCACGGTCCGCTGGTGGTCTCGATGCGACCGCTCTCCCCCGGCGATGCAATTTGCGCGGTGCAGGTGACTTCGCGCTATCCGTCGGTGCATGGTGCTCCGGTCCATCTCGGTTTTCCGGAGCAGATCGGTATCGCCGATATTCACAAGCCCGATTACGGCGATGCGGTGCCGGTCAAAGCGAATGAGTTGCCCGTCTTCTGGGCCTGTGGCGTCACTCCGCAAGCCGTGTTGATGGCGGCGAAGCCCCCCTTCGCGATCACGCACAGTCCCGGCTGCATGTTCCTGACCGATCTCAAGGAAGATGCACTGTCGGTGGGATGACTGTGGCATGCCTGCATCGCGAAGCAGGGCAGGCATGGTTTATCCGGTTGCCTCACTCAGGGTCGGCGTTCCTCGCCGAGGGACTTCGATTTGGCGAACGGTGCTCGAGTATGTCGTCCGGGGGATGCAGCGAGCGGATGCGAAAATCATCCCACATCAGCGTGTAGACGAAGCATGGTTCGCGGTGCGGAGAATACGCCGCGGGTTGGCTTTCCCAGAAGCTGCGGCATTTTCCCCGCGGTGGTTGAGTGTAGAGCCTCCGTTTACACAGCGGACAGACGAGACCGACGGTGCTTGTCTGATCTTCCGGCAGGAAGTGCGTCAGGCAATACGTCAATTCGAGTAAAGGGATTTCGAGGTGCGAGTCCATTCTTTCATTCTAAAGAATGCTGCGCCGTCTGTTCTACCATCGGCTTGTGAAGATGAGCCAACAGATCACTTGTGACAATTTCGCGGGCGGAGAACCGGTACCATCGTCAAGCCTTGGAAGAATGAAAAATTCGCGAAGATCGATAAAATCGGAATATTCAAAATTTTTCGCACAATCGTTGTAACGCACACGCGAGCGGATACAATGCGGTGTAGATCCGCGGAAAAATCCTGGGGTTTGAATCCACCCGTCTCGTGTTCGGCTTCTGCCGAAAGTTTCCCAGGTTGATCCGCGGTTCCATTTCGAGTGGCGTAGATGTCTCAACCGAGGTACTGGATACAGGAGAGCACGATCTATGTTGGACCGGAAAGACCAGAACCGAAGCGGTCCCGCCTTCAACCGACGCGATTTCTTGAAGGGTTCGGGAGCCGCGGTTGCCGCAACCGCAATGGCCACGTCTCAAGAGCTGGCCGCAAATCAAAAAGAAACCAAATCGAAGATCACATCCGCTGACCCGACGGCGATCACGCTGAACGTCAACGGAAAAGACTACGAAGTGACCGTCGAACCGCGTGTCACGCTGCTCGAAGTCCTGCGAAACGATCTGAACTTCACCGGTTGCAAGGAAGTCGACGATCGCAGTGCCGACGGAGCCGATACCATCCTCGTCGATGGCAAAGCGACATTGGCCGGCAGTCGCCTGGCAATCGAGTGCATCGGCAAGAAGATCAAGACCGTCGAATCGCTGCGAGATGGCGATAAGGCCGATCCCGTTATTGAAGGCTTTATCAAGCACGATGGCATGCAGTGCGGTTTCTGCACGCCGGGTTTTGTGATGGCGACCCGCGCCTTTCTCAATGAACATCCCCAGGCGTCTCTCGAAGAAATCCGCAAAGGACTGGGCGGGAATATCTGCCGCTGCGGAACCTACGCGGGCATCACCGCCTGTGCTTTGGAACTGGCGCAGAAAGGAGGAGCGTAGTCATGGCAGACCTCTCAGTGAAATGGGGACCGCGCGAAGAAAATCAATTGCTGGGGACCGAAATTCCCCGCATGGAAGGGATCGAAAAGGCATCGGGACATGCCAAGTTCACGTTCGACATTAACCCTCCGGGGACCGCCTACGCGAAACTGCTCACCTGCAAGCAGGGGCACGCCCGCATCGCCAAACTCAACGTCGAGCCGGCGAAAAAGGTCAAGGGTGTCCTCGCTGTCCACATTCTGCAGGATGTGGGGGCTGAACTCCTTTACGACGGAATGATCATCGCTGCCGTTGCCGCCGAACGTCCCGATTACGCCGATGACGGCATTCGAGCGATCGAACTCGAACTCGAACCGCTTGCTCACTTCGTCGACGAAGCCGACCTCAAGGGGGCGCAGGCACTCGATGCCGAACACGTCGAGACCAAGGAAGAAGAACAAGTCGTCAAAGAAGAATCGGCGAAGCTCGGCCATACCGTCCGCGTCAAACCGCTGGCCGATGAAACGAACGGCGACGTCGCCGCCGCGCTGGAAAAAGCGCACGTCGTGCATAAGGGATATTACGGGATCGCCACGATCAGTCACATGTGCCTCGAACCCCACGGTTCGCACTGTGAATGGAAAGGGGACGATTCTCTGCTGGTCCATCTCTCGACGCAAAACGTATCGGGAACCGCCGGTCAATTCGCCGAACCGCTCGGCCTCGATGCGGCGAATGTCGAAATCGTCTGCAACTATATTGGCGGTGGTTTCGGCTCGAAGTTCGCAGCGGGAGAATGGGGCCTCGCCTGTGCGCAGCTCGCCAAAGAGATCAAACGGCCGGTCCGCTTGATGCTCGATCGCCCGACGGAACTCAAGTCGGGCGGCATTCGTCCCTCGGGATTTGTTGAGGTCACGATCGCCGCCGACGCCGAAGGCCGCATCACCGCTTGGGATTCGCATCACTGGGGTTCATCGGGCCTTAACGGCGGCACGATTGCCCCCGGTGTGATGCCCTATGTCTTCGCGTTCGAGAATCTCAATCGCAAGGCGACCGGGCTGGTGACGAACACCGGACCGCAACAGGCGTGGCGGGCACCCAACCATCCGCAGGCCTGTGCTCTTAGTCAGACGGCGATTGCCGATCTGGCCGACAAATTGAAGATGGACAGTTACGACGTCTTCATGAAGAACCTCGATCGGACTCCCCGTGCAGAAGTTTATGCCGAGGAAATGAAGATCGGTGCCAATCTGATCGACTGGAAAGCCAAATGGCATCCCAGCGGCGCAGGAGAAGGCCCCATCAAGCAAGGGGTTGGCATGGCGCTGCACACGTGGGGCGGCCGTGCTCATGCGGCAACGTGCATGCTCCGGGTGCATCCCGATGGCGGGGTCGAATCGATCGCCGGCAGCCAGGATATCGGTACCGGAACGCGAACGTCGATTGCGATTGTGGTTGCTGAAACATTCGGACTGCCGCTCTCCGGAGTCAAAGTCACGATCGGCAGCAGCAAGTATCCGCGCTCCGGTCCTTCGGGTGGCAGCACGACGATCGGCGGCGTCGCCGGGCCGAATCGGCGTGCGGCCGTTCAAGCCCTAGGTAAAATTTTCGATCTGGTCGCTGCCAAGTATAAGGTGGAAGCGAACACCCTCACCGCTAAAGGTGGAAAGATTCTTTCCGGCGGAAAAGACGTCTGCACCTGGAAGCAAGCCTGCGGACTGATCGGCGCGATGCCGCTCGAATTCATCGGCGAAGGCCCTGCCGATGACGGCTTGACCAGCGACGGGGTAGGCGGCGTGCAAATGGCCGACGTCTCGGTCGACACCGAAACGGGTAAAATCCGCATCAACAAGTTTGTCGCCGTGCAGGATTGTGGATTGATCGTCGACCTGATGACGGCGAAAAGTCAGGTGTACGGTGCCTTGATCATGGGGATCGCCTTCGCGCTGAGCGAAGAACGCCTTATGGATAACAAGACGGGGCGGTACATCAATGCCGATCTCGAAACATACAAGTTGCCGCGGATCGGTGACATCGGCGAACTGGTGGTGGAAATGTATCAGCCCGACAGCGAGTATCAACGGGGAGTCATCGGACTGGGCGAACCGCCGGTGATCGCTCCGGGAGCGGCCATTTCGAATGCGGTGGCGAATGCTCTCGGCGTGCGCGTCCCTGTGTTGCCACTCACTCCGCAACGGGTACTCGAAGCGCTGAAGGGAGGTGCTGCATGAGACCATTTGAATATGCTCGACCCGAAACCGAGGCGGAAGCCCTCGAAATGCTCAGCGATCATGGCCGGAACACGGCGGTTCTCGCCGGTGGTACCGACTTGATCAGCCTGATGAAGCGCGAACTGGTGACGCCGGAGCGCGTTGTCGATCTGAAAAATGTCCCGTCGCTGACCGAAATCCGCGAGGACGACGGCGGACTGCGGATCGGCGCACTTGCCACGCTCAACGACATGGTTCAACATCCGCACTTGAGAGAGTATCGAGCCTTGGGGGACGTGATTGACGGTATCCGTTCGATCCAGATTCAGCACATGGGAACCCTTGGCGGCGACCTGTGCCATCTCCCCAACTGCTGGTACTTCCGCAGCGGTTACGGTCTGCTGGCGATCGACAAGGGGATTTCACTGGTCGAAGAAGGAGACAATCGCTATCACGCCGTTTTCGGCAACCAGGGAGCGGCGAAGTTTGTGAGTGCGTCGCGGTTTGCTCCGGGCCTGATCGCCTGGGATGCCGAGGTCCGCATCGCCGGTCCGGGACCGGAGGAT
>JBJXGP010000551.1:0-10798 GCA_046160425.1 Planctomycetaceae bacterium
CTGTATCAATTGCAACAACTGCTCAAGCGGATTCATATCCTCGAAGGGTTCGCCATTGTCTTCGATGGACTCGACAAGGCGCTGCGCATCATCCGGCAAAGCGATGGTCGCAAAGACGCCGCCGAGCGGTTGATGAAGGTTTTCCCGCTGGATGAAGAGCAGACGTTCGCCATTCTCGACATGGCGTTGTATAAGATTTCGCAGTTGGAAATCGATCGGATCATGGAGGAGCTTGCCGAAAAGCGCGCGGAGGCCAAACGCATTCAACTCATCCTCGCATCGGACAAGAAACTCTGGAACGTCGTCCAGACCGAACTCGAAGAAATCGGCGAAAAATTCGGCGACCGACGGCGAACCAGCGTCGGCTCATCGGATGAGATCGCCGAGTTCGATCCCGAAGCATACATCGTCCGCGAAAATACGAACGTCGTCATCACCACCGACGGCTGGATCAAGCGCGTCGGCAAACTGGCCAACGTAGAGACGACGCGCGTCCGCGAAGGGGATCGCGTGCTCGACGTCGTCCCGGGCAGCACGCTCGATCACGTCGTCTTTTTCAGCAGCGAAGGGATCGCCTATACGATGCGCATCGATCAGGTTCCGCCGTCATCGGGTTACGGCGAACCGTTGTCGAAGCATTTTCGCATGGGGGACGGGGCATCGATCGTCGCTGCGATTTCGACCGATCCGCGATTCACCCCGGAAGATAAAACCCGCAAGAACATGCCGGTTCCGACGCCGTTGTTGCTGGTGGCGACCGCACGAGGGCAGGCAATGCGAATTTCGCTCAGCCCGTTCCGCATCGTTTCGACAAAGGCAGGACGTAAATACTGCCGACTCACTGCCGGCGACAAAGTGGTCGGCGTCGAAATCATCTCAGATGCGACTTCCATCTTTCTCGCTTCACATCACGCCCGCATTCTGCACTGTTCGCTGGACGAAATCCCCATTCTGTCCGGCGTAGGAAAAGGACTGCGAGGCATCAAACTCGCCACGGATGACGCGCTGATCGGTTTCGCGCAAATGAGCCGGCCGAGCGATTGTCTCCGCGTGCGTACCAGCGGCGACAAAGTGCTCGCCTTCGGACAGATGAAGTACAATGAGACCTCGCGCGGCGGCAAGGGAGTCAAAACCAGTCAGCGCAGCACATTCGAAGAATTGATCCGTCCGGACATTCAACTCGTCGACTGGACAGCGATCGAGGAGGAATCTAACTAATCGGGTAGCCCGGACAGCTTTGTGTCCGGGTCGCGTCAGCGACAAGAGGTCTTTTGAATCAAATGTTATTGAGAATTAACGACGGAGCAACAAGGACGTTATGGCCACAGCTGATTCCAAAAAATATACCGCCAAAGATATCGAAGTCCTCGAAGGTCTCGAAGCCGTTCGGCGACGACCGTCGATGTACATCGGCGGGGTCGATACGCGCGGCTTGCATCACCTCATCTGGGAGATTGTCGACAACTCGGTCGATGAATTTCTCGCGAACGAGGCCGACAAAATCATCGTGACGTTGCATCACGACGACTGCTCGATCACCGTTTCGGATAACGGTCGCGGCATCCCCGTCGATAAACATCCCAAAACGAAAACCTCGGCGCTGGAAGTGATTCTCACCACGTTGCATGCGGGGGGAAAATTCTCCGAGAAGAACTACGTCCGCAGCGGCGGATTGCACGGCGTCGGCTCGTCGGTCGTCAATGCACTCTCGACCGAACTCGTCGCGACGGTGCAGCGCGACGGTTTCGAGTGGATGCAGCGCTTCAAACGCGGTCGCCCCACCACACCGGTTCAGAAAATGAAGCCGGCACGGCTGCACGGCACGTCGATCTTCTTTCGTCCCGATGAAGAGATCTTCCGCCGCATCAATTTCAGCGGTGACATCATTCGCCAGCACCTCGAAGATATCTCGTATATCCACGCGGGACTGACCATCATCTTCAAGGATGAGGTCAAGAAAGAGACGCACGAGTTCTCGCACCCCGACGGCATCGTGGCGTTTCTCGATAAAATCACCGAGGAGCAGCAGAAAAAACCGACGCACGAACAGATTTGCTCTTTGATAAAGGAAGAAGGGAAAATCCGCGTCGAGACCGTCTTTCGCTGGACCGACGCCACCGACGAGAACATCCGCAGTTACGTCAACGGCATCCGCACGCACGCCGGGGGCACGCACGAAAACGGCTTCAAAAGCGGTATCTCCAAAGCGGTGAAGAGCTACATGGAGATGCACGACATCAAACCCAAAGGGGTCACGATCACGGCGGAGGACATCCGCGAAGGGGTCGTCGGGATCGCTTCGGTCTTCCACAACGACCCCATGTTTCAGGGGCAGACGAAAGACCGGCTCAACAATCCCGAAATGGCGGCGATGGTCGACGGCTTCATCCGTCCGGGACTCGAAACGTGGCTCAACAACAACCCCAGCATCGCCGATTCGATCGTCGGGCGCATCGTTATGGCGGCGCGCGCCCGGCAGGCCAGCCGGGAAGCGGCGAGCGAAGTCCGTCGCAAGTCCCCGACTTCGCGCAAGAACAATCTCCCGGGGAAACTGCTCGATTGCCGTTCCACCAAACCCGAAGAGACCGAACTCTTTATCGTCGAAGGGGAATCGGCCGGCGGAACCGCGGCGATGGGCCGCAACAGCAAGTTTCAGGCAGTCCTGCCGCTCAAGGGGAAAATTCTCAACACCGAATCGCTGACGACGTCGAAAGCCCTGCAGAATCAGGAAATCAAGGATCTCGTCGATACGCTCGGCACCGGCATCGGCAACGATTTCGACGTCCACAAGCTGCGGTACGGCCGCGTGATTCTGCTCATGGATGCCGACAGCGACGGCTATCACATCAGCACGCTGCTGCTGGCGTTTTTCTTCCGGCACATGCTCGACATGATCCGCCAGGGAAAATTGTTCCTCGGCCAGCCCCCACTCTATCGCATCGTCGTCGGCAAAGACACGCACTACGCGCAGGACGACGTGCATAAGGAAGAAATTCTCGCCGAGCTTCCCGCCAACCGGAAATACGAAATCTACCGATTCAAAGGCTTGGGTGAAATGGATGCCAAGCAGCTCAAGGAGACGACGCTCGACCCGACCGTCCGCACGCTGCTCCGCGTCGACATCGACAGCCAGATCGTCGCCGACCAGACCTTCACGCAGTTGTTAGGGAAGGATGCGAGCGAACGCTACCGCATCATCATGGAAGAAGCCAACCAGGCGGATGATCTGGATTTGTAAGGCCGATCACAGAACATCGACACCAAGCCCGGGCTTACATTTGCTCTTTCATCGAATCAAACCCGAGGTAGAAGACCATGCCGGCAGAGAGCAGGAACATGATGTCCATGACGGTCTGTCCCGAAAACGGAAAGCCGAAGAAGATATCCGCGAGGCAGGCCAGCGAGACCACGCCGGCGGCGATCATCGAGCCGACAATCATCTGTTTGGGGGCCAACGCCATTGCGTCTTTCTCCAGGTTTACTCGGTGACAATGTGATGACGAAGTGGGGCTGCAATTACAAGCCGCAGTATAATGCGAATCTCCCCTGTTTGGCCAGTCGAAGATTCAGAGGACAGCGGGATTTTTTAGGTATGATCGTCCAGTTTCTCGTCGACTGATCGGTTCGAATCGATTTTTCGGCCGATTTCGACCGAAAATTACCGGTTGGGAAGCGAACAGAGTTCGACGACATAATCATCGGGGTCGCAGACGAAGACCTGCACGGCTCCGTCGGGGCGTTCCTTCGGGCCGGAAATGATCTCGTGCCCTCGCTCCTGCAAGACCTTCCCCGCCGCGCGGGCATCGGGAACCTGAAAGGCAAAGTGATGGGTCCGGTTGCCGACCCGTCCTTCAGGCTTCGGCTGGCCGGCGGGGCCCGATTCGGCGCTTTCCACGATCAGGTGAATCTGCTGATTCCCCGCCTGAAACCACGCCCCGCTGAAAGTAAAGCCGGGGCGCGGAACTTCTTCGAGTCCTAACAGATCGAGGTAAAACTTTCGCGTTTGTTCGAGATCCTTGACCACCAGCGTCACATGATCGAGGTTCTGCACCCGGATCGGGGCGGAGAGATGACGCATCGTTTGCTCCTGCTGTAACATGATTTCCACCGCCTCTCGTCCCGTCATTCCGGGATGAACTCCCAACGTCAATGCCTGCGGAGTCGCCTCCACGATCTTCGCCCCGAACAGATCCTCCGGCGTCACCAGCGGATGACTCGGCGTCCCGCGGGCAATCGCGATCGCCTGTCCGAACTTCCCGGCGGTCGCGACGTCGTAAATCCCGCAACCGACCAGCCCCACCTTGGTGATGATGGCACAATACTGACCCTTGAACCAGCGATGACTGATGCCGATCGCCTCGCCATGCGCGAACGTCAGCGATCTTTGTTCGCACGTCGGCAACGCATTGCTGTTCGCTTCGGGCATGACCGGACCTGTTATAAGTTCATCGCCTACGACTTCGACGCGCAGACTTCGCGAGTCTCAAGTGCATGACCGATACGAATCGGTTCGCCGATCTGCCAGTCGACGCCGTTGCGGATGACCCGGCGATACAGCGTATCGCGCTCGACGGGAATCCGCCCCGCTTCTCGAATCAGATGATGCAACTGCTCGACGGTCAAACCCTGCGGAGTTTTCGCCCCGGCGTCGTGATAAATGATTTCGTGAATCACCGTCCCATCGATGTCGTCGGCACCGAAGCTCAACGCGACTTGAGCCGTCTTTTCCCCGAGCATGATCCAGTACGCCTTGATGTGATCGAAGTTGTCGAGCATCAGCCGCGACAAGGCGATGACGCGCAGATCGGCCATGCCGCTCGGTTTGATGATGTGCGAGAGTTTCGTGTTTTCGGGGTGAAACGCGAGCGGGATGAACGTCTGAAACCCGCCGGTCTCATCCTGCAATTCGCGGAGCCGGCAGAGATGATCGACCCGATGCTCGCTCCGTTCGATATGGCCGTAAAGCATCGTCGCATTCGTTCGCAGTCCCAGTGCATGGGCTTCGCGATGGGTCGTCAGCCATTCATTGGCGTCGGCTTTGTGCTCGCAGATCTGCTCCCGGACTTCGGGATGAAAAATCTCGGCTCCACCCCCCGGCATGCTCCCCAGCCCCGCTTCCATCATCCGCTCGAGCACCCACCGCATCGGCTGTTTGGTGAGGTAGCTGAACCAGTTGATTTCGACCGGCGTCCACGCCTTGATGTGAAGCGCCGGCCAGGTCTCGTGGATCGTGCGGATCACGTTCAGATACCAGTCGAAATCTTTCTGGTGATGCAATCCCCCCACAACGTGAATTTCGGTCGCCCCGAGCGATTTCGCTTCGAGTACCCGCTCGCGGACCATCTGCTCGGTGAAGGTGTAGGCTTTCTCGGCCTTCAGGTCCGCCCGGAACGCACAGAACGTACAACGGTAGACGCAGACGTTCGTCGGATTCAAATGGATGTTGGTGTTGTAGTAGGCATAGTTGCCGTTCTTCCGCTCGCGGACATGATTGGCAAGTTGCCCCAACGTGAGCAGATCGACTTCGCGGTCGAGAAATACGCCATCGTCGAACGAAAGTCGGCTTCCCTCGCGAACTTTCCCGGAAATCTCGTTCAATCTCTGCTGATATGGTGCGGCGATCATGATGGTTGTGAATGTTTCCGTTATGCGAATCTCTCAAAAAACTCCGGCGTCAAATATTGTAGACATCGGGGACAATTTCAACCACTCCGAAGGATTAACCGTTCGATTTATCGAACGTTAACGGAAAATCCGAACCGATCTCGTATCCGTTGGCGATCAGCGCCATGAAATCCACCAGATATCCATCGCTCCCAACAGCAGTAAACCGAGACTGATGACGGCGTTGACGTTGAAGAAAGCGATGTTGACGCGGGTCAGGTCATCCGGTCGAACGAGCCAGTGTTCGTAGGCCAAAAGCCCCGCGACGCAAATGACGCCGGCGAGAAACAGCAGCCCCATCCCGGCGACATAATATAACCCGAACAGACACAAGATCGTCGCCAGATGACTGAAGAACGCCAGCCGCAAGGCCGGTTTGATTCCCCAGCGGGAGGGGAGACTATGCAGCCTGACCGCGCGGTCGAACTCTGTATCCTGGCAGGCGTAGATGATGTCGAACCCACCCACCCAGAAAAAGATTGCGGCCCCAAGCAACACGGGGGGCCAGTCCCACGTGCCGCGAATGGCGATCCACGCCGCCAGCGGCGAGAGCATGAGTGCGGCGGATAACCAGTAATGGCACCACATCGTCCAGCGTTTGGCATACGAATAACCGAGCAGAAACCCCAGCACCGGTACCGCCAGATAAAGGGGCCAGCGGTTCGGGAAGAACAGCAGCGTCGAACACAAGAAACCAATGCAGCAGATGACCGTGAACGCCGTCACGGTTTTGACGCTCAAGAGCCCGGCGGGAATATGTCGGTTTGCCGTCCGCTGGTTTTGCGCATCGTAGTCGCGATCGACGACGCGATTGAAGGCCATCGCCGCCGAGCGCGCGAAGATCATGCATAGCAAAATCCCAACCAGATCCCGAATGCGAAACGGCGTGATTCGCCAGGCGAGAATCGCCGAGAGGAGCGCGAACGGCAGCGCAAAGATCGTATGGCTGAAACGAACCAGTCCCAATAATTGTTGCAGCTTGAGCCACATGATGGTTTACGATAGTTTCCCACACGTACCGATTACACAAAACATTAATCGCACGCGTGGAATTCTAACGCACCCGGAAGCAAAAGTCAGGCGATCGCTTCCCAGACCGGGTCGCCGCCATGATTGACATGGATCGGCCTGTCGTTCAGGTCGTTGACCGTCATGTTGGGGTCGATCCCCAGCACTTGATAGATCGTCGCTACCAAATCCCCCGCCGAGACGGGGCGATCGGTCGGATACGCGGCCTGATCGTCGGTGCGACCGATCACAGTGCCGCGTTTGATTCCCCCGCCGCACAGCAAGGCGAAGCCGCATTGCGGCCAATGATCGCGCCCCGCGGCACCGTTCACTCTCGGGGAACGTCCCATTTCTCCCATGATGACGACGAGAGTTGAATCCAGCAGATGGCGTTCTTCGAGATCGAGAATCAACGACGAGGCGAGTTGATCCAATTGCGGCAGAAGCGAGCGGAGCATGCCGAAATTATTGGCGTGCAAATCCCAGTGGCTGCCGTTCTTGGCTTCCCAGTTGATCGTGACCAGCGTCGAACCGGCTTCAACCAGACGCCTTCCAATGAGCATGCTCGAACCCCAGAGGTTGCGACCGTAACGATCGCGAACGGCATCGGGTTCCTGCGCCAAATCGAATGCATTTTGCGTCTTGGTCGACGTCAACAGCGAAAACACCTTTTGCTGGAAATGACTCATCGATTGAGTCGCTCGCGATGCTTCCAATGTTCGCCGGGCACTATCGATTTGTTCGAGCAGCGAACGACGGCGGTTCAAACGGTCGGCGGAGATGTCGGGGAGTTCGCCGACGGAGGGCAACACCGGAGTTCCAACCGCCAGCACCGGATCGTAATCGCCTTTCGATTCGCGTTCGAATTTCGGATCGCAGACCGTAAAGAGCGGATCGTATTGACTCCCCAGATAACCGCCATACGGCCCCGAACGCCTCAAGGCCTGCGTGTATCCGGGAAACGCGGGCATCATCACATACGGAGGGACATCGGCCAATCCCATCCCCAGGTATTGCATGATCGAGCCGAAACTCGGATGGTCGGTCCGCTTCGCGAAATAGTTTTCTCGATCGTTCCCGCCGTCAAAACCGGTAAGCACGTTGTACGGGTTGTGGCTGTTGTATTTGTGAGAGTACGTCCGGATGAGGGTCGTGCGATCCATCAATTGCGCGAGTTGCGGCAACAGTTCACAGATGTGGACCCCGGGTAGCGACGTCGAAATGGGCTGGAACTCGCCGCGGACATTGTCCGGAGCCTTCGGCTTCATGTCGAACATATCCATATGCGGCGGACCGCCGAACAGATTGATCAGCACGACGGATTTCGCCGATGCTGGATGATGCGGCCCGGTATTTCTGCTCGAAGAAGCAATCTGTGCCGATGTTTGCTGTGCTTGCAGAATGCGAGGCAACGTCAATCCGCTGAAGAGCGACAAGCCGCCGACGCACATCGCCTCGCGACGAGGAATTCCGTCACAGGCTTTCGCGGTTTCCCCGAAGATGCGCAGCATATTTCCCCGTTCCTGAGAGAATACGTCTTTTCATGCTCAGCGATGAACGACAACGCGACGATCAGCAATTCCTATTTTCCAGGAGTACAGGTCTAAATACAATCCCATTCGGAAGGTATTCAAGTTCGACGCCGAAAAATAGATTGGCGAGAACCGGGGACCGGAATCATTTCAGCAGCGCACCGTCCTTATCGACTTGCGTCTGCCAGCGATTCGTCGCCGCCTTGCGTTGATTGGACGGACCATTCGGACGGTACTCGTTGGTCTTCCCGGTCCATTTGCGAACGTAATAAAAAGCGAGTTCGCGGACGACGAGGTGTTCGTGCAGCAACCAGTTCACCAATTCCTGAGACGCATCTTTCGCTTTCAGGTCTTCACTATTATAACCCCAGATGAGCCGATACAGCGTATCGGCGTCGGCGGGAAAATGCTTCTGCAGCTCCTCCTTTAATAACAGACGATTTGCTTCGTCGATGGTCAACCAATATTGCAGACCGGCGAGCGCCGCCATTCTCGCTTCAGGGTGGACAGCGGAATCGATCGCCAGCGCCTGCACGAGATCTTTTCCGCCGCCGATGAGCGCCATGCAATGCGTCGCAAACTCGGAGATCTTGGGATCCTCATATCGCATCGCAGCGGGAATCGTCAATTCGACCGATTGATCGAGCGCGAACTCCTTCTCGAACGCCAACGCATTGCGACGAGCAATCGCAGTGACTTTGGGGACATCCGAACTGAGCCATTCGGGGATGGCGGTCAACGACAATTGGGTCACGGCCGACTCTTCATTTTCTTCCTTGGGCATCCCGGCCAACGGAATCGCATCCTGTCGATCCATCATGAAGACGCGATCGTCTCCTTCGGATAACCGCACCGATCCGCGCAGCACGATCAACTTGGCGAAAACCGGATTGTCGCTGACGTCTTCTTCAAAATGACTCGGCAAGCGGCGGATCACTTCCACACCGCAGACGGCATCGCCGGTCAACAACTCCAGACGCCAAAGTTTTCCCTCAATGGAAAACGAGAGCACCACCTGCGGTTGATTCGCTTCGAATAACAAACGGCCCTGCCGGACATCGAAGCCGCATAAAGCCGCTTCCGACGGAGGCATCACTTTCAAGCGAGTCCCCTCGAGCAAAGTCACCCGACAGGTTTTCTGTAGCACCTCGAGCCAACAGCGGAATGGAGCGGGACACGCCAGCTCTTCACCGGTGCGAACGATCGAGCGATGCGGCAGCATGAACCAACCGGCGGCCCCCGAATCGTATCGCAGCAAGACCCCTTCCTTCGAAGAGTATTCGAGTTCCGGCCCCTCGGCTGCACTTACGACGGGCGTCTCAGGCTTCGCGATCGTGGCGCTCTTCGTATTTGATTTTCCTTTGGCGGCGATTGTCTTACGATCAATGACGGCGACGGATGATTTCCCCGCACTCGTCTTCTTGGTCCCCTTGTTCGTTTCGGATACCGAGGAATCATCCGATTCCTCTTTTGTTGTCGTATCGGAGTCATCGGCGGGAGGGGGCGGATCGACGCCGGCCTCGCCCGTGTCGGATGATTCCTCATCCGTCGCCCCGCCGGTGTTCACCGACTCGGCGATCACTGCCACACTGTCCCCTTCGCCTTCCTCGTCTGCCGTTGCACTGTCGCCCGCCCGTTCTTGAATCGCTTCATCTGCCGTTGGATCGCCGTCGATGGCCGCGACGTTCGATTTCTCATCCACAGCGGCATCATTCGACGAAGTCTCAAAAATTTTGGAATTCGCATTCAGCGCGACAGCATTTTCGTGGGCAGATTCATTCACCGCCTGATCGCCGTCTCGGCCCAGGATTCCGTTAAACAATGTGGGATCGAGCACCAGCAACCCGAACCAAACCGCCACGATCCCCGCCACGATGACGTAAGGCATGCTCATCGACCAGAACGGTCTCTGATCGGCGACCTTCGGGATCCTGTCCTGCGATGCATCGGATGCAGGTCGCACCTGATCGTCGTTAGCGGGTACGCTCGCCGGCGCGGAACCGGATGCGAGAAATCGCACTGCATCACGTGCCGCCAGAGACTCCTCGTCGGTATTCGCCGACTCGTCAGCATCATGCTGATCCAGAGCGGAAGCATCATTATCGGACGTGGAACGGGAAGCCGAATTGGAATTTCGGCATGGAGCAAGGGCATACATTCGATCCCGGCTTTCCGCCAGAATCTCAACCGGCTCACCCAATACGAGAGCCAGAATCTGATGGGATGCCGCCACTTCGGCGAGATGGACGTCCGAATCGAGACAGATCTTTTCGATATCGGCGACCTGTTCAGGCGAAAGCGTGTTATCGAGGTACTCGGCGACCAGGTTGGCGTCCAACCCGCTCCCCGGTCCTGAGACATCCGGTGCCGAAAGTCGCCGGCGCCGCGTCACTTCTTTCAGCCGACTGACCAGCGCACTCGCCACATCGCTTTCGGCGACTTTCTTGCCGATCTCCTTCGCTTGAGCCGGTTCGAGAATATCGTCGAGATACGCCAACAACGTTCGTAATGTGAGTCTCATGGCCAACCTCCATCAATTAATATCCGATCATGCGCGATCCTCTTCTTTTAATAGTGGGGATTCAGACCCCGTT
>JBJXGP010000552.1:0-2827 GCA_046160425.1 Planctomycetaceae bacterium
CCGGAGGGGGATCGACTGACGTCCGAACAGATCGGCTTGATTCGCGCCTGGATCGATCAAGGGGCCAACTGGCCGACGCAGAACGATCCGCCGCTCGAAAAATCGATGCACTGGTCGTACCAGCCGCTGGCATCCGTTGTCCCGCCATCGGTTGGCGGTGATGCCTCGGCTTGGATTCGCAATCCCATCGATGCCTTCGTTCTGAAAAAGCTGAACGACGCCGGAATGACGTACTCACCTGAAGCGGATCGCGTGACGTTGATCCGCCGGCTTTCGTTCGACTTGCTCGGCTTGCTGCCGACTCCCGATGATGTCGAAGAGTTTCAGCAGGATATTTCTTCCGATGCCTACGAAAAGCTCGTCGATCGTTATCTCAGTTCTCCTCGCTTCGGTGAGCATTGGGGACGAAACTGGCTCGACAAGGCGCGATACGCCGACAGCGACGGGTATGAAAAGGACAACGCCCGCCTCGATGTCTGGCGATACCGCAACTGGGTGATCGAGGCCATCAACGACGATCTACCCTACGACCGGTTTACCATCGAGCAGCTCGCCGGCGATCTCTTGCCGAATGCGACCGAAGAACAGCGGCTGGCGACGGCGTTTCATCGGCAGACCTTGACCAACACCGAAGGGGGGACCGACCAGGAACAGTTTCGCGTGGAAGCGACCATCGACCGCGTCAACACCACCGGAGCGGTCTGGATGGGCCTCACCGTCGGCTGTGCGCAATGTCATTCGCACAAGTACGACGAGATCAGCCAGGCCGAGTATTATCAGATGTTCGCCTTCTTCAATAACGGAGACGAAACGGTCTCTCGCGTCCCGACCTCTCAGGCCGCCTACGATCGATACGTCAAGCTGATGGATGTCTATCAGCAAAAGTTGACCGCTCTGGAAACCGAGTTGCAGGCACGCAAGGATCAACTTCTCGCATCGCGCGATACGTGGGAGCCACAATTGCAAGCCGAGCTTCCTCATCGTTATGAATTTCATCCGCTCGAATTCGTGCGCGCCTCGGCGGATGACAAAGCGGTCACGTTTCAGAAACTTGATGATGGCTCGCTGCTTGTTGCGGGAAACAACCCCGACAAGGCGACATACGAAGTGGTTTTCAAGTCCAATCTCGCGCTGGCCAACGGCATCAAACTGGATGCGCTCGCCGATGACTCCCTCGGAGCCAAAGGGCCGGGACGGACTCCGCACGGCAATTTTGTCCTCAGCGAACTGACGTTGTTCTCCGCCCCCGGCGATGAATTCAAGGACGAACACAAGGTCGCATTCACCGCCACCGAAGCCGATATCTTTCAAGCCGAGTTCAATCCCGCCGGTGTGATCGACGGGAACGACAAGACCGGCTGGGCCATCGCACCGCAGTTCGGGCAGAACCATCAACTGCTCCTGACGGCGAACGGTCCGCTCCCCAAGCCGGGGACTGCGGCAGCCGACGGCATGGCGTGGTTTCGCGTGGTCCTCAGTCAGCAACATGGGTCGCAGCACACGCTGGGACGGTTCCGCATTCAATTGCGCACAGGTGACGAGTTGCCGTCGGCGATCCGCGAGATTCTTGCTATCGAACCGGGTCAGCGAAACGCCGATCAACAAGCGGCGCTATTGGCGTACTATATGACGAGAGATGAAGCCGCGAAGGGAATCGGTCAGACGATTGCCCAACATCAAAGTCAGAAGCCGGTGGAACCGAAGATGGATGTGCGGATCATCGCCCAGCGCGGCGATCCGCGAAAAACATACCTGCTGCGCCGCGGAGATTTCCTCAGCCCGATCACGACGAGCGAACTCCAACCTGCGGCTTTGCAGGTGCTGCATCCGTTTTCGTCACGCAAGACTGAAGGGATGGCCGATCGGCTCGATTTCGCCAACTGGCTGACGTCGAGCGAAAACCCGCTCACACCGCGCGTCAGCGTCAATCAGGTCTGGAAGCAGTTGTTCAATCGCGGACTCGTCGGAACGATCAGCGACTTCGGCGTTCGCGGCGAGCCTCCTACTCATCCGGAATTGTTCGACTGGCTGTCGCGCGAGTATCTGCGCCTTGGCTGGAGCCGGAAGGAGTTGATCCGCGCGATCGTGACGTCATCGACGTATCGCCAGTCGTCATTGATTCGCGAGGAATACGCCGACAAGGATCCGCAAAATCTGTTCCTGCATCGCCAGAATCGTTTCCGCGTGCAAGCCGAATCGCTGCGCGATATTTCGTTGCAAGTGAGCGGCTTGCTGTCGCAGAAAATCGGCGGACCGAGCGTCTTCCCCCCGATGCCCGCCGACGTCGCCGAGATCAGTTACGCGAACAATTTTAGCTGGAAAACCAGTCAAGGGGACGACCGCTATCGCCGGGGGATGTACACGTTTTTCAAGCGGACGGCACCGCATCCCAATCTGATGACGTTCGATTGCCCCGATTCGAATCTCAGCAGCCTCGAGCGCATCAACTCCAACACCCCGCTGCAAGCGCTGGTGATGCTCAACGAAGAATCGTTTCTCGAAACCGCCCGCGCGCTGGGGACGCGACTTGTGATCTCTACTTCCAAAGAAGACGGCTCGCGTATTCATCTCGCTTACCGACTCGCCTTGCATCGCGAACCGCGCATCGCCGAGCAGCAGGCTTTGATCGATCTGTTGAATTCAGGCCGAGCCTATTACACACAACATCCTGAAGAAGCCGAGAAAGTCGCCGACCCCGGTCGAACTGCTGACATCGGTTCCGCTGAATCGGCAGCGTGGACAATTTTATCGCGAACGATCCTCAACCTCGATGAGTTCGTTACGCGCGAATAATTGAATGGAACGAAAGTTTAATAATAGATTTTGG
>JBJXGP010000553.1:0-7222 GCA_046160425.1 Planctomycetaceae bacterium
GGCTGTAGCTCAGGAGTTAGAGCGCCGGATTGTGGATCCGGAGGTCGCGGGTGCGAAACCCGTCAGTCACCCTTTTTCATAGAGAGACATGATGTCCCGTCGGGTTGCTGACGAACCCGGTTTCCGATGATATTGTTTGACCTTCCATCGACCCAGAGGCTTGTCTCTGGGTTTTTTGTTTTGAGTGGAGTTCGTGTCGCGCAGTCGCTCTGACGTCCTCTCGATGAGATCCCGAAAATATCCTTGCGACCACGTCCCCTCAAGTACGTAAAATGGATCATGAGGAACATCCTCTGCGATACCCGGTGGCAGAGGGCGAATTCGTGCCCTAAAACCGGTATGGGAGAAAATCGGGGGTTCGTGTTAATATCCCCGCCCGACATCGCTGAGGAACCAGCCGTTTTGAGAAGGAGCCGACGTTCATTAGGTTCGCTAACAAGGATTCGAACCGATGAGAGAACGTGGAATATCCAGCTCGTTGCGTACGCGGGAAATCCCCCTGCGGTGGCAGAGATACTTTAGATGGGGAGTGCTGCTGTACTGCGCGGCGGTCCTCGATCCAAACTGCGACCCATCCGTCGACCGCGCATGGGGGCAACCCGCTCCCGCTGTCGAGTCCCCGATCAGCGGTCGCTTGACGCAACACGTGTATCGCAACCGGCGGCAACAGATCATTCTCAAGCGAGGCCTCGATGCGCTAACTGCGGGGCGGGTGTCCGAAGGGTTGACGTTATTGCAGCGTCTGTTGACGCAGGGCGAAGACGGTTTCCTGTGGAACAACGACACAAAACGACTGACCAGCATTCGTCAGGAAGTGATCGACCGCTTCAACCAGTTCACTCCCGTTGAATCGAAGTCATATCAACGGCTGTTCGGCGACGATGCCAATCTGCTCTGGCAACAGGCGAACCGGTCTCGCGACGTGAAGTTGTATCACGAGATCTGTCAGAAATACCTGCACACTCCCACCGGATTTTTAGCGGCGAATCGTCTGGCGACCCAGTGGCTCGATCAGGGGTATCCCCTTCAGGCGGCGCGATTGTGGGACCACCTGGCCCGCATCTCGGCCCATCGCAACCGCATCGACGATCTGATTCGCCTGAAAGCCGTCATCGCCTGGCAGGCCGCCGGCGACGAGCAAAAGGCCTCGGAGTGGCAGCGAACCCTGAGCGGCGAGCGAACTCTCGCGCTCGGCGGAAAAACGATGACGATCGACGCCTGGCTCAAGCAGCTCGGTGCGCGACGTGCCGATCGCGAGGCGGTCGATTCCGATGCGCGATCTTTGCGGTCACAACAATCGATTGCCAGCGCCCCGTACTGGATCCCGCAATGGCGGCATCCCTTTCGGATCTGGGGGACGCCGTTGGGCGAGAGCCTGTTCTCTCGCTGGGAACAAGACCAGACCGATGGGATGACCCCCTTGTCCGTCTGCAATTTTCCGCTCGCGGTCCACGATGCGATTTTTGTACGGAGTCCCAGCGGCATTCTGGCGATCGAAAAAAACAGCGGACGACCGTTATGGGAGTTCCCGGCTGAAAGTTCTCTCTCGCGGACGCTGGGGGAAACCGAAGCGGGGAGCGAACGGCCTCGCATGGGGAGTCCGCGACAAAATCCCGAAGCCATGCCTCCCCGGTTTCGCGTTCGCGGCGGACGAGATCCCAAAGGCGAACCGCAGAAACGGATATCAACTCCCTCCCTGCAGGCGGGTTTGCTCAATCACGCCTATGCCAACAACGCACTGATGGGTTCGCTGACCAGCTACGGAGAACGACTCTACGCGATCGACGGAACAATCCTCACCCCCTTTCGATACAAGGCATCCGGGGCCGCGAATCCTCAGCCGATCGAAGACGCGCAGCTCGCCGAAATCGAACGGCGCGGGATCAATCGGCTGATCGCTTTGCCGCTGACGGCGTCCGTTTCCGCAACTCGCGGCATAAAGCCGACGAAATCCTCGAACGATCGATCGTCTGCGAGTTCAGATCAAACGGTTCCCGGCGGATCCGAACCAATGGCGACGGTGCAGCCGTTATGGTCGATTGGCGGACAATTGAGAGAAGCTGCCGACAAAGATCCTTACGCGGGGCATTTCTTCCTCGGTCCCCCTTTGGCGGTCAACGGCATGTTGTACGTCATGGCCGAGGTCGATCGGCAGATCAACTTGCTCGCGCTCTCTGCCAAAACGGGCGACCTCATCTGGTCGCAGGGGCTATGTTTCGTCGACCGGCCGATCGGCATCGATACTCGAAGAGCCTTGCAGTCGTTGACTCCGATTCATTCGCAAGGGATCTTGATCTGCCCGACGCTGATGCAGTCAGTGGTTGCGGTCGAGGCCCATTCGGGTTCGTTGTTGTGGGCGGCCAGTTTGAGCGATGCCGCTTACGAGTTCGAGAACAGCCGCTGGCCGAACGCCGTCGGCTACAACGCGTCGGCGAATCCGTTTGCAGAGACGCTGCTCGTCGAGGGGAATCGCATCCTGTATTTGCCCCACGATTCTGAATCGATTCACTGCCTGGAACTGGCCTCCGGTCGCTCCCTCTGGAAAGCGGCGGTCGAGGATACCGATTATCTCGCGGCGATTGATGCGGGGACTCTGCTCGCCGTCGGCCGCCGTTATTCGCGCGGGCTATCATTGGCGAGCGGCGAAGAACTCTGGACGACCTGGCTCGGTACGCCGTCGGGCCAGGGAGTTCAAATCGGCAAGACCTATCTCGTTCCGCTGGAGCGTGGAAGAATCGCCAATCTGGACATCGCCAGCGGCAAAGAGATCGGCGTCTCTCGCGAAGAGGCCTATCAGATGTCGCCTGAAGGGGCCATCGGCGTCGGTTCGCGCTGGCGTCCGGGAAATCTCGTCGCCGATGGCGAGCATGTGATTTCCGTCGGTTTGCGAGACGTGACTTCATTTCCCCAGGCAGCGGCTCGGTTGAAGCAAGTCCATCAGCAATTGGTGACGCAGAAGAAAACCGTCGAACTTGAACTCTTGACGGCGGAACTCGAACTCACCTTGGGGCATTTTCCTGAGGCGCGAAAACGCTTGGTCCGCTTGTTGAATCAGGAACAAGCCGTCGCCTCGTACAAGCCCCGTATAGAATCGTCTCTGCGGGCGCTGTTGTATGCAGAATTGAAAGAAGAACGAGAAGACCGAAATGTCTTGCTCGCCCAATTATCGGTGTTGAGCCTCACTCCCGAAGAGCGGGCGCGGTACCTTACATTCAAAGCTGAAACCGACTTGCAGCAGCAGGATCTGGAAGGGGTGCTGCAATCGTGTGCCGAATTTGCGGAACTGGAATTGCCCGATCTGATCCCCGACAGCGAAAATCCCGAACACTGGATCTCGGCCGAGAGCTGGGTGCCGGGAATGATCGAACGGGTCCAGCAGCAGATCAATTCGAGCGATTCCGATCATTTGCGGGCTTATGTCGATGAGCTTCAACAATCGGTCCTCGCTTCGGGAGACGTCCAACTTCTCGAACGCTTCCTGATGGTCTACTCGCAGTGGCCGCAGGCGTCGTCGGTTCGCCTCGCGCTGGCGAAGCTCTATCTGGAGCGGGGTGAATTTCAGAAGGGTGAATTGCATCTGTTGCCGGTGCGCGAGAGCGGGCTTCCCGTCGTCGCTGCCGAGGCGACTCGGCTTCAGTATGAGATCTGGAAAGCGGCGGGCTTGACGCACGAAGCGGTCGAACTGCTCGATGAATTGTCGTCGCGGTATGGTGACGTTTCATTGTCGGACGGATCGACCGGCAAGCGTTTTGCCCAGCAGGCGGCCCGCGGTCCGCTGGCGGAACTGATGCGCGATCGAAAACCGCTGTCGTGGCCGGTACACCGCGTCGAAATCCGCGGCAGCAGGAATCCGCTGGTGATGGTCAATCCCGGTCCCGCACGCGACTTCGCCGGCAGCGGCCCCGCACTCCGCACCGCGTATGAAAAATACATGCGGCGATTGAGCACTCCGTCGGACAGCTCCTTCTATCTGCTGGAAAAAGGAAAAGAACCCGGTTCGAAACTCGCCGTCATCAATAAACATCTCGGCCTGATCGTGGGTGAAATCGGCGTCGATCCCCCGTATCAGTATTCGACGATCGTCAGCAACGGGCACGTCGGCCATTTCTTCCCGCTGGGGGCCGTCGGACGCGCGCACGGCATCTCGCTGCTGGAGTACGAGACCGGCAAGCCGTTCTGGACCGCCAACTTCACGGCGCACATCGATCGGCATGAAATGCTGCGCGTGGGTCCGGTCACGCCCGGATGCTGCATCTTCCAGACCCGGCAGTCGACCCTGGTGGCGGTGCAGCCGTCGACCGGGAAAATTCTCTGGTTGCGAAGTGATCTGTTGTTGACGAGCGGCCTCACGATCGACAGTTCGGCGGGCATCATCGGCGACGATCGCGTGCTCGTCGTGTTTCATGCCGACCGTTCGCATTACACCATTTATGAAACCCAGACGGGTAAGATCGTGAGGCAAGGTCAGTTGGACGTCGATTCGAGCCAGCCGCGAACCGTCATCGGCCGCAAGTTGCTGTACTTCACATCGAGCCGGCCGAAACAGGAACTGCGCATCTGGGATCCGTTGACCGATGCCTTTGAACTCCGCGAACGCGTTCTCGCCTTCTCGATGTTGAATTCGGAGAAAGAACTGCTGCTGATCACCGCCGAACATCAATTGAAAATTATCGATGTCGGCACCGGCAACGTCCTCTTGTCGATGCAGTTGTCCCCCAAGCAACTGGCCAATCTCAGTTACTTACGTGCCTTTCGCGACCGCGACCGGTACTACATCAATTTTCAGGAAGCCGTTCGCTTCGTGGAATCGACCCGCAGCAGTTACTACGCCAGCGATACGTTCTTACCTGCCGATCACGTGCAGGGGACGTTGTGGTGCGTCGACGCCAAATCGGGCGAGCTATTGTGGCAGCGCACGTTGCCGCAGCGGTCGATCCTCAGAATCGATCAATACCAGTTGCCCTTTCTGGTGTTGATGAGCCGCGAACGCGGACAGACCGACGGCACCAAACAATCGCTGGCGATCGAAGTCGTCGACAGCCAGACCGGCCTGACGATCGGCCACTGCAACAATCTGTTCCCCGATAAGATGGTCCAGTTACAATACGACCGCGACGCCGGCCGACTCGTGTTGCAGGGACTCAAGAGCGACGTCGAAATTTTGTTCGACAAGAGTCGTCAGCGGGTTGTAGCGGATGATGGGCCGTTGTAATTCGCAATCGAATCCGGCGCGAATGCGGATGATCCAAGCATCACGAGCGAGTAATAATATGGACTCGTTCCTTCTTCTCCTTCCAAAATGGATTCAATAAGTTCCAGGAAAAATTGTTTGGAGTATCTGTGGAAATGACTTATTTCAGATCAATTTGCCTTGTAGTCTTTTGTCAGTTTGGAACTCTTATCCCATTTCATCTCAATGCACTCGCGGAAGAGAGGGGTAATATAGTTGATGAAGATAGATCGGATAATCAAGGGTCGAAAAAAACAATGCGATTGATATCAGAACTTACACGTCTCGGAGCCGAACAATTTGATAGGAGAGATGAATCAGCTGAAAGGAAAGGGCTGTGGTTTGAATTGAACGACTCGGGACAGGTTATAGCCATTTGCATTCCTAATTCGAAATGCACTGATGAGACTTTAAGAGTAATTTCTTACGCCGAAAATCTCGCGGTGCTGGATCTCGGCAACACGTCGATAAGTAGCGCAGGAATGGCACATTTACGGAACCTAAAACATCTCGGCAGCGTCGGCCTATACGGTACAAATGTGGATGACGATTGTTGCAAAGTATTGAGTAATTTCAAAAAAACGATCGTGCTTTATTTGGGGAACACGCGGATTACTGACGCTGGCGTAAAGCGATTATCGAATCTCCGAAATCTCCAGCACGTGATGCTTAATGGGAATAATGTTACGGATGAGGCGCTCAAATCTCTGCGTAACTGCTCTACCTTGGCACTCCTTGATATGTCTAACACCAAAATTACGAATACTGGTATCAAATATCTTTCAGAAAAAACGCCTCTTATTGTTAATGACGGAGGTGTTGAACTTAGAATAGGAGTGGTTGTACAATATATCAACGTAAAAAATACCCTCGTGGATAGCGGGTGTGTTGACCATTTGATGGCCTTAGATTTGTTGGGAACTCTGGAATTATCGAAAGGGCAAATATCCGTCGATGGGATTAATAGGTTGAAAAAGAAATTTGACGGAATCGTGATTTCGGAAGAATAGAAGGTCGGGTGCCGGGCGGCACTGCTGACAGCTTTGAGTCAGCAGTGAAATTGATCGATTGTTGATGCAGAGCACTGTTGAATCCTAAGCGATTCAACAGTGGCACGCCGCGACCTACTCTGCACCGAGTTCCGTGAGCAGCGCCTGTGCCTTTCGGCCCGCTTCGGTGTCGGGCTTGTCTTTGACCAGTCGTTTCAGTGACGCGATCCCTTTTTTCTGCTGGGCCGGATTGTTCAATTGCCGTTGGGCGTTGTCGAATGCCTTCATCGCGGCCGCTTCCACTTTCATCGCGGGGTCGGATTGCAATTCCTTTTTACGGGCGTCGACATTCTCCGGCGGGGTGGCTGTGTTTTCGCAACGCGATAACACGGCCGAGCTGCGAGTTTGCGTTCCATTTTTGCCGGCTGATTCGGGATGGAATGCTGGTTAGCAATTCGGCTGTGTTAGGCTGCGCCAAACACAGCCACCCGTCGTGTTGCAGGGGCTCAAGAGCGACGTCGAAATCCTGTTCGACAAAGGTCGCCAGCGGGTCGCAGCGGATGATGGGCCGTTGTGAGGGGTTCGCGTTGAGTGGCGTTGCTGGCAGCTAGTGACAACAACGATCGGCGGGGGTTATCCCCGCCGTCTTTATCTTCGTCTTCTTCATCGTCTTTACATTTCAACCCCGGCGGGGATAAACCCCGCCGCTCATGAAGTGATGTTAACGACATCCTATGGCATATGGTTATGTGACAAACAGGCTGCGACTTTTGACGCTCGGGTGCCAGTTTCTTCTCGCTCCTCAATTCAGGAGCTCGGCGGGTTCGACGTGCATGGAGATGCTGGATGGTTTCTAATGGGTCACGACTCTCACTTCGTTATCCATTTGTTACAATCGTAGGTCGGTGACAAAGATAATACCAAAGTCACACTGGCCAAGCCTGATGTCACCCGCCCGAGGCCAAAACCACAAACTCCGCCCGCTGAGACATCACCGACACAT
>JBJXGP010000554.1:0-34792 GCA_046160425.1 Planctomycetaceae bacterium
GGGGGCACCGGAGACACCGCCATCGCCACCCCAGGCGACAATCGAGCCGTCGGCCCTCAGCGCGTAGCCGTTACACGCCCCACCGGCGATGGCGATGAAGTCGCCCCCCGTGGGGACACCGGAGACCTGACCGAAGTCATCGATACCCCAAGCGACAATCGCACCGGCGTGTGATAATTGCGGCGATGCCGCCAGCACCGCTACGCACATCAACCCGAATTTCATGAAACGCACAATGTTTCCCCAATCAAGAGAAGCAGATCAGTTCACAAGACTAATAAAAAGATGCTGTTCCAAACTATCCGATATAATCAGAAAAAACACTCTATTTACAACAATCCAAAAATAATATTAAAAATATATGTTTAGTATGTGAACGCGCGATATGGCAGGATGCGTTCTTCCAAACTTTCAAAAGGCCAGCAGTCAGTAAACAATCGGCCTGTCCGAGATATGACACAGTTGGGTTGAATTCAAATGTGGCATCGTTTTGCGTGTTCAATTTCCCCAGCCGGGGTTAGAATCAATGGATTAATTCTCGATTCTATCGTTCGCAGTTTTCTGGAGTCACATCATGTGGCGTTACCAGTTTCTCGGTTTGATCTTGCTCCTCCATATGGGATGTTCAGCAGAAGAGAACTCTTTGACTGACTCACCTCCCAAAAATTCCACAGCGAATGAAGCCGTGCTGGCTGATTCCGCGATATCCCAACCTGATTCGGCTCGGACCGCGGAAGTCCCTTCGAGCGATGGCGTAGTGATTCGCTATGAAGTGCGCGGGGAGGGCGACCCGACGCTGGTTTTCATTCATGGCTGGTGCTGCAATCGCACGTTCTGGGAACCGCAACTCGCCTTTTTTGCTAAAACTCATCGGGTGGTCGCACTCGATCTGGCAGGACATGGAACCTCGGACTCGGGACGCTCGAAATGGACGATGGAAGCATTTGGACGCGATGTCGCCGCGGTCGTCGAGCACATCGGGGCGAACAAAGTCGTTCTCGTCGGTCACTCAATGGGGGGGGCCGTGATGCTCGAAGCGGCGAATTTGATCGGCGAACGACTCGCGGGTCTCGTGGGCGTCGATACGTTGACCGATCCGAATGAATCGTATACCGCCACTCAAATGGCCGAGTTTCGTAAGCCGTTCGAGGAGAATTTTCCCAAGGCGATGCGAGAGGCCTTGCACCACGAGCACGATTTCTTCGGCGAAAAGACCGAGTCGGCTCTCAAGGATCGAATCACCGCGACGATGACCGCGGCTTCGGCTGACATGGGGGTCGGGGCCTTTCAGGGGATGCTCGATTTCGCGAACGAACGGCAACGGCCATTGATGTCTGAGATCAAGGTTCCCTTTATCTGTATTAACGCCCGTCGGAATCAAGAGAAGGTCGACGACGGAAAAAAGCACGCCCCGCAGTTTGAAGTCGTGACGATCCCGGACTCCGGCCATTTTTTGATGATGGAATATCCTGAGCAGTTCAATACCGCGCTGGCAGGGATCATCACCGATATGGTCGGCGGAGCGAAGCCGATCGAGAGTTCACCGTAAAGAACCGAGCGTGAACAGCATGCCGCAAGTTGTGTTTTGGTCGCCACATACGGAAAACAACAAGGTTGATTCCGTGAGGGTGCAATCGCCGGATTCCTTAGTTTTTCGCCGACGATTGAATGATGACTCTCCGAGCGAATGCGAGTTCAATTAGCAGGTGTTCATCGTGGCTGCTGGGAAGCATAACAAGTAACGTCAATTCGCATCTTGGGTTACGAATTCGACGAAAAAGTCGTCTCCTTCACGGATTTATGGCGGGTTCGCTTGAGTCTCAAGGGGGAGTACGCCTATAATCACGCGATTCCGGTTCCGGAGGGACGGGGGAGGTATCTCCCGAGTTCTTCGAATGACCGTCGATGAAGCTGTGATGCGATGGGACGAGATGCATGTCGATGACGATCTGCCTCATGCTATTCTATTGCGCGAGCGACCGGATGTCGTTGTGGATTGAAATGGTTGTAGATTGATGTCGGTGTCTGCAGGAGAATAGTCATCATGAAGGTCCGTGCCAGTGTGCGCCGTATCTGCGAAGGATGCAAAATGGTTCGACGCAAGGGACGCATTTACGTCATTTGTTCGTCGAACCCTCGTCATAAGCAGCGACAGGGTTGAGTCGACAGGACGGAGTCCGCTTCCTGTCATGCAATGTGTTTGCGGGTGATTGATTGCGTCGAGTCATGCCGTCGTTTGGAAGTATTGATCCCGGCGATCGATATCCCGCGACGGTGGGGTCTCAGTGATTCAGTCGGATAACGATCAGGCTGTTATTTTAGTGGAGATGAGCGTCTATGCCTCGTATTCTGGGTGTCGATATTCCGAACGACAGACCCATTTATATTTCCCTGACATATCTCTATGGAATCGGTCGCACGAATTCCTTCGAGATCTGCTTCAAGCTGGGAATTGACCCGCAAACCAAAGCCCGCGATCTCACCGACGACGAGTCGAGTCGCATCACCAATCTGCTGGATAAAGAATACGAAGTGGAAGGTCTGCTACGCCGTAAGGTGCAGCAGGACATCCAGCGTCTGCGTGAAATCCAGAGTTATCGAGGTTATCGTCATCGTCGCAGCCTGCCGGTCCGCGGTCAACGCACGAGAACGAATGCCCGCACGCGCAAAGGTGTCAAGAAAACCGTCGCCGGCAAGAAGGGCGTCAAGGAAATGCGGCATTGATTCTGGATCGCAGAAAAACTTGCGTCCCATCGGAATGTTTTGAACAAAGACAAATTGATAGTACCAAGATTTTTCTGCGAGACGAGAGCAGACAGGATTCAGTCCTAGCACGAAACACATTCGTACAAGCATCACGTTCAACGCAATATAAAGCGGCGAATCGCCGCGAGCCTGGTTAAGTGAGGAGCAGGAGAGTGTCGAAAGCCAAGAAAAAGAAGGTCCGACGTAACGTCAGTCGAGCCGTCGCCCACATCAAAGCCACATTCAATAACACCACGGTGACCATCACCGACGTCAACGGGGATGTGCTCTGCTGGGCCTCTGCCGGGACGGTCGGTTTCAAGGGAAGCCGTAAAAGCACGCCGTTCGCCGCCCAGCGGGCAGCGGAAGTCTGTGCCGAGCGGGCCGCGAAATTCGGCGTGCGTGAAATTGAAGTCCTCGTGAAAGGTCCCGGTTCGGGCCGCGAAAGCGCGATCACCGGTTTGCAGACGAGCGGCATGTCGGTCAAGTCGATCGAAGACATCACACCGCTTCCGCATAACGGTTGTCGACCGCCGAAAAAACGCCGCGTCTAATAGCAGCACCGACCGTTGACGGAAGGACCGGCTCCGCGGTTTATCGCCGGGTCATGCATACGAAGCGAACACAGCTTTTGAAAAATAGTCTGACACAGCAAATGGTTTCATAGCCCGAGCAGCGACGAGAATCAAACGGCATATCGGGGCTACATCGACCGAACGATTCATTGACCGCCGACCGGGTTTCGAAACGAATTCTAGTACGAGGGAGATTTATCAATGCGTATTCGCTGGCGAGGGTTGGAACTTCCAAGCCGTGTATCGACCGATCGGGCCACGTTATCTGCCACCTACGGTGCCTTCGTGGCAGAGCCGTTTGAACGCGGTTTCGGTTCGACCATCGGCAACAGTCTCCGTCGAATTCTCCTATCGAGTCTGGAAGGTAGCGCGGTTACCCGTGCTCGAATTCAGGGGATTCAACACGAATTCTCGACCATTCCCGGCGTCGTTGAAGACGTGACCGACGTCTGCCTCAATCTGAAATCGCTGATCGTCAAGAATCACAGCGTCACTCCGAAAACCTTGCGGATCGATCGCCATGAACGCGGCGTCGTGACCGGGGCCGACGTCATCTGCGACGATCAGGTCGAGGTCTACAATAAGGATCTGGTGATCGCCACGCTGACCGACGATGTTCCCTTCCACGTCGAAATGACCGTGGAAAACGGCCGCGGTTATGTTCCCGCTTCCGAACAATACGAAAAAGAGACCGAAGTCGGCGTCATTCCTCTCGACGGGATTTTCTCCCCCGTCGTGCGCGTTCGCTATAAGATCGAAGAAACTCGCGTCGGACAACGCACGAACTACGACAAGCTGATCCTCGAAATCTGGACCAACGGCACGATCAGCCCCGAACTCTCGCTGATCGAAGCCGCCAAGATTCTCCGCAAGCACTTGAACCCGTTCATCACGTATCGCGAACCGGGACCAGAGATTTCTCCCGAAGCGAGCCTGCGAGGAATGCTCGAAGCGACCGGTTACGCTCCCGTCGATCTCGAACTGGAAGAAAAGTTGAACCAGAGTCTCGCCGAGTTGAATCTTTCCGTGCGGGCGACGAACTGCCTCGAATCGGAAGGCATCAACACGGTCCGCGACCTGGTGATGCGGACCGAAGATCAACTCTTGCAGGTTCGCAACTTCGGCGAAACGACGCTCACGGAAGTCCGCGAACGGCTGGGAGCGATCAGTCTCCGACTGGGAATGAAAGTCCCCCACTCGTCGGGAAGCGGACGTTAACCGTTAACGCTCTGCTGTACCGTTGACATTCAAATAAACGACATCCTGGATCATGAGGTCGGACGAGTCCATCGCCGACCTCGCGAAAAAAAGATTGAAGTATTGCCATGCGACACCGAATGAGAGGCCGAGTCCTCAGCCGAACAGCGAGTCATCGTAATGCCATGTTTCGCAATATGGCAGTCAGTCTGATACATACTGTGCGCATCGATGAAAACGACGATCAGAAGCCGAAGGTTTCGGGCCGGATCGTCACGACGGTTCCCAAAGCCAAGGAACTCCGTCCGTTTATCGAAAAGCTGATCACGCTTGGTCGCAAGACCGCCCAGGCGTACCGCGTGGCAGCACCGCTGGCCGCAACCGAAGAGCGAAATTCCGAAGGTTGGAAGCGCTGGCGTCAATCCGAGGACTGGCAGAAGTGGGCGCGGGCCGTCGCTCCCGCGGTCGCCTTGCATCGCCGGGCCTTTGCGGCTCTTCGCGATCACAGGGCCGTCGATATTCTGCTCAACGAACTGGCCGATCGATTTGAAAATCGACCGGGCGGATATACCCGCATCGTTCGACTGGCGAAACCCCGATTGGGTGACGCGGGAGCCCAGGCATTGATCGAATTCGTCGGGGTCCACGATCGCGTGCAGACCAAACGCCGCACGCCGATGCCCATGACGGAAGAAATTGCGGGAACACAAGCATCCGCTCCCACGGAAGCCGCACCCGCCAGCTAACGGGGGCGACGTCGCACGAGACGGCATCCCTCTTGCAGAAACGGTAATTTTCAGCTATTTGCACGTCCGATTGTTGCCGAGGCTGGAGTTTGATGAACCCGCGCTGGTTCGGTGCGTATAGAAAACTTCTGGAATCGTGGTCGCCTGAGAAAGGAATCTCGCGGGCCATGCGTGTGACCGATCATTTCGATTTTTCACATTCGATGCGGCTGTTGTGCTGCGATATCGCGGCCCGGCTGGAAGAATTTTCCCACGTTCGCATGGACCACATCGCCGTCACCTTTGCACAAACGCGCAGCCGCGTCGCGCATGGATTGCAGGCTAAACTCACTCCCCTGCGGTTCGAGCGCGGTTCGCTCACGACAAGACGCAAGGGACGCCAGTGGACAGTGCAACGTTTATTCATCGACGAACGGGAAATGCTCTATATCCTGACGTTTTACCTGCCCCGCTTCCTTGAGTTGTCGTTCCGCGAAAAAATGATCACCGTGGTTCATGAACTCTATCACATCAGCCCGCACTTCGACGGAGATATTCGGCGGATGGAGGGGCGGTATCACGTCCACTCTCACAGCCAGAAAGAGTTCGACCGCCAGATGGGAAAAATGGTCGATCGTTATCTGTCGCATGGCCCACCCCGAGAACTCTATCAATTTCTCGAAGAGCGATTCCACACGCTCATTCATCGGCATGGGAGCATCAGGGGAATGAAAGTCGCCATCCCCAAGTTGATTCCGCTCCCCGACGCCCGATCGGCCTGACGTCACATTCGCATTATAATTCTCGAATCGCTGCGATGGCGCGATCGATGTCGTCGGGGGTGTTCATGAAACCGATGCTGATGCGGACGGTCCCCCCCCCTCGATCGGTCCCCAGCGAGCGATGCACGAGCGGAGCGCAATGCAATCCCGCACGAACTTCGATCTGCGCGGAGGCATCCAGAATCGCCGCGACGTCTTGCGGCGCATAGCCGGCCTTGTTGAAACTGACGACGCCAATCCGGCCGGTAACTTCATGCGGGCCGTAAACGGTAACGCCGTCAATCGACAGCAATCCATCGAGCAGTTTCGCCGTCAGTTCCCGCTCGTGCGCGAACAGCGATGCCATCGTCTGCTGTTGAATGAAGGCGCCCCCCTCATCGAGTCCGGCGAGGCCGGGGGCATTGTGATTGCCCGATTCGTATTTGTCGGGGAGGTCATTCGGCTGCTCGTAGAGTTCGCTTTGCGTCCCGGTCCCACCTTGTCGCGTGCTCTCCAGTCGCTCATCCATGCCGGGGCGAATGTATAATACTCCCGTGCCGAACGGTCCGAGCAATCCCTTGTGGCCGGGACACGCAAGAAGGTCGACCGGCAGCGCGCGCAGATCGAGCGGCAGATGACCGGCGGATTGAGCCGCATCGACGAGCATGGGAACCCCGCGGCGACGACAGATTTCGGCAACCTCTTCGATCGGTTGAATTGTGCCGGTGACGTTAGAAACATGCGTGACCGCGACCAGTCGCGTTTCCGTTTGCAAGGCCTGTTCGATCTCGCGCGGGTTGTATCGTCCATGCGAATCGAGGCCGACAATCGTCACGTGATATTGGTTGCGTTTTTCGAGAGATCGCAACGGTCGCAGCACTGAATTATGTTCGGCGGCGGTTGTGACGACATGCCCCCCCTGATGATGGTCGAGCAAACCGTGAATCGCGAGATTCAGGCCGTCGGTTCCGTTGAAGGTGAAGATGATCCGTTCGGGGGACTCGGCACTGAACAGCGATGCGATGCGATGCCGGCATGAGCGGACTTTCTGCGCGATCTCCAGTGACGAATGATAGGCCCCTCGACCGACCGCTGCCCCGCAGTCACGCTGATATTTTTCGACGGCTCGATAAACGGCTTCGGGTTTGGGGAAGCTCGTGGCGGCGTTATCGAGATAAATTCGAGAGAGTGATGACACGGGAAATGGCTGCCGAGATTGAAGGTGCGATTCATCGGGGCTGAAAATGGGTGGCACGGGCGGCTTGCCCGCCAGTGATTTCATCCGCCGATCGAGTACATCGGACGGTCGGGCTGAATGAATCGGGCGGTGTTGATTTCGTGACCTTCTTTTTTATCGTGGATGGATTGCCGGATCGCGGCGGAGATTTCGTCATCGGTGCCGCCGTTGCGCAGCAGCGATTTGATGTCGGTTTCTTCCAGACTGAACAGGCAATTCCGGAGTTTTCCGTCGGCGGTCAACCGATACCGATTGCATTTGAGACAGAAGGGTTGGCTGACCGATGCAATGAAACCGATCCGGCCCAAACCGTCTGCGAATGTGAATTCGCTCGCCGGTGCGCGGGGATCGCTGTCGGGAATCGGGACCAGCGGCATGATCTCTTCAGAAAGTTTGTCGATGATTTCGTGCGCGAAGAGAACCTTTTCGCGCTCCCAGGCGTTGTCGGCATCGAGAGGCATGAATTCGATGAAGCGAATCTCGACTCCCGTGTTGCGGGCCATGTGGCCGAAGGGGACGATTTCATCTTCAGTCATACCGCGAACCGAAACGGCGTTGATTTTCACCGGATCGAAGCCCACGTCCCGCGCGGCTTGAATCCCCTCAAGCACTTGCTCGTAACCTTCGCGACGGGTGATTTCCTTGAATTTTTCGGGATTGAGCGCATCGAGGCTGATGTTGATCCGACGGAGTCCCGCATCGTATAAGCCTTGCGCCTGTTCGGCGAGCAGGATGCCGTTCGTCGTCAGGCCGATGTCCTCAATGCCGGGGATGGCTCGCAGGCAGGCGACGAGTTTATGCAGATCGCGGCGGACGAGTGGTTCGCCGCCGGTCAGGCGAATTTTTCTCGTCCCCAACGTCGCAGCGATGCGGACAAAATGTTCGATCTCTTCGAACGTGAGCAATTCCTTACGATCCATGAACTGGACGTTTTCGGCTGGCATGCAGTAAAAGCAGCGGATGTTGCAGCGATCGGTTACGCTGATCCGCAGATTATCGTGTACCCGGCCAAACGTATCGAGAAGCGGCAGCATGTCGCTCATGATGGCGGCTCCCCTTCCGTCTTCAACAAAGGGATCGGCGAACCGGAACCCGGGTGAACCCACTCGGTCGAACCGTCGCTCCAGTTCTCTTTTTTCCAGATCGGCACGACTTCCTTCAGTCGATCGATGAGATATTGTCCCGCTTCAAAGGCATCCCGGCGATGGGGACAACCGACTGCGACGGCAACGCTGATCTCGCCAAGTTCGAGATGTCCCAATCGATGCACGATGCCGAGCCGGTCGACCGGCCAGCGGGTGCGTGTTTCAACGGAGAGTTCACGCAATTTGGCAAGAGCCATCTCGGGATAGGCTTCGTAATCGAGGCAGAGCGTTTTTCGTCCGTCGGTCATTTCGCGGACCGTCCCCAGAAATAAGATGACCGCCCCCGATTGATGAGAACGGACCTCTTCGGTCAATTCCACGTAATCGATGACCTTTTCAGTCAACTCGATGATGTCGATGCATGTGGCCTCAGTCATGGAAGTCAATTAATCCCTATCGCCATATCAGGCTGTTGTTCGATGAAGAAAACGAGCTTAATGATGAATTATCCGGCTGTGTGCGCAATTCAAATTGAACACGTTCGCCCGGAAAAATCAACTCGATCGGCGGTCAAATTGCCCGATAGGATATTGTACACGCGAGGGGACGTAATTTCTCGGAGTAATTGAAAAGACCGCATAATTTGAGGGAGCGATGCTCAGGGACCGTTGTCTCAACCGCCGCTGACCGGAGGGAAACAGGCGATGTCCGCGTTCGCTCCGACAGGCATAGAATCGGTTACATATTGATTGTCGACCGCAATGAGCAGGCTGGGGAGAATCGGCGTGAGATTGGGGAATTGTTCGGACAGGGCGCGACGGACATCCAACACCAGGCATCGTTCCGGGACGCTGACGATGATCGTTTCGGCCCCTGCCAGATCGCGGGCTCGAGCGAAGAGTTTGAGTTCCAGGTCCATTGATTTCTCTGTTGGTGATTTGAAGTTATGGGTTTTGAGGGACACGAACTGATCGCGCGCGTCCCAGCATGAACTCGTGGCGGGATTCGGGAAGCAGGCCGTATGCCCATGCGAGCAGAATGATGGGATGCAACACGCGTTTGCTGGTCCCCTGCTCCATCTGTGCCCGGCAACTGCTGCATTCGGTCAGACCGAATTGATGGGCCGCCTCCTGAAACTTGCCTTGCAACTCGGCACCGATCCGCAGCGAAGTTTCGAAGTTTTGAGATGACAGGCCGAAAGTTCCCGCCATCCCCGAACAACCGGCTTCAATTGTATGGACCTTCAATCGGGGAATCAAACGGAGCAATTCGCAGAACGACGACGTCGACGTCAGATACCGCAGATGGCAAGGCAGATGATAAGCCGCCGATAAATCGAGTTCGGCCATGTCGGTCCGTAGAAGATTCTGCTCGTGCAATTCTTTGAGGAACGCACCGGCTTCGACGACGCTTTTCGATAGCAGTTCGGTATCAGGATGATCGAGCACCAGCGGATATTCATCCCGCAAGCAGAGCACGGCGGCGGGTTCGGTGCAGACGATGCGATACCCTTCGCGGGCCAGATCGACGAGTTCTCGCAGATTCTGCTGTGCGAGCCGGCGGGCCGCCTGCAAGTCGCCCGCCGAGATCATCGCCATCCCGGAGGAAGTTTGTCCCGTGGGAACATACACGGGGATATCGTTATGTTGCAGCACCGCCAGAAGCGCGCGCGCGATGAGCGGGTCATGGTAGTTGGCAAAGTAGTCGACGAAATAGACGACCTGCGGCTGTGCGCTTCGCCGAGGCGGTTTCGTCGTGAACTCTTTCGAAAGCGTCCGCAAAAACGGCCGGCTCGAGTACGGCGGAACCTTGCGCTCGCGGGCCAATCCGATCAGATGTTCGATCATCCAGCGAACGAGACGATTGCGCATCGCGGGGTTAATGAGCCACGAAAGCCGACAGCCCCAGGTTCCCAGCGCGTGCATGCGCGAAAGAATCCACTCGGTATTCGGGAGGCCGTTGGCGTTCACGTATTCGGCCTTGGCTTCGATCATCAAATGCGGAATATCGACATTCGACGGGCATTCTTTCACGCACTGCTTGCAGTTGAAGCAGAGATCGGCGAGGCGCTTGAAGGGAGCCGTCGTCATGATCTGCGGGTCGAGTTGTCCCGCGGCAAGATTTCGCATGACGTTGGCTTTGGACCGCGGGCTGGCCTCTTCGAACAAGTCGAGCCGAAACAGCGGACACATTCGCATCTGTGCATCCTGCGTGCGGCAGGAACCGCAACCGTTGCAACGGACGGCGGCCTGCACCATCTCCATCGGCGTCCACAACAGTTGAAGCTCGACGTATTCTTCAGTCTTTTCAGGTTGCGGACGCAGATGCTGGATAGCAGGTTCGGTCTCGTCGGAAATAATCTTCCCGGGATTGAGCAGATTCTGCGGATCGAACAACTGCTTGACCTGCTGAAACACGTAATACAATGGGCCGTATTGCGCGCGAACGAATCCCGTCCGCGACATGCCGTCGCCATGTTCGCCGCTGATTGTCCCGCCGACTTCGAAGACGACCTGATACAGATCGTTCGCCAGATCCTGCAGAAATCGAGCATCGTGATTCATGAGCGCCGGCAAAAACGGACGCAGGTGTACCTGCCCCGCGGCGGCGTGCGCGTACAGAGACGCAATCACGCGATGCTTCTGAAAAACCTTTTGCGTCCGGACGAGAAATTCGTGCAGCGCATCGGGCGAGACGGCAACGTCCTCGATGAACGGCTGCGGGCGATGCTGCCCCTTTAGTTGCGATAGCAGCGGGACTACGGTTCGCGGCAGTGACCAGAGAAACTCGACATCTTCTTCGGAGTACGATTCCTGAGCGACCTGAATCCGCGAATGCAGCGACGTCACACCGCGGATGATTTTCTGAATCCGCTCGTGGACCTGAGCAGAACTGTAACCCACCTGCTCGACGAGCAATCCTGCTTCAGCCGCCGGTGAAATGATCGCTTCGAACCGGGGATCGGCCTCGCGTGCCAGCGTCAGCAATCGGCGATCGAACAAATCGCACGCGCTCGGCTGCTGCGGCACGATCGACTGCACGGCGCGAACCGCCTGTTCGAGATCGCCGAACAGCAATAATACGACTCCGCGATACGGAGGTATGGGTATCGTATGCAACACCGCCTCGGTGAATATCCCCAATGTCCCTTCGGAACCGACCAGCAGTCGCGGCATATTCAGCGCATCGCTCGAGTGGACTCCGCGAAGGAAATAGCCGCTCGAATTTCGGATCAGCAGCGGTTGGTGGGCTTCGATCAGGGCCTGTTGTTCCCCGAGCAAGCGGCTGAGATCACCGACGATTTTCCGCTTTCGGGCTTCCGAACGGATCATATCATCGCGGTCGGAAGGCGAAGGATGCTGTTCGAGCGACGCGCGCGATGGCGAATGCAGTGGTTCGATTCCGACGTCGAAATGATCGCCACCGATCAGCACGAGGTGCAGTAGCCGGACGTGATCGCGAACCGATCCTACGCGAATCGAATGCGAGCCGGCCGCATCGACGGCGAGCATCCCACCGACGGTCGTGATCGCCGAGTTGGAGGGATCGGGAGCGAAATAACGTCCGTGAGGGGCGAGAGCCAGATTGAGTTGGTCTCGCACGACCCCGGGTTGGACTCGGACCGTCGTTTCATCGATAGAGAGAATTCGATTCATGTGTCGCGAGAAGTCGACGATGAGGCCGCTTCCCAATGAGGCTCCATTGACGTTCGTTCCGGCTCCGCGCGGGACCAAGGCGATATTGCGATCGGCGGCGTATCGGGCCAATGCAACGACGTCTTCTTGATCGTGCGGAAAAACCACTCCGAGCGGCGTCACCTGGAACAGACTGCCGTCGCTGGCGTACATCGAATTCGCCAGTGGATCACAGCGGACCTCCCCGGTCAATATGCCGGAAAGGTCTTCCACGATGCGTCGGCGTAATTCGTCCACGGTGTTCCTCGGTCTGCCGGCAAGTGCGGTTTGATGAATTCTTCAGCGAATCGTCTGTTCGTTCTTGGCGGCGACGATCGCCTGTTGTCGGTAGCGTTCCTGTATTTCGAGATCAAATTTCGGAACGGTCGCTTCATCGGGCATCCCCGAAAGTCGAGTGCGGCAGCGATAACAGACCAGTACATCAGGCATGAACATATACAGGCCCCAGTCGATGAGGGCGAAGAACAACAGAATTCCCAAAGCCCAGACCGGCTCGTACAGCCACCAGGCCCAGGTGCTCAAAAGAGCGGCCAAGGCCACCATACTCAATCCCAGTCCCTGGGGAAAGTTTTTTTGCCGCCACAAATCATCGCATCCGCACACGGGACACCCCTGCAATTGGCCATCTGCCGCAGGAACAATTCGCTCCCACTGGCAGTGACTGCAGCGTATGACATCAAGCCACTGCTCGCTCTCGGCAGTGACCGGCTGAGAACAGTGCGGACAGAGAAATTGAATATGCATCATCTCGAAGTACTCGATACGTTTACTCTTGACTCAGACATTTTCACATCGGGTATCTCAATTCACGGGTCAATAATACGGCGAGAAGTTCGCCGATGAAAACCAGAATCACACTTCCGAAAAGAACCCCAGTTGCCGATTGTGTGTTTTTATATTTCAGGATATTTTTCACCATCAGGAAAGCCAGCGCCGGTCCGATCAACCCGGCAGTCCACCGAAAAATCATCCAAATGAGCGGAAGACCGCCGCCGAGTTGAGCATAACCTCCCCATAAACCGATCGCCGCCATAACCGTGCGAATCAGCACGGCGATGCCATACATGTTGTTGAGTTTCGTGAGCGCCGTCAGCGACATCGTCGGCGAGGTCAGATACCAGTGTCCCAGCAGCATCGCCGTCATCGAGGCTCCGAGAATTCCCGCCGATGAAAGTTCCACCCCGCGACTGACCCAAAACGACAATGGGGGCAACTGTGCCGACGGCTGAATTGTCGGACTGTATATGCCTCCCATTAATAGAATGAGCGAAAGTACAAAAACACCAACGCAACACGCGGTCGCAGATTTGCGGCGTTCCAGAGTCCAAAGGACGGAACCTGTGAATGAGATGAACGACAGTAATGCGCATGCGACCCGAAACGCCGTCAATTTCGTCGATTCTGAATGTTCCCATGTTGCTGATACGGAGATCGTCAATGTCGTCAGAACGCCGAGACCGAGGCCGAGAAGCATCTGAATGCGGAAAAAACCCGATGACACGAGTTGGCGGGGCATGAGAAGCCACATGCCGCTGATTCCGCAGAGTAATCGTAGTGCAAATTGAGCAATCAAAATGATTCCGCAAAGAAGCTTGGGTCCATCTGATATGTGATCCTCAGAGCGGCGGACTTTGACCCGCCAGGTGTTCTCTGCGGGGTTCAGGCGTTTCGATTGATCAGCGCCATCGCCTCGGCGCGGCTCGATTGGTTAGACTTGAATAAACCGCGGACCGCACTGGTGACCGTCAGGCTCCCCGGTTTGCGGATCCCTCGGATGGTCATGCAGGTATGCGTCGCTTCGATGACCACGATGACCCCTTTGGCTTCGAGTTCGAGGTTGACGAGATCGGCAATCTGGTGCGTCATGCGCTCCTGGACCTGCGGCTTGTGCGAAACTTCTTCGACTACACGGGCGAGTTTGCTCAGTCCCACAACCTTGCCGCTGGGAAGATAACCGACGTGCGCTACCCCCATAAATGGCAGCAGATGATGTTCGCACATGCTGTTGAAGCTGATGTCTCGCACCAGCACCAGTTCATCGTATCGCTCCTGAAAAGTTTTCTTCAGATGGCGGGATGAATCGGTATGCAAACCCGAAAACAGCTCAGCGTACATCCGCGCAACGCGATCAGGCGTTTCCATCAGACCGGCTCGATCGGGATCCTCGCCGATGGCTGAGAGAATTTCGCGCACCGCATTGGCGATGCGCGGCTGGTCGATCGGTTTGGGTTCGGACATGGGCTGGTTATCGGTTGTCATAAAAAAATGAAATGGAAGTTCGTTAACGTTGTGGGAGAGCCAGATCACCGCACTTCTGTACGAAAGTGTCGGGGTCTCAACCTTTTCTTCGATCTGATTCGATGCCCCTGCTCTCCGCCACTTACCTCAGTCATTCTAGTGAGAAACCCACGGGATCGAAAGTGGACGCTTCTTCGAAGAGGAATGAATCACGCCGATGGAGTAAGTCGCGAAGGCGGGGGAATTCGCGAGTTGTGACACACGTTAGTGTGTACTATTGATCATTTTTGGAGGTTGTTTGTCGTTGTTCCCGGAACTATGGGTGAAAATATCCGGGATAAGTTGCATCTTCGAATGAAACCGCGCATAATCTCCGGTTCGGCTTGGGCTTCTGACTCTCGCCAGGGGGCGCAGAGGTTGTAGCCGAACGGTTTTATCTGATACGGAATTCAGGTACGGTGCAAGAGATTGATCTGGAAGAAGAGATTGAGGAAGGCGGGGTGAAATGAGCTTCACCAAAACACAGATTAAGAAGTTGCGGAAAAAGAAAGCCCGTCTGAAGAAGAAGGTTCGTTGTCGCTTCTGTCCGGACGGCTGTGACAAGTCGCCTCGACCTGTCTATGTCGACTATAAGGACTTGAGGACGCTGCGGGCCATGATCGATCGCGAAGGACGAGTTTCTCCGCGACGCCGGACAGGGAGTTGTGCCAAATATCAGCGAGCAGTTCGCCAAGCCGTCTTTCGGGCGCGCTTCATGGCGCTTTTGCCATACGTGCCCGACGAGTAACGGTTTGCTGAAACTCGATCCGGGAAGGAACTCGGCGCCCATCCACGGCAGATCGCACCGTGATTCTGACGTTCAAGATAACCCTGATCTTCGAAGTTAAACCGCGGCTGAACCTGGGTCCGTTTGGCAAGTTCCTGCTTGAGCGGGATCTCGTATTAGGTTGAGAGAATTCCTCTCATGAGATACTGTCGGTGCGATGAATGGAAAGCCGTCGGCCTGAAAGTATCATGTCAATCGGTGGTCAATCTATATGCTTGTGGCGGTCGATCAGCGGAAGCAGTTGCTGACCTACAATCATCAGTTATAGCTATGAGTTGCAAGCGGATGTCGGTGAGATCTCCACTCGCAAAGCGAATTACATCAAACTATTATTCACTCACCACAAGTCAGACCTCCTAATCGTGCTTTCAGATTAAAGGGGTGTTCAGTGAGAAACGGAAACGCGATGCCGACACCAGAGACGATCGATGCACGTCAAATCATTCTGAGCAGTTCTCCTTTCGGATTTGACGACGCCGAGAAAATGACGAAGTGCATACTGAGTCAGGTTCGCGAAGCCCGTGGTGCATTGGCGGAACTCTCAGCCAAAGGTTCGCACTCCCAGCGCGATACGCTGGTGATCGGCGTGACGGCGTACATTCTGGCCGATTTCGATACGGCGATCTCCACCTTGAAAACGCTGTCAAGCGACGGCATGGCCCAGTACTTTCTCGCCCGAAGCCTGATGGCCCGGGAACAATACCAGGAAGCCGATCGCGCATTCGCGCAGGCCGCAAAAAGCGGTTTCGACAACATTCAATGCACGCTCTGCCGCGTGGGCGCCCTACGACTGGCCGGGAATCATGCCGAGGCCGAACAACTGCTCCGCAGCACGGGGCGAGATGGTGCCACACGAGCCGAATATTCGTATCAGATGGGGGCATTGCTCGCCGATAAAGGCGATTACTTCGGCGCGATCGAATATTTTGAACGCTGTGCCGATATGGATTCGCAGCATACCGGCGCCCTGTTTCGTCTGGCGGCGCTGAACAACCAGATGGGGAACGAAGTCGAGGCGATACGTCTCTACGAACGAGCGCTGTCGAAAGCCCCGGTCACCGTCGCCGGACTGCTCAATCTAGGGTTGTTGTACGAAGACGTCGAGAATTATCCGGCCGCCGCCTACTGTTTTACCCGTGTGCTGAACATCGATCCCAATCACGAGCGGGCGCTTTTGTATCTGAAGGATATCGAAGCGACGCACGAAATGTACTACGATGAGGATGCTCAGCGACGCGAACGCGAACTCGAACAGGTTCTCAAGATTCCTATCACCGATTTCGAACTTTCGGCCCGCAGCCGGAACTGCCTCGAAAAGGCGAACATATTCACGCTGGGTGACCTCACCAAAGTCACTGAGCAGGATCTGCTCTCTAACAAGAACTTCGGGGAAACGTCGCTGCACGAAATCAACGAGATCATGGGTACGCGAGGCTTGCGGATCGGCCAGATGCTGCAACACGCCAAGCCGGCGGATGCAACTTACCAGCGCGATGACCTCACGCCGCAGCAGCGTTCGCTCATCAATATGCCGGTCAGCGAATTGAGCCTGTCGGTTCGCGCGAGAAAATGTCTCACCCGCCTGGGGATTGCCTCCATCGGGGAACTGATCGCGCGCAGCGCCGACGAACTGCTGTCGGTACGCAACTTCGGCGTGACCTCGCTCAACGAAATTCGCGCCGAACTCGAAGAACGCGGCATGAGCCTGCGCAACGACTGAGCCGGTCGTCGGCAATACAATCTCATGATGGCGGCACAGTGCAGCGTCCGGCGTGGGCGAGTGAATCTTCAGTCGTCGATACCGAGGCTGTACCGGAGTTGATCGAACTGCCTGAGAAACTCGTCTCGCGACGAATGTACGTGCTCTGCCTCGGTGATGAATTTGATGTCGGAGCTTCGCTCGATGTCGTGCCGTTCGAGGACGTCCTCGAAGTCCCATAAATCGCGCCCGTAAACGATGAGCAGCTTGTGCTCGTCGAATTGAATTTCAAGCGGGACGCGGGGGTTCATCACGGCGATCCCCGTGCATCCATCGTTAAGCAGCAGATCCTCGAAGTCGTATAATGTGCTTTTGAGAATCGGCAGTTCCATCTGTTCCCGATACAGGTCGAGATGACCGGACGACGTTCGTTCGTGACTGGTTTCGAGCACGATGTCGACTTCGTCTCCCAGCGGATCGAGCAGGTCGATGAACAGGTCCATCAGCTTTTCGGACGACGCCGATGCCATCAACACGGGTATGTCGATGTTCGTTTCACGATCGCGATAGGTGTCTCGCCGGTATCCGCATTGCGGAACCACGTCGAGGTTGTACGACGGGCGAACGGCGTCGGTCAGCATGAAATCGCCGTACCGCGCGATGTTCAGATGCGTATCCAATTGATCTTCAGTCAGATTTTCAAAGCTGCTGCGGGTAGTGCGGGTCTGCCCGTCGCGTGGAGTGGTTTTGAAGAATTTCTTGATGAATCCCATTATATTTTTCCCGGCCGTCGAACGGCCTTGCATGCAGCAGAAAAGTCTGATTTGTTAGATAATTGCGCACATCGCCTCGCACTCACAAACTGATGAATGCTCGGCTGGAAGGATGGCAGATCTCGGTTGACGACGATCTGTATCAGCAACCATAGCATGTGTTTTTCGACCGTGTCGGAGACATGCCAAACGGCGACGAAAAAATATTCGATTCGATTTCGAACTGCTTGCATCGCGTGAACTGGGCAGGCCGAACGGAATCGATAAACTGTCCGGTTATGCCGATCTCGCGGGTCATGAGGAAGAAATTGACCACATAGTTCCCCAAGTCCACCGGCGCGCCCGACTTTCCGCAACGAACGGATAACGAAGGTCATGCCGACATTGACGACTTGCATGAGTCGGGATTGTCCCGGAAACGAACCTCTGTCATACTTTTGACGGCGCGGTCCCCGAACATAATCAGTTGACGCGACGGCGAAGCTGACGAATGATACGGTCGGCCCTGATTTCAACAGTTCGCAACACAGCCAGATCGAGGGAGACGGACATGCGTTGGACCAGATGGAGCTGCAGTAAAACGATCTCACTTACGACAAAGGCGCTGTGGTGTTTCATCGCGATGGCGTTGATCGCGCAGCACGCGTCACTGCTCTCGGCACAGGGCAAGTCCGACAAAAAGGACAAGCAGGCCGAAAAACCGCCGCTCGAGGATGTCTGGCAGATCGTGTTTCTGGGCGAGCAGCGCGTTGGCTATGGCCGCATCGTGACTCGACAGGAAGTCAACAAAGGAAAACCGATCATTCACACGCGCAACGAATTGCATTTTACATTGAAGCGATTCGGACAACAGATTCGCATGGAAACGCTGTTGCAAACAGAAGAAACGCTGGAAGGGGATCTCCTGCGCTACGATTTCGAAATTCGCAATCCCCCCGCCGACCCGACGATCAGCGAAGGGACCATTCAAGGGAATCGGCTCACGGTGAAAAGCACCGTTGCAGGCCGCGTGCAAACCCGTTCGGTTCCCTGGGAGGCGGGGATCAAGTCTCCGCTGTATCAGGATCGATCGTTGCAGTCGAATCCGCTGAAACCGGGTGAAGTTCGCTCGTATCAGACATTTCTACCGGAATTGCAAAAGGTCGCGACGCTCAAACTCTCGGCTCACGACTTTCAGTCGGTCAAGCTCTACGACGGCAAACCGAGCCGCCTGCTCAAGGTGCAGATTTTGAATTCCGCAGTCCCGACGATGGTGGTGAAATCGTATCTCGACGAAAATGGGGAGTCGCTCAAAAGCGAATCGGATCTGCTGGGGATGGCGCTCACGACCTACACGGTCCCTCGTGAAGTCGCCCTCGAAGAGATTAAGGGATCCGAACTCGACGTCGCCGTCGGGACGTTGATTCCCGTGACCGGTTTCGACAAGGGACACGACTCGAAGAAAGTCGTTTATCGCATCACGGCAGAGGACGTCGATCTGATGGATTACATCCCTGAGGGAGATTCACAGAAGGTCGAAATCAAATCGCCCGGCGAAGTCGAACTGACCGTATCTCGATTACCCGCGCCGAAATCGTCGATCAATGAGAACGTCGCGGACGAATTTCTCAAGGGGAGCGAATTCGTGCAGATCGACGACCAACTGGTCCGCGAACATGCCCTCAAAGCGACGGCTGGGGAAAGCGATCAATGGCGCAAAGCGGTCAAACTCGAAAAATATATCCACGAAAAATTGACCGAGAAAAATTTCTCGACGGCGCTCGCATCCGCGGCGGAAGTCGCCAAGCGAATGGAAGGGGACTGCACCGAACATGCGGTCCTGCTCGCCGCATTGTTGCGGGTGAATAAGATTCCCTCGCGCGTCGCCGTCGGCCTGGTGTATGCCGAAGGCCAGCAAAGCTTCGCCGGGCACATGTGGACGGAAGCATATTTCGGCAATCAGTGGATACCGCTGGATGCCACACTGGGCCGGGGAGGGATCGGCGGGGCACACATCAAGCTGGCCGACGCGAGCCTGTCGGACGACTCCCCTGCCCCGGTGTTGACGTTCTTGCCGCTGCTGAACGTGCTCGGCAAGATGAAGATCGAAATTCTCGAGCAGGACTAACAGTCGGCTGGTTGTAAAATTCCCCTCGTTCCTAAGCTCCGTTTGGGAACACAAGTCTTCGCAGCTCCGCTGCGCCCAATTCTTCGTAGGCGCTACAAAGTTGTAGAATTTTCCATAATATCGCGTGTAAGAATTTCAAAAGTGACGGGTGTGGAAGCGGAAATTTTTACAACGTCGATGAACTTGGTCTCGACCGCGATTCACAAGTGGCATTCCGGACAACGGTTGCGGTCATCTTTTCGGATTGACGAAAAGAAACGCCTTTTCGGCACGGCGAGTGCAATAGAGTGATCCGGAGAGAGACGATGCCGGCACTGAGTGACAGGGACTGAGCGCCGGCGGGGAAGAGAGAGCATTCGAGAGAAATGCTCGGGTATCAAAGCCACGATCGAACTTTGATCCACACGCGAAAGACCGAAGAGGATTCCCGCATCCCTTCGGTCTTTTGTGTTTGTATTCGAAACTTTTCCCGGTGATTTCCGCGGATCCGAGAGAACCTTTCCCGGGATGTTGCTGTCGTTCATCGTGACGATCCGAAATCATTCGCCGTCATTCTTCTCGCTGTCAATGTTCAGTGAGAACGCCGACGGACGTATTGCTGAAATGCCCGTCGATGCATAGACTGAGAACAGGATCGTATGGCGATCTCTCCGATACACTGAATTTCTTATTGTAAGGATCTCTCGACTTGGCAGAACCAAAACGTGATGAACTGAAACTCCAGCAACAGCGGGCCATTTTGGTGGCAGTTCAGTTGCCTGATAGTCCCGTTCCGAAAGCGCACACCCTGGATGAACTTCAGGGATTGGTCAAAACGGCGGGGGTCAAGGTCGTCGGCACGCTCTTGCAGTCTCGCGAACGACCCGACGCCGCCACATGCCTCGGCAAGGGAAAAGTCGAAGAACTCAAGGAATTGATCGCCGCGACCGACGCCAAACTGGTGATCTTCGATAACAATCTCACGCCGGCGCAGGGACGCAATCTGGAGACCGCGACGGAATCGATCATCGTCGATCGCAGCGAAGTGATCCTCGATATCTTCGCCTCCCACGCCCGCACCCACGAAGCTCAACTGCAAGTCGAACTCGCGCAGCTACTCTATTTCCGGCCGCGACTCAAGCGGATGTGGACCCACCTCGAACGGATCGAAGGGGGCATCGGTAGCGGACGCGGTCCCGGCGAAAAGCAGTTGGAAACCGACCGTCGGCTCGTCGATCAACGCGTCACCGAACTACAACGCCGGCTCGCGGAGATCGAAAAACGACGGCAGCAGACCGTCGCGCGTCGCTCCGATCGCTTCGCTGTCTCGCTCGTCGGCTACACGAACGCCGGTAAAAGCACGTTGACGAACGCCCTCACCGGCTCGGATGTTTACGTCGCCGATCAATTGTTTGCAACGCTCGACACCCGCACGCGCCGCTGGAAGATTCCGCATTGGGGCGATGTGCTGTTGAGCGATACCGTCGGGTTCATCCGCGAATTGCCGCATCATCTCGTGGCGTCGTTTCGTTCGACCCTCGAAGAGGCCCGACATGCGGACCTGCTGTTGCACATCGTCGATGCCGCCAATATGGAAGCCGAACTGCAAATCCAGACCGTCGATCGCGTGCTGACCGAAATCGGTGTCGAACACGACAAAATGCTGCTGGTGTTCAACAAAGTCGATGCGGTGGAAGATCCCTCGTATCTCGACGTCCTCCGGCGAAAACATCCCGATGCCGTCAGCGTGAGCGCGCATACGGGACAGGGTATCGATCGCTTGACGCAGAAAGTTGCCGAACGCCTCGGCGACGGCTACGTCGATGCCCGCATCGAAACATCGGTAGGGAACGGAAAACTCTTGTCGTTTCTCGCCCGATTTGCGGAAGTTCAGAGCACCGAGTACCAGGATTCCACGGTCACGCTGACCTGCCGAATTCCTCGATTGAACGTCGCACGTCTGCCGCTTGAAGAGGCAACCGTCACCTACCTGAACGGCGAACAGTTCCCCCCGATTTCTGCGATGGAAACCGGCCCCACGTTGTGGGACGCAGCCGGCGATCCGGAAGACCCGTTTTCGGCAAGCGAACAGAAGTCGGCGTGAGGGATTGGGTAGTTCTCTTGGTCCCCATGTTCTGCATGAGAACGCAAGTCAGAAACATTGGTCAGGTTGCGTTAGACAACGTTGAAATTCCAAGAGAATGCATCAACGATTAGTCCTGTACCTTAAGTTTGAACTTCTGCAGCAACCACTGGAGCAAGGCTCGCTGATCGTCGATTGTTGCGCGGCGTACCTGGGCCAATAAGTGAATTTGATCGGGTTTCGGAAGACTTGTGTTCTGTAGGCCCTCGTTGCAATTCGTGCAAACCGAGCGCAGATTTTGCGGGGAGTCGTCACCACCTTTTGATTTGTCGACGATATGCCCCATCGTCAATCGCACCGTCCGGTCGCTGCCAAATGGATCTGGGTCGCCTGCAGCAACTCCACACATTTGACAGGTATAACCATTTCGCTCAAGTACCCAAGCTCTCGTTTCCTTGGAAATGTTTCGTTTGAACGCGGGCTGACGTTTTACGGTTTCGAGCAGATATTGATTTGGCTTCAAGTCTGCACGATCTTTGTGGGACAGAATCTGATAGCCCTCTTCATTTCTCAGTTCTCGAACTCTTCGCGCCCATTCAACAGCGCCACCACTTGCCGCTTGTATGTCACGAGACTCAAGAACCTTCCCCACGTTGGCGAGAAAGAAATCGAGAATGAGTTGCTTTGAACCTTTATGGCGAGGCATAGGGGCCTCGCAGCTTCGCGCAATCGGCGTATTCAGGATTGAGTTCAACCAAAATTGCGTTTCGGCCTAGATTGTTCGCCACAAGACCAGTTGTGCCCGATCCGCCAAATGGGTCTAAGACGAAGTCTCCCTCGCGCGAACCCAACAAAATACACCGTCTCGCCAACTCACGAGGAAACGCAGCGGGATGACCGTGATTGCTCGGATCAGGCCCCAAAACCCAATAGTTGCGAAGATTTGCGCCGGTCTCCTCGCGAACGGCGTGCGAGTCATAGTAGTACGTAGGCGATTTCGCGAATAAGAAAATCTCTTCAGTCGCATTCGTCGGGCGATTCTTGACACTCTCGGGCATCGCCGTCTTTTTGATCCATGCAATTTTGGATCGAAGGATCCAGCCGTCTTGTTGTAATGCAAAAGCGACACGCCACGGCATCCCCATCAGGTCACGATCCTTCAAGCCCCATACGTCCGGAACTTTGCAATTTCGCTTCTGAATATGTTTCTTGGTGTTGCCAACGATCGCATTGGGACCACATTTTCCAGTACCGCCGTTTCTCGCATACCCGTCGCCGACGTTGAGCCAAAGCGTTCCATCTTGCCGGAGCGTTCTGCGGACTTCACGAAACACGGCTACGAGATTTTGCACGTATAATTCCGGTGAAGCTTCTGCACCGATTTGATCCTCGTGATCGTAATCCCTAAGACCCCAGTAGGGGGGGGAAGTGACGCAGCACTGAATCGAGTCTGCGGCGAGGGTGGGCAAAATCTTCATGCAATCGCCCGTGAGCACTCTGAGTCCCGCCGTCTGTCCCAATTTCAGTTTTAACTGTGCCACGATGCAATCATCGCCTCCAAGCGTGATGTGTCCAAATATATCTACAGTAGCGGATTGTAGCAGTTTTCCCTGTACGACATCACGCAGTCCCAATGTGATCCGTCACTGAACTTCCCGAATTAAGGATGAATAAGTAACAATGTGCCGTATTTCGCAGGAAACGTCAATCGTCGGGAGAACGGCGGCGTGGCGACGCCGCGTTCTCTTCATCAAGGGTCAGGAACAGGGAGTTCACACTCCCCGCTCGCCTTGCTCCCCCTCCCCCACTCGCCCCCTCCCCCACTCTCTCTCCTTGTCTCCCCCTCATCCCCTCCGTTAAGATCATTCATGGCTGTTATCAGGCGAAGTTGCTGACGATTCGAGAAATGGATGACACATGGCAGAGCAGGTCTATCTCGCAGTCGATCTGGGGGCCGAGAGTGGGCGCGTCATCGCCGGGATGTTCGATGGCAATGCGATCAAACTGGAAGAACTGCATCGTTTCTCGAACGGTGCGGTCTCGCTTGCCGATACTCTGCGCTGGGATGTGCTGCGACTGTGGAGCGAAATCCGCACCGGGCTCACGAAGGCCGCCGATCGGTTCGGCTCGTCGATTGTCTCGGTCGGAGTCGATACCTGGGGAGTCGATTATGTCCTCCTCTCCGCCGGGGGAGAGATGCTCGGCCAGCCCTACCATTATCGCGACCGACGCACGCAGGGGATGTTGGCACAGGCAATGACGAAAGTCCCGCGCGCTGAAATTTTTGCGAACACCGGTTTGCAGTTCATGGAGATCAACACGCTCTACCAGTTGCTCGCCGCGCGCATGACGCCGCATTCGCTGTTGCCGCTGGCGCAGACGTTTCTGATGATCCCCGATTTTTTTCACTGGCTGCTGTGCGGCAGCCGGGTCGTCGAATTCACGAACGCCACGACGACGCAATGCCTGCATCCGACGCAGCAGGACTGGTCGCGGGAGTTACTCCGCAAGCTGGAGATCCCCTCCGCCATGTTTCCTGCCATCGTCACACCGGGGACGAATCTCGGCCGCTTGCGGGAGAGTGTAGCGTCACAGACCGGCTTGTCGCGAATTCCCGTCGTTGCCCCGGCGACGCACGACACCGCCTCGGCTGTCGCCGCCGTCCCGACTGAGTTGACCGGTACTGCCCGCTGGGCCTATATCAGTTCCGGCACATGGTCGCTGATGGGGCTGGAAGTCCCGTCGGCCGTCCTGACATCGAAAGCACTCGAACGGAACGTGACGAACGAAGGGGGGATCGACGGGACGTATCGGCTGCTGAAAAACATCATGGGCCTGTGGCTCGTACAGGAATGCCGACGCTCATTCGAACGGCAAGGGAAGCCGTTGACGTATGCCGAGATGATGCAGCAGGCGGCGGGGTCGGCTCCGTTTCGCTCTCTGGTCGATCCCGACGATATTTCGTTTCTGAATCCTGCCGACATGCCGTCGGCGATCTCGGAATGGTGTCAGCGAAAAGGTCAGCCGATTCCCGATTCGCCGGGGGCGTTCGTCCGCTGTGCGCTTGAAAGTCTCGCACTGAAATACCGCCGCGTGTTAGGCTGGCTCGAAGAATTGTCGGGAGAAAAGGTCGAAGTGATTCACATCGTCGGCGGCGGAACGCAAAACGAACTGCTCAACCAGTTCACGGCGGATGCGTGCGGAGTCCCCGTGGTAACCGGCCCGATCGAAGCGACCGCTTTGGGGAATGTGCTCATTCAGGCCCGGAGTTCCGGAGCGATGGGTTCGCTGGCCGAGATCAGGTCGGTCGTGCGAAATTCGTGTACGCTGAAACGCTACGAGCCGAAGGATCGCCATATCTGGAACGACGCCTATCGGCGGTTCGAGCAATTATGCGATACTCCCCCATGATCGGGAAAATCGGCGAGTGGCCGTCTACTCTGCGCTTCTCTTCTCCCTCCCGGAAGTGATACTATCCACGCGAGAGAATTCCTACCGATTGATTTAGCCCCCGGCGAGTCGCCGGGGGGGGTCCACATGGATTCACAAATCAGCCTCAAAAGGTGCGTCGCGACGCACCCTACGATAAAAATAAGAGACGTTCAACATGGGTTTGTTCGATAAACTGAAACGGGGATTGCAAAAGACCAAGGAGATCCTCCGGACCGACGTGCGCGACCTGTTCAAGGCGGGAGAGATTCTCGACGAGAGCAAGTTGCAGGAGTTCGAGCAGAGGTTGATCCGCACCGACATGGGCGTGCAGGCCACGACGGCGATCATCGACGAGTTGAAGGAAAAACATCTCGGCCGCACGGTGATCATCGATGAAATCTGGGGGACGATCAGCAACAAACTGATCAGTCTGCTGCAAGGGGATGACACTTCGACGTGGGATCCGTCGAAACCGCTCTCCCCGCTTCGCATGGCCGAGTCGGGGCCGACCGTAATTCTCGTCGCGGGCGTCAACGGAGTCGGCAAGACGACGACGATCGCCAAACTCGCGAGATTCTTGCAAGTCAACGGCAAGTCGGTATTGCTCGCCGCGGGGGATACGTTTCGCGCGGCGGCGGTCGAACAGTTGACGCTCTGGAGTCAGCGATTGGGATGCGAAATCGTGACGCGACCATCGGGGACCGATCCCGCCAGCGTAGCCTACAGCGGTTGCGAGCGGGCGCTCGAAACGAACGTCGATTGCGTGATCATCGACACCGCAGGCCGACTACAGACGCACAAGAACCTGATGGAAGAACTCTCGAAAATTTATCGCGTGATCGGCAAGAAAATCCCTGGCGGACCGCACGAACGGCTGCTCGTTCTCGATGCGACCACCGGACAGAACGGCATCAGCCAGGCGCAGAATTTCGGAGAAGCAATTCAATGCACGGGAATCGTCCTGGCGAAACTCGACGGAACGGCCAAGGGTGGCGTCGTCGTCGCCATCCGCCAGCAGATGGGAATTCCCGTCAAATACATCGGCGTCGGCGAGCAGATCGATGATCTGGAAGTGTTCAATCCGCAGACGTTCGTCGATGCCCTCTTTTCGGCGTGACGATGTTTCGCGGTGGCACAGACATTTCTTCCGTGCGTCCTGCTGCTGCGCGACCCTGACCTATTCGACTAATCCAACGTTTCCGGAAGCAGCTCAAACCTCGGACGGCTCTTTTTCTGCATCACGGAAAAATCGCGCCGGTCGAGGGTGAAGATGGCACTGTGTTTCTCTTGTTCGGCAATGAGCAATAACGTCATGTCGGCAAGCTGCGGCTTGAGCGTTTGAAACCGCTTCTGCAACTGAGACATTTTGGCGAGTGAGGACTCCTCCAGTGGCACGATGCGAAAAAATCCGGATTCAACTCCGGAGTAAAGCCGTTGCAATCCTTGGAGTTGATTGCGGAGCAGCCAGGCGACTTCGGTCAACACAGGCCAGGTGGTCCATAGCGGCGGCTGAATGAGGCGTAATGTCTCGGTGCATCGCGCATGATATCGGTCGCTTCGGTCGATGATGGCCACCAGCGGTCCGGTGTCAACGAGCACATGGAAGAAAACCGGCGCAGTCACCTGCCGAATCCTTCCATGTGCTTAGGATTGGTGCTGAGATCACCTTTTCCGCTGTCGACGCAGCCGATCAGCCCGGCGGCCTGGGCCAAGTCGAAACAGGTCGGCAGCTTCCCATGACGAAGCAAGTATTCCTCGATCGCCTCCCGTGCCAAATCAGACTCCGTGCGACCGGTCGATTCGACCATCGCTTCCAAACCGGTGCGAAGCGGCTCGGGGAGTCGTAAACTGAGTCTGTCAGTTGCCATACGTCACCTCTGTCTGACATATTATCATACTTGTCTGACAGATGGCAAGAGTGTATCCGCCACAAAACTGCATTGCCGATCACAATGCGGTCGGCGTTTCCATCGCGTTCACGATCTGACGGGCCAGGCGATCGACGGCGTCCTGCTGGCTCGTTGCGAGCGAATGTCCCATCTCGGGTGCCATCTCGGCCTGCGAGGCCAAGAGCAGCATATCCGCGGAAAGTGGTATCGATTGCTCCGCAAGAATTTCTCCGGTGCGAAGATCCTCCCAACGGACCTCCACGGCAAGCCCGAGCCGCAATTCGCGCGGGTCGTCGAATTTCGTCTCGCCGAGCATGTTCTTTTTATATTCGACGAGTTTGCCCGATAGCCGCGTGTCGGCCGTCGGTTCTTTGACGAGGCGATAAGGGGTTCGCAACTGGATTTCGCGTTGGACTGCCTCGGTGAGTTGAAACTCGACGCCCCGCCGGAAGAGGCTGGAATCGAACACCGGAATGTAGACCGAGCGGACTTCCGTGGGAAATTCCTGACCGACCATGTAGCCGCATCCGGAAGTCAACCAACCCATCGCGCCGATGAGGCAGCATCGGATCGCGTGGTTCCAGAGGTTGACATTCGCAGCGGTAGGCATGTTTTATGTTTCCCAGCGGCGGTCATTCATCCGTATTTTCAGGGATATCGTGTAAGTTGACTCGGCCGGCTTCCGCGGGAGTCATGCGCCGCAAGCCTGGCCGATCGGATTCCTCGATTTCGATGACGCCGTCCTCTTGCGCGGGATCGCTCTCTTCCGATGAAGCATCGGCATCGGTGACGCCTGAATCTTCGTCTTCGGCAGATTCGTCTGTTGCATTCTCAGTTTCGTCGGTCGTCGTCTCGCCCTCCGCGATTCGAGCCATTTCCGCGTCTTCATCCGCCGGATGATGTAACGGCCTAAACGACCAGAACGATTTTTTCGGCCTCAGATCCGGTGGATCAGCCTTCGGCCCCAATTCGGTGAGCAGGTCATAAGCTCTCTCGGCAAATTCAGTTTCGGGAAATTTCTCGATGAGAATCTTGCAATGCACGGCGGCGGAATGAGGGAGGTTCTTTCGCATGTAATATTGGACCGATTCCCACTCTCTCAGCGCTTTGGCGTGGTCGATCTTTTTCAGTTCTTCTTCCAGCCGGCCTTTGTCGACGTCGTTCGGGAAGAGTTTGAGCGTCGCTTTTTTCAGTTGCTCGGCGTCTTCGAGATGGCGCTTATCGTAGTTCGCCCCCTGGTAGGACATCAACTTCACATGCGACCCGATCATGAACGCATCTTCGAGGTGCGGGCTTTTCGGGTATTCCTCGCGGAGCAGCGTCAACATGCGGTCGGCTTCCTGATAGTCCCCTTTCCGCAGGTAATAGCTGGCCGAGAGCATCAAGGCATCGTCGGCGAGCGGCCCGGTCGGATCGTGAATCCAGATGTTGCGCAAGGCTTCGAGCGCGCGGCCTGGTGTATCGAACACGGGACGGCTGCGATCGAACAGATTCGGAATGATCGGCCACTCGGAGACTGTTTTCGGTTCCGTCGCAGGCAGAGGCGAGACGATTTTGTCTTCCAGATCGACCTGCTGGAGTTCGCTGCGCGAAGCAAATGACGGGTCGTTCAACCAGATCTGCGCGATGGAGAATAATCGACGGGTGCAGGTATCGAGATGCCGCGATGAGGGATACTTTTCGAGCAGCTTTTCGTACCCGTCCTGCGCCCACGAATATTTTTTCTGGCCAAACTCACATTCGGCCATCATGAACTGGCAATCTTCCACAATGGGTGTGTTTTCGTATTTTTTGGAGATCGCCTTGAAGGCATCTTGGGCATCGTCGTATCGTTCCTCTAGAAACAGATCGTGAGCCACATCATATTCTTCCATCGCTTCGCGAGGGGTCGGCCTCAACTCGGTCTCTTTTGACTTTCTCAACCAGCGGAAGATACTCCGCCGGTTCGAGGCTTCTTCGTCGTGCGACGGCGACTGGGCCAGCAGAGGATCTTCGGCCTGGACGTCAGACTTTCGGAAAGCAGAAAACAGTCCCGCCTTGTTTTGGCCGAATGATTGACAACCGGTGCTCAGGGTGAGCGTTCCCCCCATGATTGTCCCGATGACCAGAACGCATGCGAAACGAGAGAATCGTCGCCGCGCAGCGCAGAGACGACCGGTCGCCCGACCGCAGGATGCGGCGCAGCGGGTGCATTGAGAACTCGATTGAAGTGAGGTGGGATCAATCATGGTCATCCATGACCGGAATGGCGAATGAGTTCAGAGTGAGGTGAGAAATGCAAGCACTTTGGGTCTTCGTCCAAGTATGTGCGAAATCGTCGCGGTCAAGACGTGTCTCATTTCCTGATAATGTTGCGGCGTGATATTCAGGCCTTCGGGCAGATTGGCGCTTCCTTGCGACAAGTGATTCATCAAGTGAATGCTGCCGGTATGGATCAAAACCTTTGCGGCTTCTTCGTGTCGGCAGCGCGGGCAGAGAAAACCGCTCTGGCCGATCGAGTATGTCCACAATCCAACGTCTTCAATCGATTTCTGACAATTGAGGCAGCATTCGAATACAGGGAGTTGGCCACTTTCCTTGAGGAGGATCAGTTCGAATTGAATTAAGGGAATTTTATAGTCCGGCGACTGTTCGAGTCGGCGTAATGTCAGGATCGAGGCATCATATAACACGGGGTGCGGATCGTGTTCGACGGATAACGACGCCAACAATTCGGCGACGTAACACCCGGCGTAGAAAGCACCTAAGTTCGAAGTTCCCGGTTGAAACCGAGCGGTCAACTGGGCCTCGGTCAATAAATCCAATCCACCCGATGACTTGCGGAGGAACACTATCTTACAGACTGACAACAGGTCAAGAGCAGCTTCGAACGAACTGCGGAGACGCCGAGCACCCTTGGCCATCGCCGAGATCTTCCCCCAGTCCCTCGTAAAGAAGGTGACGACCTTGCTGGTCTCACTGAAATCCGTGAGGCGAATGATCAATGCCTCGCTCTTTTCAGCATTCATTCAGGGCTCAACCTTCAATCGATCGACCGAATCAAACATATGGTCCATCAGGATATACGCCAGGCGAGCGTTAAGACAATGGGAGACGCAAAATCAGCTAGTCCAAATGCAAATCGCCCACGTGAGTCGAAACTCAGTGGGCGATGCATGTTATTGAGGCAGATTCGACGAGATGTTACGCAATTGGCCGTCGGATGTTAGAACACATCAAGGATATCGTGATGGCCGCGGTAATACGGTTTTTCCATCAGATAGAAGTTGTGCCAATCCTTGTTGAAGACGGGGATGCGTCGTTCCGCGGGATATCGATAATACAAATGATCGAAACTTCCCTGCGGCCTCTGGTAATTGTGGGGATAGTAAACATACGGGTAATAGTAAAACCTGTTCCAGTCCGTCGGTTGTCCTCGACCGGCTGCTTTCGCTTCCGGGAGGGCGCACATCGAACTGATCATCCAACTGACCAACACGACCATTCCCGCGATGATTGAACTGCGTTTCATCCCGCCTGCTCCTTTTGAGCTGAATTCGATTCCATCATAGACTCACTTTCTTCATCGGCCATTGACCTTGCGATACAACAGGATTCTTCGGTACAAACCGGTCAACCAACAAAATCAGACTTCTCTGCATAATCAGGTCCGATATAATCCACCCAGAACCACCAGTTTACCCGTATTGCATTGCGAGAACATTTCCCTATGATCAGAACGATCGCTTACGCCGCGTTCGCAATAATTTGCATGACGGGTCCATTTTCAAGGGATGGGTCCGCCGCCGATAAAGTCACCGAAAACCTCACAAACCAGCCTTCCCCTGAGAAGCTCTGGGAACCCGAAATTACCGAGGACGAAGTCCGCAAGCACATCGAATATCTGGCCGGCAATCAGCTCAGGGGACGCTCCGGGGCAACGGCTCGCGTCGCGGCGAAATACATTTCGTACCAGTTCGAAAAATACGGACTTCAGCCGTTGTTCGACGATCCGAAACAACCGGCTTCCGTCACATTCGAGCAGCCGATACCGGGGGCCAAAGAAGCCGACGGCAAGACGACGATTCTGGGATACAACCTCGGTGCCTGGATCCCCGGAAGCGATCCCGAATTGCGCGATGAAATCATCATCGTCAGCGCGCATTACGATCATCTCGGAAAACGAGGCGACGTGATCTATCCCGGTGCCGACGACAACGCCAGCGGCGTCTCGATGGTCCTCTCCGTTGCCAGGCAGATCTCCGAACTCAAGATCAAACCGCGACGAAGCATCGTCTTTCTGGCGTTCGATCTCGAAGAACACATGTTGTGGGGATCGCGCTGGTTCACCGCTCATCCTCCCTGGCCGATCGAGCAAGTGAAATTATTCATCACCGCCGACATGATCGGCCGGTCGATCGGCAATCTCCCGTTGCCGTGCGTCTTCGTCATGGGGAGCGAACACGGCGCAGGACTGGACGAGTCGCTGAAACACGTTGGGCATCCCGCTGGACTGGAACTCGCCTGCCTGGGAATCGATCTGATCGGTGCGATCCCCCGCAGCGATTACGGAGCCTTTCGCGACCGCGAAATTCCGTTTCTATTCTTTTCGACCGGTGAACATCCCGACTATCACACCCCACGAGACAGGCCCGACCGCATCGACTTCGGAAAAGTCTCGCGCATTTCGAGCCTGATCAACCGGCTGACGCAGCACGTCGCCAACCAGCCGGTCGCCCCCACGTGGATCGGCGAGACCGAACCCAACATTCAAGAGGTTCACTCGCTCCGAAGAATCACCGGCATCCTCATCGAACAGGAAGAGGCGGACGAATACCCGCTCAGCAATACCCAGAAACTGCTCATCTCGCAGGCCCATCACAAATCGGGACAGATCATCGAACAGGGAACGTTCAACGACGCCGAACGCAAATGGCTGATCCGCACGGCTCAGTTGATGTTGTTGTCGCTGTTTTAGGAATGTGGACTTGGCTCGCTCCCAGGCTCCCGCTGGGGAACGCAAGTCTTCGTGAGCTTCCCGCTTCGCACGAATTGTTGAAGAGCCTCTTGTCGCTGCGCGACCCGGACACAAGGCTGTCCGGGCTACCCCGCTGTCTATTCGATGATTTGATAATTCGTGAATAGCCCCTTGGGCAACGTCACACGATCGCCTTTGACCTTCCGCAGACCCTCTATACGATCGATCGCCTTATTCAATTGCTCGGCGTCCGACGCGATGACGCGACCACCGCCATCTTGAAGAATGACAATGTATCCAGGCTCGCTTGGATTCGGATTCCACTGTTTAACCTCTAACCAGAGGCAACATCCAGGATTGCTATCCGCCAGCCAGAGCATGTCCGGCATTGCCAGAACCGTCGCCAGTCTCTTTGCCGAACGTTGGATATCGGCGTCACTCGTCTTGGGAAGTGCAACCGGCCACGACCACACTTCCTCAGTTGTTGATTCATCCGAGACTGCGAATCGTTGGAGTCCGTAAAGCCCTGCGATGACCAGTATCGTGAAAATTAAGACACCGCACCGCCGAATTCCAGTCTTCATTGCATGTCTCCCGTAATTTGCTATGCCGTCTGCACAGTTGGCTACCCCCCACCAACTTCCTCTCATCGCTCCGCAACCCGGACGCAAAGCTGTTCGGGTGATGGCATTGCTCACCGTTTTTTTGACGCTTCGTCAGATTTATCAGGGGAAAATACAATTGTATTCATATGAACCTCGATATGCCCATAAAATACTGACCCTTTTCTCCCGTATTGAATTTTACCTTTTATCAACTCCACAATCGTGCGCGGCATCGCCACCAACTCTCTTACATCATCAATACGAGTTGGACGAGGCAGCCATTGCGGGACCTCTTCGCTATGAACTGTAATGTTGAAATAACCGTTTTCATTCGATTTCTCAGTTCGAATTGTAACACCATCGCATAAGCTATTTGCAGACACAATGTTTTCTTGAGGTTCATCCCACTAACGCGTATTGAGAGCGATGTAGTGCCAGGATTTTGAGTTTGAAGTATTCCTGGTTTCGATAGCCGTAGGCTCTGCGTTTGAGCGTTTTGATTTTATTGTTGAAGCCTTCGAGGGGTCCGGTGGAGATGGGGTGGTCGTATCAGGCGAGGATGCCGTTGCGATAGCCCTGGAGCGTGTTGGCGAGCTGCATCAGGATGCGGATGCCCGAGGACCGGGCTCTGCGGCACCAGTCCGTCAGGAACAACTCGGCCTGGGTTTTGGTCGCTTGTTCCCACATTTGGCGGAGTTCTTCTTTCAGATAATATGCCGTTGCCAGCGTGTGATTGAGATTCAGCGCCTCATCCAGCCGGTGTCGTTCGTTCCGGTCGTCATTCAGGTTCTCCCAATTCTTGAGCAGCAGCCAGCGCGTGCCCTTGAGCACTTTCTTTTCGAGTCCTGCGGTCGCTTCGCGGTACAATTCCCGCCGCAGGTCCGACAATTTATCGTTGAACAACTTCATGATGTGAAAGCGATCGAAGACCAGCGCCGCCTGGGGCAGATGCTTCGTCACGGCGTCGATGTACGCCGGCGACATGTCGGTGGCGACCGCTGCGATCTTCGCCCGCGACGATTTCAGTCGTTTCCAGAAAGGCGTTAACGCCTTGCCGCTGCGGCTGTTTCCGACGAAAACCACTCGCCCGCTGTCCAGGTCCATCACGACCGTCAGATAGTGGTGCCCCTTGCGGACGGCGATTTCATCGATGGCCAATCGCCGGATATCTTTCAGCTTCGGCTTGGAGAAATGCTTTTTGAGATACCGGCTTTCGATGTCGCGGATCAAACCCCAACTCACACCCAGATGCCGGGCCGCATCCTGGATCGTGGTGATCCGCGCCAGTTCGAGGGCATAACGTTCGAACGATTTGGTGTGACGATGCGATCCGTCGGCAAAGTCAACCTTCACCTGCCGCGTCAGTCCGCACGCCAGACAACGCACCCGCGGCACGGCAAACTCGATCTCGACCGGCTTGTGACCGATCGGCAGCGTGCGGAACCGCCGCGGAACCTGGCCCTGCGAATAGACCTCTCCCGAGCCGCAGGCCGAGCAGCAGTACGTTTCTCGCGGTTGGTCGATCACCAGTATCATTTTTCCGTTTTCAAATCGCAGAGCCCGATATGCGTAGCCCCGCAGCCCGAAGGCATGGTAAATTAATCTCTGGGACATGCTTGACTCCCCTGTCTCTGAAGCTTTCACTTAACTCCAGATGGGACAAGCATGTCCTACTTTTTGCAAGTCTCAATACGCTTTTGGGCGATGAACCGAAATTGAGGGGTGGAACTGTCCTCAAATATTACAGACCCCGGGATACCCAATGTACTAATGTTTCTTGCACATTTGACATGGGATGCGGCCACTTGTCGAGTGACCCATGAAGTTGGAGCGATACGTAAAAATGACCCGTCGATTAAGAATGTACACAATTTTATCAATCACCATTGCACTTGCCTTGGTTTCATTGTGGGTCATGGGGCGCCATTCGGTTGCAGAAAAAAGGTTGTTGCGATTACTAAACGGCGAGAACGGGATCGTAATCGAAGGAATTACCATAGAGGGTCAGCAGCGTCGGGTAATCTGTGAAAGTCGCGAAGTTGGTCGATATCTTTCAAGAGCCGCCGTCAAAACCTCAAAGTTACTGAATAGAATGGCCTGAAAAGTGCGTATGGTGTGCCTCCGAAAGGAGGCTTAAAGCCATGTTGACGCCTTGTTGTTTTCCGTCGCTTGCACGGTACGACG
>JBJXGP010000555.1:0-4857 GCA_046160425.1 Planctomycetaceae bacterium
AATCATTATCGGCGTTATTGGGATTGCAGTTCCGCCGGGTGCAGTTCACTCCCGACCTGCTCCCCAGCGACATCGTCGGGGCGCCGATTCTCGAAGATCATAGTTCGGGACGTCGGCTTGTGTTTCATCGCGGGCCGATTTTCGCCAACCTGCTTCTCGCCGATGAAATCAACCGCGCGACACCGAAAACTCAGTCGGCTCTGCTGGAAGCAATGCAGGAGCGACGGGCCACCGTGTTGGGAGAGACGCACATTCTGCCCGACCCGTTCTTCGTGCTCGCCACGCAGAACCCGATCGAACTCGAAGGGACGTATCCCCTCCCCGAAGCGCAGCTCGATCGCTTCACGTTCAAGATTCAGGTCGAAGGAGTTTCGAGCGAGACGCTGGAGACGATCATCAACACGCGGCAACATGGCCGCGCTCCGCAGTTGCACGAAGTCCTGTCGGCCGATCAACTCTCGAAACTGTTTACGCAATGCGACCGCGTGCATCTCCCCTCAGCGGTTGCCAATTATATCGCGCGGCTGGTCACGGCGACGCATCCGCATCAGCCGGTGGCCCCCGACGAAGTGCGCCGATTCGTGCGTTTTGGTGCTTCTCCGCGTGCGGCGATTGCCCTTGCGGGAACGGCGCGGGCCGCGGCACTCTTATCGGGAAAACCGAACGTCGGATTTCTCGACGTGCAGCGCGTCGCACCGAGCGTCCTTGGACATCGTTTGATCCTCGACTACGCCGCCCGGCTCGAAGGCTGGACCCCGCGCGGCATGGTCGACAAGTTATTGGAAGTCGTCCCAGAGGTGGCCCACGCTCTTCCGGAAACGTTGAAAGCCTGATGTCGAATGTCTCAATTCGATCGGGTGGCACTGGCGGCTTGCCCGCCAGTGGAGTGTTGCGTCGATAGACAATCGCGAAGCGGAGCTTCGAAGACTTGCGTTCCCAAGCGGAGCTTGGGAACGAGATCATTCACGAGTCGCAAAGAATCATGTCGCTATGAAACTTCTCAATCGTCGGGCTCATCGGATACCTGCAACTCTGCTCGCATTTGCGTTCGTCGCGATGGTTTCATCCGTGGCACGGGGCGAGGGGTCGGAAAACTCGACGCGCGGCGAAGACTTCGAGATGACCGTCGATTCCCGCTGGACCGGGGGGGAATTCGGCGGGTATCTCCCCATCCGAGTCCGCATCGCCAATCACGGGGTGTCGCGCGATTTGCGGGTCGTCATCAACTCGAAGGAAAATCAGCAGAATCTGAACGTCGAACGCGCGGTCAGCGTGCCGCAGAATTCCGTCGTGCGCATGACGCTCTCCGTCCCGCTCGTCACCTACAACATGTATAACAGCCTGAAAGTTTACGGACCCGACGGCGAAATCCGCGCTTTGAACCAGACGCTCAACTTCTCCACGCCGACGGGGGTTCAGCAGACGTCCCCGGCGTTGCTGGCGGTCTCCGCCTCTCCCATCGACTTTACGCCGTGGCGGCAGGCGATGAGTCGAAACCTGGCGACGTCCCCGGCGTCATATGGCTCCTACGGTGGCTACTACGGAGGTCATTCCTCATATACGAGCATCACCGATCAGGAAGTGGTTCCCGCCGCTGCACTCCCCGATAACTGGATCGACTACACCGCGCTCGACATCGTGGCGATCCCGCTCGGCGACTTCGAAGCGCTCACTGCTGAGCAGCGAACGGCGCTGCGCCAGTGGGTTCATACGGGAGGGACGTTATTTCTCACGAAGGTCGACGACTGGGAAAAGAATCAGCCGACCGTCGAACGCCTGCTCGAACTCGATCGGGTTCTGAACAAGTCTTCCGAGTGGGAGCTTGCCAATCTCGCGGCGCGAGAGAATTTCAAGCAACTCACGACGATCAACACACTGGAAGAATCCAGAAGCGGCAGAGGGGGCATGACCGTCACGACCGAGGCCGTCAACACAAACGTCCCGCCGCCGCAAATGGTTTGGGTTGATGCGACGCCGATTTTTCGCTCGCGCAAAGTTTTGTTGGGAGATGTCTACGCCTTTCGCGACGATCCATTTCCTGGTTCCGATGCCGATTGGACGTGGTTTTACACCCATCGCAATCGTCAGCGCAATTGGGATACTCGAAACGGATTCTCATCGCGCTCGGGTCATCAGGAATTCATGCAGTTTAACATTCCGGGGATCACGCAAGTCCCCGTGACGGCGTTCCTGATTCTGATCTCGGCGTTCGCCATCGTCATCGGGCCGATTAATTATCTGTATTTTCAACGCCGCAAGCAACTCGCGATGATCGTCGTTTCGATCCCCTTGATCGCGGTTATGACCACGATCACGTTATTCGCCTATACGGTGGTTTCTCACGGCTTCGACGTGAAGTCGCGAACGCGGAGCATCACCCTACTCGATCAGAGATCGCAGCAGGCAATTTCTTTCAGCCGCAACTCGTTGTATACGGGGTTCACTCCCTCGAACGGCCTCGAATTCTCTCCGCAGACCGCCGTCTACCCTATCTGGAACGCGGGACAAGTCTTCGAAAAAGGGAGCATCGACTGGAGCAGCAGCCAGCACTTTACGTCCGGCTGGTTTCAGTCGAGAACCAAGACGCAATTTTATACCGTCAATTATCGCGACGAACGCTCGCGGTTGACGGTGCATCCCCCCGCCGGCGGCAAACTCGTCGTCGAAAACGGCTTCGAATGGCAATTCGATGCCCTCTGCGTGTTGGGGTCCGACGACCAGTATTACATCGGCTTCGATATTCCTTCCGGCAGCAAGGCCGAACTCAACCTGCTCGATCCGGAAAGTCAGCAGCGGTTCATCGAACAGCGCGATCGGCATGCCCCGGCCTTTGTCGGCAACTATACTCCGTCCTACACGCCTGACTATCGGGCAATGCGGTACGGTTATCACCCGTCGATGCATAACCAGTCGACCGGTTCGTTTCAGCAGAATGCGATTCATCAATTATTCCTGCAGAACACCAGCTTCATGAGTGCAGAGGCCCGGAAAAACTGGAGCAACTCGAATCCGGCCTACACGAACAGTTCGGCCAACTATTATGTCGGCATCACGAGCCAGAATCCCGGTGCCGACGTCGGGATTTCGGATACCGACGAACGAGACTCGACGCATTTCCTGATCGGCTACTATGAGTAGGCTTGTCCCTGTAAATCATCATCTCCGCACGGTTGGCAAGGTTTCATAATGGACGCGATCCGAAATTTCGAGAACGAACCGCTGACGGATGCGATCGCCGCAGCGCCCGTCCCGCCACCGGCGCTCGAGCCGACGATCGAAGTGCGCAATCTGCACCGCTTCTTCAAGAAACTCAAAGCGGTCAACGACGTCTCGTTCAAGACGTATCCCGGACAGGTCATGGGCTTCATCGGCCCCAACGGCGCGGGCAAGACCACGGCGATGCGTATCCTCGCGACGCTCGATACTCCCACCGCCGGCGATGCGTTTGTCTGCGGGTATTCGGTCATCGACGACCCCGATAAAGTCCGCCAGATGCTCGGTTTCATGCCCGATAACTATGGCCGTTACAACAACATGACCGTCGTCGAATATCTCGATTTCTTCGCGAGGGCACACGGCTTCCGCGGCGAGCAGCGTAAAGACGCCGTCGAACACGTGCTCGTGTTCACCGAGCTTCGCAAGCTGGCGGATAAGCAGATCACCGAACTCTCCAAGGGGATGGGGCAAAGACTCTGTCTCGGCCGGACACTCATTCACAATCCCCAGGTGCTGATCCTCGATGAGCCTGCCGCGGGACTCGATCCCCGCGCCCGCGTCGAACTGCGCGAACTCATCCGGCTGCTGGCGACCGACATGAAAAAGACGGTCTTGATCAGCTCGCACATTCTGACCGAGCTAGGCGAAATTTGCGATTCCGCCGCCATCATCGAAGCCGGCACGATTCTCGCGCACGGCACGATCGCCGACATCCAGAATCAGGACAAGCAGATCGAGCGGAAACGGCAGGCCTCGGCGCGCATCTCGGTGCGGGTGATCGACAATGCCGACGCCGTCGAGAAATGGCTGCTCGAGCAGCCGTTCGTCGAGGATGTGACCAAGGGAGGAGTCGTCTTGTCGTTCGACTATCCCAACGACGACAAGCAGCAGCATCAGCTTCTCAAGAGCATGCTGCATCAAGGGTTTACCGTCATCGAATTCCGCGGCAAGTCACGGACCCTCGAAGACGCCTTCATGTCGATCACCAAGGGAGTCGTTCAATAACGTCGCCACTTTTTCGTCTCGTTCCCAAGCTCCGCTTGGGAACGCACGTCAGCGAAGCTCTGCTTCGCACAATGTATAACGATGTTCCATTCCACTGGCGGACAAGCCGCCAGTGCCACCCGAAAGCCGTGAGAAATACAAGTTATTCGAATGACGGTTAGCCGCGACGCGGAGGGTTTCCGCAGCGGAGCGCGAAGAACGAAACAAGGTCCGCAATTCATGAAATACATCACCTCTCTATCGACCTGGATGGAGAAATACAGCGACAAGCTGAACCCGATTCTCGTCAAGGAGACGCGGCAGGCCCTCAAGAGCCGGCAGTTCGTCGCCACCTTCATGCTGCTGCTGCTGGCCGCCTGGCTCGTCACCATTTCGATTCTCAATTTCAATTACGATCAGATCGAATCGGGCCGGCTCGGCGAGCAGTTCTTCGGCTGGTACTTCTGGATCATGGCCATCGCCGTCTTCATCGTCGTCCCTTACGGTTCGTATCGCAGCCTGATGTCCGAGCGCGATGAAAATACCTATGAACTGCTGGTGATCACATCGCTTTCGCCGACGCGCATCGTCTGGGGCAAACTATTCAGCGGGATGGTGCAGCTTTTCATTTACTATTCGGTGATCACGCCGTTCATT
>JBJXGP010000556.1:0-18745 GCA_046160425.1 Planctomycetaceae bacterium
GATCTACATTCGGCGAAGCGGGAGTTTCGCTGACGTTCGTTCCCAAGCGGAGCTTTGGAACGAGGTGTGAAATACGATGAACGACATTACCGATACTTCTGATATCACGATCCGGCTTGCGGAACTCGCTGATGCCGATGTCATCGCCCGGTTCAATATTCTGTTGGCGCAAGAGACGGAAGAGATCTCGCTCGATCCCCCCACAATTTTTGCGGGTGTGCGGGCCGTGCTCGAAGATTCTCGCAAGGGACGATACTTCCTCGCTTGCATCGGCGAATGCATCGTCGGCCAGATGATGCACACGTTCGAATGGAGCGACTGGCGCAACGGTGAATTATGGTGGTTGCAAAGCGTGTACGTCGAGCGTGAATTCCGTCGGCGCGGCGTCTTTCGCCGGCTGTTTCAGCATGTGCTGAATGAAGCCAAACAGAGTACGAGCGTTCGCGGCATTCGCCTCTATGTCGAAAACGAGAATCACCGAGCCCATCGCGCGTACCAGGAGTTGGGACTGGAACAGGCCGGGTATTTCGTGCTACAACATCTCTTCGTTTGATGATTCAGATTGAAGCAATCCACTTTCCAATTGAAATTGGCAGCCGAGGAGAAATCGTATGAGCGGCGTGAAGGACGATCAGGTGTTGTTGCACAAGCATTCGCGTCGTGAATTTCGCGAACGGATGCAAAAGGGGGAACTCAAGGCCTGCATCATTCCCGTGGCGGCGACCGAGCAGCATCTGGAGCATCTGGCGATGGAGCACGACTGGCGCAGCGTGATGCACGTCTCCACCGAAGCCGCTAAGCGGGTTCATCCCCAGGTGATCGTCGCGCCCTCGATGAATATCGGCATCAGCGAACATCATATGAGCCATATCGGTACGCTGACGGCGATGCCGGGGAGTTTTCTCGCGGTGCTGCACGATACGATCCGCTCGATGCATCACGCCGGGTTCACAAATATTCTCGTGCTGAACGGTCACGGCGGAAACATTGCCCCCTGTCAGGGGATGTGGGGACAGTTTCAGCAGCGGTTCCAGATCAACTTGCAGTTTCTGTCGTATTGGACGCTGCTCTCGAAGGAAACCGCCGAGAAACATTTAACGACCAAACGCTGGCCGGGACACGCCCAGGAATTCGAGACCGCGTTCGCGATGGCGGCATTCCCGGAGAACGTGCGGCATGAGGCGATGAAAGATCAGGTCGACAAAGAGCCGCTCGCGGCGACCGCCGAAACCGGTGCGATTCTGATCGAAGAGATCGTCGTCGAACTCGCCAAACATTTACGCGGAATGATCGCCGGCACGAACGTCGCTGAGATTCCGCCGTTTTTTGTGTGAGCCGTCATCTCGTCGGTCTCGATCCCAAGCTCCGCTTGGGATCGCAAGTCGTCGCAGCTCCGCTGCGCTCAATAATTATCGACGTTCCATTCCACTGGCGGACAAGCCGCCAGTGCCACCCGAACGTTGGAACAAATCCTGGTGGGCACAGCCTACCCTACGAATACGTGATCGCAATCGCCGCCTTGAGATCGATCGTCCCCTCGTAGATCGCGCGGCCGGTAATGGCTCCGATCAACTTGGGGTGTTTCGCTGCCAATGCCTTCAGCGTGCGGACGTCATCGAGTGTCGTCACTCCGCCGGAGGCGATGACGGGGAAGCCGAGTTCGGTGAAGCGGACGAAATCGTCGAGCGTCGCCTGATCGATCCCCTGCATCATGCCGTCGTTCGCGATGTTCGTATAAATCACCGCGGCGATGTCCAGGCCGACATATTGACGAGCGAGTTCGAAAACCGAGATCGAAGAAACATCGAGCCAGCCCGCCGTCGCGACCTGCGAATTCTTGGCATCGATACCGAGGGCAATGCGACCGGGGTACAATTCAACCATCTCGCGAAACCAGTCGGGATTTTTCAGCGCCTGCGTTCCGACGATCACGCGGTCGGCACCGACGTCGCCAAGCAGTAAATCGACGGCGGCTTTGTCGCGAATGCCCCCTCCCACCTGACAGGGGATGTCGAGTGCCCGGACAATGCGGCCAATCACTTCGTGATGCATGGGCTTGCCCGCGCGTGCTCCATCGAGATCGACGAGATGCAGCCGCTGTGCCCCTTCATCAGCCCAACGCTGCGCCATCGTCAGCGGATCATCGCCGAAGATCGTTTCCTGGTTGTAATCTCCTTGCCGCAGGCGGACGCATTTTCCTCCACGGAGATCGATCGCCGGTATGAGTTGCATGACGAAAGGACTTTCTTGATCGAAGGGGACGCGCTCCGCTACGGAAGCCTTCGCGTCGCGGCTAACCCCTTCGGCGACATCGCGCGTTATGCCAAATTCGCAAAATTTCTAATGAGTTGCAGGCCGTGCTTTTGGCTCTTTTCGGGGTGGAACTGCGTCGCGAACAGATTATTGCGAGCGACCATAGAAACGAACGAGAGGCCATATTCGGTGCGAGCGGCGATGACCGATTTATCTTGCGGCTCGACATAAAAACTATGCACAAAATAAAACGATGCCGTCGAGGGGATATTTTCCAGCAACTTCACCGGGTGGGGAACAGTCAACGTATTCCAGCCCATGTGAGGGACTTTGAGGTCGGCGAATGGTGGGAAGCGAACGACTTTTCCGGGAATCAAACCGAGGCCCGGCCACTCCCCTTCTTCGTAACTGACGTCGAACAGAAGTTGCAGGCCGAGACAGATCCCCAGGAACGGTTTGTCAGACTGAATGTAATCCTTGATCGGCTGCACCATGTGACGGTGTTCGAGTTCGTGGATCGCATCGCGAAACGCACCGACGCCCGGAAGAATGAGCTTTTCAGCCCGCGCGATGTCAGCAGGATTCGAAGTGATCGTCGCCGGCGAGCCGACGAATTCGCACGCCTTCTGAACGCTGCGAAGATTTCCCATGCCGTAATCGACGATCGTGATCATAAGACGCTGCGCTCTTCTTCAAGTTCACTAACTCCCTCTGTGAGAGGGCAGGATGAGGGGACTATTACTTTCGACATTTCCGACATTGATACGGTTCGCATTCATTTCCTGAATGACTGGTTGGTTGGCCGAGGACCGGTTCCTTTCCAGATGCTCTCTTGCAGTTGTCCCTTCCCCGCGAGATCGCCGGTCCAGGTCGATTGATGGCGGGTCTTCTGCACATGCTCGGCGTGATTTCGATCTCCGGTGAAATGAAACAATTGATCGCCGGAGGTCCATTCTTCAATGAAATCGTCAGGGTACAAAGGAATGCGAAGCATCCACTTGGCTCCTTGGACCAAAGCCAGACTTAATATCAACATCAGCACCATAAACAAGGCGAGAAACGGAAGCAACGGGCCAAGCCCCAGAATCGGCTCGGCGGCCGGCCAGATTTTCTTCCATCCGAACAGCAGAATCACCGTCCCCAGTGCCAGATAAGGGCCATAGGGTATTTCCCGGCTGCGGTGAAAGAAAACGGAAACGAGCACGACGATCAGCGCACAGGCGGGGGCCAGAAAAAAGACGATGAGCGACGCCTGCCAGCCGAGAAAACTGCCAATCATCGCAACGAGAATGACGTCGCCGAACCCCATCGCTTCGCGGCGTAAAAACCAATGACCGACAATGCGGATCATCCAGATCGAACCCCCGCCAACAACGATCCCCGCGAGGCTGGCGAGCAATCCGTGCAGATGCGGCCAGGTCGAGATCCATTGCGGTACATTCGGCCCATCCAGGATCGAGACGAACGATTCCGGCAGGACAAAACGAAATTGGTTGAGCAACTCGGGACTTTGAAACCACAGTGGGACAAGATGGACTTGTCCGATGATGGCCCCCCCCAGAACTCCGACGACCATCGCCGGCAATGTCACGGCATCGGGAATGATCCGCAAATCAAAATCGATGAACGAGGCGACGACCAGTGCTTCGATGAGAATCACATGATAGGCATAACGCCAATGGAGCATGGCTTGCGGCGAGAACCAGTACGAATCGTTGAATCCTGTAGGGCCCCATTGAGCATAAACGCCGCTGTCGTAAATCGTGGCATGGTATTCAGCGGGGATTTCCAGCCAGTAGAGGCCCGTGACGAGTAGGCCGTTGAGAAGTTCGATGCCGGGATAGCGCATCGATATCCAATGCTTGCAGGAACGGCATCTCCCGCGGAGAAACAGCCAACCGAAGAGTGGAATGTTGTCGTAAGGGGCGATCGGCGTTTTGCAGAACGGACACGCGGAGGGGGGGCTACCGAGCGAGCGAAGTGCTTGCCACAAGCTGTCGTGCCGCGGGATGCGGTAAATGCAGACGTTCAGAAAGCTGCCGACGACGGTCCCCAAGACGAACAGCCAGGCGAGCACGATCCATTGGGGAATGTCGTAGGGGATCACGTTCTCGCTCCCGATCCGAATGAAGTTCCCAGGTTCTCAAGGATCTGACTGACGATCTCGTCGGGGGATCGATTGTCGACCGAGACGATATGAGTGGCGCATTCCCGATATATCGGTTCCCGTTGTGCGAGGACCGTTTGTATTTCAGCGACGGGGCTTCCCGTCGTCAGCGTCGGTCGGCGTGCGGCGGTGCTGGTGTCGGCGGCGATGCGGGTCGCGAGCGTTTCCAAAGATGCTTCCAGCCAGACGACCGGCCCCGATTGCCGCAGGTCGTATTGCGTATCGGGATCGAGTATTGCACCGCCGCCGGCGGCAATCACGAGTCGATCGCGGTGTAACACGTCGTGCATCACATCGCGTTCCAGTCGGCGGAAATGAGGTTCCCCCTCATCGCGAAAGATGTCGCGGATCGATTTGCCGGCGCGACGTTCGAGTTCGGTATCGGCGTCGATCCACGACCAGTTCAGCCGCTGCGCCAGGAGCGATGCAATGGTGCTTTTTCCACATCCGCGATATCCGATGAGCGTCACGACCATGGCTGGGCCTATGTCGGCACCCCCCCGACGGGCGAAATTCCCTTGCGAAGCGTCTCTTTAAGTAACTCGAGGTCGGCGGGACGGCCCGTAAATGCCGTGTATTGAGCCGCGGCCTGACGCACGAACATTTCGACGCCGCTGACGACGCGGCAGCCCCGGTCTTTCGCCTGTTTGATCAGCAGCGTATTTTCGGGATTATACACGGTGTCGAAGACCAGCATGCCGTCGCGCAGCCAGTGCATCGGAAATGGTGTTTCATCCACGTCGGGATGCATGCCGACCGACGTGCAGTTCACGAGGATATTGGCGAAGACCGAGCCGCGGTTCTCCCAATTGGTCTGCTGGCATCCCAGTTCCTGGGCGAGTGTCATCGCCCGGGAATGCGTGCGGTTCGTGATGGTCAAGGCGGCACCCGCGCGGACCAGTCCCAGCGCGATCGCCCTCGCGGCACCCCCCGCGCCGAGCATCAGAACCTGCTTCCCTTCGATCGTAGCCGCATTTCCTTCCTGTGGGAGACCGGTTTCGATGCTGTCGATCGCGGCGTTGATATCCGTATTATCGGCATGCCAGACGCCGAGTTCGTTACGGTACAGCGTGTTCGCCGCTCCGATATCATTCACGATATCGGCACAGACTTCAGCGCACATGATCGCGGCCTCTTTGTGGGGAATCGTCACGCTGTAACCTTTGATACCCAGCCATTTGAATTCGTTCAGCGTTTCGGGAAGCATTCCTTTAGGAACGAGAAGCGGCAAGTAGACGGCGTCGAGACCATCCCGCTGGTAGCAGAGGTTGTGGAGCAGCGGGCTGAGGCTGTGTCCGACGGGATCACCGAGCACTCCGAAAAGTTCCGTCTTTGGGCCGATCGACTCGAAACGGTAGAGCTGGTGCATCTGATCGAACGATAATTGCCCCGGTGCCAGTTCTCGCTCTTTGCTGAACGTGGCATACGTGAACGGGGCACCGTATCGACCGCACAAAATTCGGCTATACGTGCCGAGTTCCCCCATGCAGAAGGCGACCGTCGGGGTTTTCGATTCTGCCACGAGTTTGAGCAGTCGGATGCCGTCGACCGGATTGTTCGCCATCGTCACGATCTTGACGATGTCGGGGTCGTATTCGCAGCACTGCGCATGGACCTCTTCGAGAAAATCGGGCGTTTCGTCGAAATTGTGATAACTGATGATCCGCTTGGTCGACCCATGACGCGGAATCGTCCGCGCGATATCCTCTTCGATGTCCACGTACTCGGCACCGGCGACGATCGCGGCTCTCAGCAGCATCTGCCGCTGATTTTCATCGTATCGCCATTTTCCCTTGTCCTTGAGTCGGCGGCAGGTGACGACGACCGGAGTGGGGCGATCGGTCAGCAATCGCTTGAGATCGGGGGGACGAGACAACCAGTCCAGCCGCAGTTCGACCAGTTCCGCCCCGCGCTCGGCGAGAGCCTTATGCTCGGCGAGGACCATGCGATGACGCGTACGACCGATCCCCACGCAAATCTGCGGGTGATCCCGTTTATTGTCATTCGGAGGTTCCGAGTGTTGCTGACTTTCCTGATCCACAATCATCTCACGCATTGAATTCGAAAGAGGCATTATTCGTTTGTTGTCGAGAATCTGCCAAGTTATCCGGACGACGCCTCCCAAGTCAATCGGCTGTTATGGTTCGGCGATCAAATCGCCCGTTTTTCGTCGATAATCCAACGGCTCACGACGGAAAATTCAGGTCATCTTCACTTGAGAGATCATGCAGCACGGCAGCAATCGGCTCATCCCAGTCTGCCGAATTGCCGATCCAGAATCTCGCGGCTGAGGACCAGAGCCGTCGGTCTTCCGTGCGGACAATGGTGGGCATCATCCACGTGATGGCGCTGGGCGAGCAGGCTGTCGATTTCTTCCTGAGTCAATTTCTGTCCCGCTTTTATCGCCGCGCGGCATGACATACGATGCAGCAGGTGATCGATGACATCCCGGCGGGTCGGTTCCTGCGGCGCTTCGGCGAGATGGTCGGCGAGGTCTTTGATGATCTGTTGCCAGTCGGAACGAGAGAGCATGACCGGATACCGCGTCACCAGAATCGTGTTGCGTCCGAAATCCTCGATGCCGAATCCTAGGCGCGCGAGAACCTCTTGCTGGTCGAGCAGGATCGCCGTCGCCGCCGGTGAAAGTTCGATCGGCAAGGGGACGAGCAACCTCTGCGATTCGACCGTTCCCGCAAGCACGCGCGGCCTGAGCGTTTCGTAGATGATCCGTTCGTGCAAGGCATGCTGATCGATGACCGTCAGTCCCGCTTCGGTTTCAAGGACGAGATAACAATCGAGAACCTGAATCGCCTTCCGATCCGTCGGTGGGAGTTGTTGCGGCGTCCACAACATATCGCCCGACAACGGCATCACATCGGTTGCCGGAATTTCAGCGTCCGCCGGCGGGGTATGCACCATTGACTCATCGCCGGGTGGTGCGAGCGTGGGTGAAACTGTCGCCCCGGCATGTGGCGCGAGTGTCTTGACGAGTTCTGTCGACCACTGACCGCCGACGGTTTGCCGTGCCTGTGACAGGGCATCGTTGGCCCAGTGCGCCAGTTCCTGCTGCAAGTCGTGGGGTGAAGTTGGACTCGCTGGCGGAATTCGTTGTGCGGCCACATCGCCGTGCGTCAACGGCGCCGGAGGAGCATACGACGACGATGGAGGAAACGTGGATGTCGCCGGTGCATACGGGACGAATTGAGGCGCGGCATATCGCGGGGAGGCGCCGGAATCGGCCGATGGTTCGCCGCGATCGGCGAGATGAAATCGGCTTTCGAGGTTCATGCTCAAAAACTTCTTGCGAATTGTCGAGAGGATCTGACGATACAACGACTGGCTGTCGCGAAAACGGACTTCGATCTTCGTCGGATGCACGTTGACATCGACGCTTTCGGGGGCCAGATCGAGGTACAAAAATGTGATCGGCTGACGGCCGATCATCAACAAGCCGCGATACGCTTCCTGCACGGCGTGCTGCAGCGAACGATCCTGAATCCAGCGACCGTTGAGGAACAGGTGCTGTCCCTTGCGGGTCGCTTTGCTGAGACTGGGATGCCCGATGAAGCCCGACAATCGGATCCCGTCCATCACAGATTCAATCGGGATCAGTTGCTCGACGAGATCGTCGCCGTAAAACGTCTTCAGCCGTTCGAGAATATGCGGCGTCGCGGGGAGTTCGAACGCGGTTCGTCCATTGTGCGTCAACGTCAGGCGGACGTCAGGCTGCGCGAGAGCGGCCCGCGTGAACTGCTCGACGATGTGACTGAACTCGGTCCCCTGCGATTTCATGAACTTGCGGCGGACCGGCGTGCTGCAGAACAGCTCGCGGATTTCGATCGTCGTCCCCACGGGGCAACCGCTGGGGACGGGAGGATGAAGTTCTCCCGCTTCCACGCGGATCTCCGATCCCAATTCGGAGTGCGATTGCCGGCTGCGAATCAACAGATGGCTGACTTCGGCGATCGAGGCGAGCGCCTCGCCTCGAAATCCGTAGGTGCGGATCTGGAACAGGTCATCCGCCGATTGAATCTGGCTGGTGGCGTGACTGGTGACGGCGAGAATCAGGTCGTCGGGGTGAATCCCTCCGCCGTTGTCGACCACGCGGATCAGCTCCGTCCCTCCCGCAACAATGTCGACGTCGATGCGCGTCGCACCGGCATCAAGGCTGTTATCCAGCAGTTCTTTCACGACACTGGCGGGGCGTTCGATCACCTCACCCGCGGCGATCTTATTGACCACGCCGGGATCGAGCTTGTGAATGCGAACGGCAGATATTTCGCTGACGGCTGTAGGACTCATTCCTTGAGATTTCGTTCCGTGAATAAGAGACTCTAACACAACCGGTTGTGCCTGTTGAAAGGCCATCAATGATGGCAGTAAACCGCGACGCACAGAGGTTGTGTTAGCATTATTAAGATGTTCGATCCGCAAGACGGAGAAGCCGCTCACGCCGTCATCAGGACTGACTTCAATGACAATGGGTGTATTATGACGACTCTGACCCTCGCGGGAAAGGATGCGGATTGAGGGCGAGAGAAAGTCTGTTCAGCGGGATCATCGTGCGACTGAAAATTGCATTGTCAGCGATCGATCATTCCAACTTCTGCTCTGGAAATGTCGTCAACGACTTGGCATCTTGCGCCTGGGGAACATCGATGAACTCTGCCTCGAGTTCTCGCCGACGCCGCGCGACCTGCCGGTCGAATTCGCTCAAAACATCGGCTGCTTTGTCGCGGGAAGTGACCAACCCGATGATCAGGTATTGCGTGACCGCCAGGAAATAACAGGCCCAGCCCAATCGTCCGGGAGCCGCCGCTGCGAGAATCGCGAACACGGGAGACGAACGGCTGAGATGTTTGCAGAGGATGCCGCGGCAGAAAGGAAAGCAATATCTCCGGAGTTGCGGAAACCACTTCTCCTTGCGCCGGAAATTCAACCGAGGAGGCCCCGCATGAATGATCGTGAACAATTCCTGATCGGGCATGATTTCGATCACGCCGATCGCCAGCATCACCCGCATGCCGACCAGAATCCAGTACCATTCGCCGTCGCTTTGAAAGAACGAGGCCCAGCCGAAGATGAGTTCTTCCATATTCCGGGTGGCGACCAGCAGGATCAGCGATCCGCGAACCCACTGTTCGAGGTCTTTTTCCAGTTCCGCATCGATGACGTTGACCCGCAGAATGCGTTTCATCACGAAGCGGAACACCGGGATCGCGACAAAACCGACGATCAGCCGAGTCAACGGTCGCAGCACCGGGCGAAGAGCGATGGTGTTGATGAGGTTCGTCATGATGTCACATACTACCACTGAATCTGATTGAATAGCGACCAGAGCCGGTCGCCTCGCGTCGGATTCAACTGATGAACGTAGGCGATCCGTCCCCGAAGATGAGCCGCAAAATCGGGATGTTGTTCGCGATTTTGCGAAGCCGGCCCGTGACGCAGGCAATTGGTTAATACTGCTTTAATGCGGTCGTACTGTTCGCGCGAAATATTAAGTTTTCGATTGACGACGACGCCGGTCACGGTTTGACGCTGATTCTGTTTCAGGACTTTTCGTTTGTCCTTATGAACGCGGAAACGCTCATCCCGGATCACCTGCGAGACCAGCGGAATGAAGATTTTCAAGCTCCGCTGAAAAGTGCGGGAGCCCGAAAACGTCAGATCGTCGGCGTAACGCGTGTATTGCGCCCCGAACGCACGGGCCAGCCCCGAAAGACGGACATCAAGGCTGAACGCCGCGAGATTCGCGAGCATCGGCGAGGTGGGTGCCCCCTGCGGAAGATGTCGGCGGAAGTAGGGGATAATCGCTCCGGCTGAATTTTTGGGTAAAGTCATCGTCGTGGGAATGCAGGAGGTCGTCAATCGGCCGAACCAGGTCGCGACTTCGCGGTTGTAGCCGAGTCCACGAAAGATCGCCACGATGCGGGCGAAGCTGACGTTCGGATAAAAATTCTCCAGATCGAATTTGACGACCACCGTTTGGCCGACGTGTGGTCGCGCATTGGTCAATATCGAGCGTTTCGCGGTGAATCCCTGACAGTCGGCATGAGGAGGAATGTGCGCGAGCAGTTGCCGCAAAATTTGCGATTGAGCGGTTTTCAGCATCGGCTTGGGAGACTCGATCAAACGATATCCCCCCCGTTTTTTCTGTAGCCAGCGATAATGGTAGTGGGCTTCGCGTTCGTTTTGCGGACGGTCGCCATTTTGAAAGCGATGGGTTAACCACCCCAATTGTCCCAACGGAATCGTCAGCCATTCCGCTAGCATCTGCGGAGTTTCAAGGACCGGCAATTCCCAGTGGTTCAGCAGATTCTCGCGTGTATCGCCCGTCAGATCCTGATATCCGCCATCGGGGATCGCCAATCGCGAGAAGGCATATGGTGCCTCGGCACACAACTTTCGCACCAATGGTTGGCGCAGCCGCGAATATCGCAAAGGAACTAAACGCGGGTAGCCGACGGGGCGCATCTCACGAGGTGACGAAGATTCGATTTCGCGAACCCCGCTTGCATGATTCGCCGGCGATCTCGTCGGGGGTTGATTGGGCGCGCCAAACAACCAGCCAAAAAGGATCTTGAATAGGCCCATGGTGTGGTTTCAACCGGTGATGATTGGCCGAATGGCCCCAGGTTTTACGGCAGCGTTGAACGATCGGCTTCAAATGGGATGTCGATAAAACTCCGTGATCGGCGGGTCGCACAACTGATCCTGTGCCGAATAGTGATCGCGGAGACTTGCTCTCCGCGTCACTATTCACGTAATGCAAAACCGACAACGCTTCTCCGGCGGGGTAACCCCGGCGTGTTCCAAGCCATAAATGGCGAGCGGAACGAAACTTGTGCGACCCACCGACCACGATGAGCAGCTTTATCGTAACGCGTTTTCCGGCAACGTCAATGCGCGGTGTTGACATTTCCGCAGCGATCATCGAGTCGAGCGGCGCATTTCGAAAGCTCATTCTCCGGTTGTTCGATTTCCCATGAGCCGTTACAGTTCAGCGGGAATACGTCTGTGAAATAACGTGGCCAATGTATATCACCGCGATTCGAGATCAACGTCAAACCGAAAGAGAATCATCGAGCATGTTCGGACAGTCGAATGAATCCCCCTATGACTTGCGATTCACGCTCTGGGGGATTCCCGTGCGCGTGCATCCGATTTTCTGGCTGACAGCGGCGTTTCTCAGTTGGTATCCGGAACGGCTCGACTACACCTTTGTGGGAATGCTGTGCGTCTTTTTTTCGGTGCTGGCCCACGAAATGGGACACGCCCTCGTCAACAAAATCTACGGCTGGCGTTCCGAAATTGTGCTGGAGTTTTTCGGCGGCTATGCGACGACCACGCAGCATTCGTACTGGAAGAATATTGCCGTCTGTTTTGCGGGGCCGTTCGTCGGCCTGTTGCTCTGGGCCGCGAGTGAGATCACGATCATGTATGTGATCGAACGAAGAATTCAGTTGAGTGAAGTGGCAGAATTTGCATTATTGACCATGCGATTCATCAATTTTCTGTGGAGTGTGATGAACCTGATGCCGGTCTTTCCGCTGGATGGCGGTCAGATCGCCCGCAATTTTTTGATGTGGCTGCTGCCCCGACAGGGCTCGCTCTACTCCGTCAATCTCTCGATTCTGTGCGCGGGGGCAATCGCCTTGTGGGCCGTCCGCTGCATCCAGATGGGAGACAGCGTCTGGGGACTGGATCCCACATTCCTCGGTATTATGTTCGGCGTGCTCTGTTACCAGTCGATTCAGTTGCGCAGCATCATGCTTCAAGGCGGATACTATCGCTGAGCGAGTTCAGCACTCAAAAACCGAGTCCCGGCCCGTTGAGGGTGCCGGTCCCGACGGTCCCATCGGTGATGTGGAACATCGACGGATACAGCTTCGCCCATTTCTTGTTCGGGCCGGGGCAGAATTGGCGTCCGTTCCCTTCGATGGCCGTCACCCCAGGAATATGAGCCGCGAGGCTCGCCGAGTGCAGGAACGAATACCCCGGGCAACTCAAATCCTGAACGCAGAGAAACATGCCGAATTTCTGCGCGGCGGCGGCCATGAGCAGCGATTCGGTCTGTCCCTTACAGGCCTTGAGCGCCACGCCGGTGTAACCCTGCTCGCGGCTTAACAGCAGCGCTTCGTAGTCGACGAGCGATTCATCGATCACGACCGGCTTGAGTTTGGCCGCTTCGTGCATGCGATTTTCGGGATGCGCCTTGAGATCGCGATGCGTCGGCTGTTCGATGTATTGCACGCGATCGTACGCCTGAGAATTCTTCTTTTGAATCTGCTTGAGGAAATCGAGAATGTATTGCACGTTGGCGCACTTCTCGTTGAAGTCGAGCGAATAGACCCATTGCGACTGCTTGAGAGCCGCTTGCGTTTCGGTGGCAACGCGATCGACCGCGAGAACCCGTTCGACGTCCCACGTGAGATCATCGCCGGCGAGCTTGATCTTCAGATGCGTCAGATGTTCGGCGGCGATCCAGTCCCCCAGCGTTTCGGGCAAGCCGTCACCGATCGGTTGTTTCAAGTCTCCCTTGGTCAGCGGATCCAACGCCCCCACGAGGTGATACAACGGCATCTTGGCTTGGGGTTCGCGGAGCGTGTACTGATCGAGATATTCTCCTTCAAACGAGTCGTCAAGATACTCCGCGAGATCGTAATGCATGAATTCTTCGGTGAGCGTATCGAAACTGTTCAAGTCGAGCAGCCGACCGTAGGCGTCGTGAATGGCGGCATCGAGCGGACTGGCGGCGACGAGTTGAGCCAGTTCGGGCATCGGTTCGGCGAGTTTCATCCGGTCGGAAATTCTCTTGGCAAGATGGTGATATTCTCCGGAGAGATGATAGACCAGATCGATCGGATGACCGAATTCGGGAAACGCATCCGCGAGCGCAACGACTTCTTCGGCGAATGTTTTCATGGCCGCGTGAGTCGATTCGGGTTCGACCTTCCCTCCCGGCCACGCCCAGATGTTGCCCAACGGCATGCTGCCCGTTCCGGCGGCGGATTTTCCTTTGGAGTTTTCCAAAGTGACGGTGACGTTGATCAGCATCGCCTTGTCGATCACTCGACCGCCAAATTTGAGTGGCGTTCGAAATGTTACGGGTTCGAATTCACATTGCGCTTCTACCACTCGAGCATCGGTCAGCTTGGCCATGGTCTCCGGGTCACATGCTAGTACAGATATCGAGCCACCTTTTCCGGATACATCTCCGGAATTGACAAGGACCGGCTTTGGGGAGAATCTTATCGGAGATGCCTGATCTGTTCAAGAAATCTTCCCACTTTGGAAGACGATCTTTGGGAATTTTATCTGAAATTGAAATCGATCTTTACCGACTGCTCTTCGCAAGAACCTCAGTCAGATCGCAGGCGATTTGGAACAATCGAGATTGACAATCGCTAACCGCCGTTGCCGAGGCGAACAACGTGCAGATTGGATGACCTTGTTCGATCCGCGTGCCCGGTACGGGAATGTCAGCGAACGCCGGCCAGCGACTCGTCTCCAACGGCGACTGGAATGGACTTGATAACTCGCTCAAGTCGGGCATGATGAATTCCCGGATGGAATAGAGGATCGCTTTTCCGTAAATCATCGGCTCGTCGAATTTCGAGAATCGATTTTTCGTATTTGGGAGATGCTCGTGTGACGTTCGCTCAAACAAAGGCAAACGTTCGAGTTCAGGTTGGACGGACCGACAACCTAAAAGGTGTTCGCAGATCGTCGATTGACCTGTTGCCCGTTCGATAATTTCAGCAGAGGCTGTGTAACGCGGATTCACCTCCGTCAGCCAGATGCCCCGCTCGTCGACGATCAGATCGCAGCCAAAGAGTCCGCTCATGCCGCTGCGTTCAACCAGTAGTTGCCCCAATTGCTCGATCGATTCCCGAATTATCGGTTCGCAGGGGATGACTCCGATCGAACCGCTATACGCAAAATCGATCGCATTGAGTTCGTGGCATCCCACCAGTTGCCGCGTCATACCCAACAGGCGCGCCGATCTCGCATCTCCCGTGAACAATGCTGAATGACTCTCGCCGGAACAGTACTCTTGAAAATAAAAAGAGTCGGTGCGACGATCTGGTATCGAATGGCAAACCGTCTCATTCCAGATATGGATGCCGATCCCCGCCGCGCTTCGGCGAGGTTTGATCAGCCATGAGCCGTCGGCGGGGGGCGCATCATCGCCGGGCCTGACCGCGAGTGAGTTCATCCCGGATTCCGTTAACCAGCGGGCCAGTAAAATGGGATCGCGAATCTTGTGGAGAACGTCAGGAGAATTCCCGATGAGCGGATGCGTTTCCGATATCTTTGCGACGATCGCCGGATAATTCTCCAGGGCGCCGGTATACATCCAGGGGACTCCCGGAAACTCCTCGGCCATTATCGGCAGATCGGCCGGATACCGTTTCACTCGCCGCACGTCGGCCACGGCTTGCAAATCGGCATCGGCAAACTGATCGAAGCACACGGGAACGAGACCGGCCATTCTCGCCGAGAATGCACACGCCCGCGCACTCGCCCCGACGATCAAGAGATCGGGGATTGTTGTCGAAACGGCGTTCGCATGACGATCAGACATGGGATGCACATCGGTGGGTTGGACTTGCTACATTCTTCCGCGAGGATATGCTAACAGCAGCAATTGTTTTCGACCATCACATGACGACTCCGCGACAGTAGCCATTCGATGCGCATCGGGAGAACACAATGACGAAACCGAACAGAATATGCCGTATGGGAATCGTCTGGATTGCCGGGTTCTTACTGCTTGAGATGTTGTTCACCACGGAAATATTTGCGGGCGAAGCGAAGAATCAACTGCGACTGGTGATCGTGGTGAAAGCCGGTGGGCATGCACGCCAGAACTGCCCAATGGTGGTTGCGCTTCCCGATGAGATTTCCAACAAACTCAAGGAATCGAAGCGAAACTGGTCTCTCTCGGAGATGACGGCAGATGGAACGCAAATTGTCCCCAGCCAGGTGCTGTCAGGGCAATCGCTTCAACTCGCATGGATCGTATCGGGGATCATGGTTGCCGGGACGGAGAGGATGTTCGTGTACGAGGCGACGGATAAGCAGGAAGAGACGTCAGCGAAAAGCGGCGTCTCCGTCGTCGAGGACGAAAAAAATCTCGAAGTCCGACTCGATGGCAAACCGGTGCTGCGGTATCGCATGGCCCATGTCGAACCTCCTGCTGGGGCCGATCCCAAATTCGGCCGCAGCGGGTACATTCATCCGGTCTGGACGCTGAGCGGCGCGATCGTCACTGATGAATTCCCTTCCGACCATCTGCATCAGGACGGCATCTTTCTCGCTTACACCAAGACCGAGTTCGAGGGACGCGAGCCGAACTTCTGGGATTTGCTCGGCGGGACCGGTTTTGTCCGTTTCGCCGATAAACTGGAAGTGACAAACGGGCCCGTTTGCGGCGGATTCCGCGTGCGACACGAACACGTCGATGCAGGAGTCTCCGGCGGCAAGGTGGCCCTCAACGAAGAATGGGAAGTCCGCGTCTGGAAGACCGATTTTCCAGCAGCCGCGACGAATGCCGATCGACCGGTCCGGACCGGTTATCGATTCGACATCACCTCAAAAATCGAATGTGCGACCGCAAGTCCGCTCAAGCTCGCCAAGTATCATTACGGCGGCATGGCGGTTCGCGGAGCGGGAAATTGGGTGATGAACGACGTCAGTCTGGTCACTTCCGAAGGAGCCGATCGCATCGCGGGAAATCACAACCGCGTCCCGTGGGTTGATCTCTCCGGGAAAAACGCGCTGGACGAAACCGGTGATACGTGGTCGGGAGTGACCGTGTTTACCGATCCGGCGAATTTCCGCTTTCCCGAACCGGTGAGGCTGCATCCGACGATGCCCTATTTCGTCTATGCTCCCTCTGCACTGGATGAATGGTCGATTGTGCCGGGAATACAGCATCTCTCTCGATATCATTATTTTGTGCATGACGGTCGATTGAATGTCGAAGAAGTGATCGAGATCTGGAAACAGATCGTCGATCCACCGGTAGTCGAAGTTAAAATTGAGATTTTATAGCCGTTGCAGCGAGTTCATTTCTGTTCCCCACTTGAGAAACCGGCTGCTGTGGCATACGATGAATCCTGGACGTTCCGCTGCAATATGCACATCAATTGATGCAACTGCGGCAGGCACGGAAATCATGACCAAAGTGACCTGACGAAAAAGTCGCACACGTGCGGGATGAGCGAGGTTGATTTATGGATTCTCCCACAAAGATACTGCTGATCGAAGACGATCGGGAAATTGCCTCGACGATCCAGAACGTGCTGCAAGCGAATGGCTTCGCCGTCACTTGGGCGAACAACGGCCTGGAAGGGCAGCGACAGGCGGAAGCGATTGCACCCGACCTGGTGATCACCGATATGATGATGCCGAAGATGGGAGGATTTCCGATCCTGGAATTCCTGAAGTCATTGCCGCGCCCTCCGCATGTGATCATGATCACCGCCAACGAGGGGGGACGCCACAAGGCATATGCCGAAATGCTGGGCGTCGATGACTACATTCGCAAGCCCTTCGCGATGGAAGTGCTGATCGAGGCGATCGAGCGCATCCTTCGAGGGGAAAAGAAGAGTCCCGATGCGACGACCGGTTCCAGCCGCTTACGACGCTCGGCGACTCGCAAACGACCGCAATAATTCGCTATTCGATGCCGACGTTGCGTTCGATGGCGCGGGCCTTTTCCGATTGCAAAGCCTTGTACCACCGATCGGGATCTTGCTCCTTCGGTTGATCGCCGCGGGCTTCGTCGCCGACGAAATTCCACTCGTCTCCCCCTTTGCCCGGCTCCATGTCGAACGGTTTCGGCCTCAGACTCCGCCACATCTGCCGATTGACTTCGGCGACCGATTCGAACACGACGCAGCCGTTGACGGAAACAAACCAGGCGGTGCATAGCACCCAGAAAATGCCACGGCGCATGACGAGATCTCCGGAAGAGTCGGAAGGGTTTAACAGCCTGTTGAAAATCGTCTTATCGTAACCCGAAACGTCAGTGAGGGAGCTATTGGACCGACAATTTGTCTTGTGCAATGCCCTCGCTCACGCTTCGGGTTATGATGAAATGCATTTTTCAACGGGCTGTTAAGGAGGGGATTATTGTAGACGCAGGGTTGAATTCGGGCAGAAGTGAGCGGATTCTCACAGGGAAGGAGCCGTGATGTAGCAGAATTCGCAGATCAGGTCCAGACCATCTACGGGGAGACTTTATCGAAAAACAGTTGAAGTTCTATTGATGGGAGCGATACACTATCCGGAGTCGGTTCGATTTGCGAGTTTTCCCCGCGAACTCGAACGTAACAACTCGTGAATCTTCCGTTTACGTTTCACTCCCCTTCATTCAGGAGACAGCCGATGTACCGTACCTCCCGTCGAGAGTTTCTGGAACAGTCGATGTTAGCCGCCGCTGCCGCCGTCGCCACGACGTCGGTCGGGCGCTCGGCGTCTGCAGAAGAGGAAAAAGCCGCGGAAGGCTCCGATTCGCCCAGCGAGGTGTTGCGAGTCGCCCAGTTGGGGGTCAACGGGCAGGGGAGCGGGCACCTCGGTCAGTGGATCGGCCGCAAGGGCTGCGAAGTCGTGGCGATCGTCGATCCCGATGAAAGCGTCGGCCAGACCAAGGGAGTCGAGCGAATCGAAAAGGAGTCCGGGAAGAAACCGGCCTATTACAAGGATCTCCGCGAAGCGTTCGAGAAAACCGAAATCGACATCGTCAGCATCGCCACCCCCAATCATTGGCATGCCCTCGCCGCCATCTGGGCGATTCAAGCGGGGAAAGACGTCTACGTCGAAAAGCCGGTGAGCCACAACGTGAGCGAAGGCCGTCGCATCGTGCAGGCGGCCCGCAAGCACCAGAAAATCGTGCAGACCGGAACGCAATGCCGCTCGATGCAGGGGACGCGCGAAGCGATCGAATTCGTCAAATCGGGCATGATCGGCGAAGTGAAACTCGCACGCGGACTCTGCTACAAGAATCGCCCGTCGATCGGCGCGCGCGGCGTGTACGATGTCCCCCCCGGCATCGATTACAACATCTGGCTCGGCCCGGCACCCGAAGTCCAATTGAGCCGCCCTCGTTTCCATTACGATTGGCACTGGCAGTGGGATTACGGCAACGGCGATCTCGGCAATCAGGGAATCCACCAGATGGACATCGCCCGCTGTCTCATCTGGTCTTATCTTCCGACCCTTATCGAAATGGGTATGAAGTGGGAATCAGACCCGCAGTATTCCCACGGCTGGCTCGTCCCCCTTTTCGTCATCTCCCTGTTGTGGATGCGT
>JBJXGP010000557.1:0-4346 GCA_046160425.1 Planctomycetaceae bacterium
TGCGGTAGGGCCTTGTTTCTAGTAGAATCCGCCCTCTTTCCGTAACGATTCCTCGATAGCTCAGTCGGTAGAGCGACGGACTGTTAATCCGCAGGTCCCTGGTTCGAGCCCAGGTCGAGGAGCCACCACCCACACGCCAGCGCGTGAACCGCCTCGCCTGGCAGTGGTCCAGCGAACTTCAGGATGATGCTGGTCGCGATGGCGACGAGAATGTCGGGAGCCGCGCTGAACCCACTGGTACCCGTGCGGCGGCATTCTCTGGATGCCTGAGACTCTCAATCAGCCCGGTACCAATTCGGGGTGACCGTCACCCCGGGTCAAGCAGTCCATCGCGCTCGCAAGAGTTAACCTAACGCCGGCTAGACCTTCAGAATGGTCAATCTAGGAGCTGTTGCCGCCAGCGCGTCGAAATCACTGTCGATGGTCGCAAATGCTGCGACACCGGCAAGCGACGCCACAGCATAGTGGAAACAGTCTCTGGGGCCAAGGTGGTGTGTCTTCAGTACCCGTGTCGCCTCGTTCGTCAGGGCGGCACCAGGCTGAGCATCACAGAAAGTGACGCTCGACAGCCCTAGAAGCGCTCGTGTTGCGAGATCTACCGACGAAACCTGCGGTCCCACGTGGTTCGGTTTCGAGGACTTGAAAGCCGTAGGTTTGAGAACGGGTCCTTGCGTGATGAGATGCGACGTCTTCATTAGCGTATGCCAGATCTCGTCCATCGTGAGAGGGCTGACAAAAAGCTTCCGGGTTTGGGCGCTGGCCTCCATGAAAAAAGTGGCAGCCGCGTTGTAGTGGATATGCGAGCGATAGAGAAACGCACTGGCCACGTTGGCATCTACGTAGATGCTGGGAGGTAGTACTTGTCCCCTCACGAACTGGATCGCGGCCATGGCGCCCGCGGCTAGCGATACGTGTCGTCGATATCTTCCGCGACCGAAACGCCATCAGGCGTCGTAAATGCACCCATAATTGACCGGAAAATTTCATAGTCTCCGACTGGGATCTTGGCCTTGTACTCCTCCAGAACCTCAAGGTGTTTCGGAACGGGCTTCGCCACAACCGCTTGTGCACGATGCATCGTCGTGTTCACACTAAGCAACACGACCCGATCATCTACGCGTACATACATCGATGTACCGGCGCTGTTGTCTCCACTGACTAGAGCGACGAGCGTTTGGGCATTTCCCTGCGCAGTCCCTGACGATATGTCGGTCCAGCCCTTGGGCAAGCTAGGGGGCGTAGCGAACTGATGCACGCTGGGCATAGATGCCCATGCCGGCATGGCCGCCAAAGCCATGATGCCGGTAGTGTCGAGAAATTTGTTGGCTGCGCTCATCGGATATGCCCTTCCCTGCAAATGACCCCAGCGAGAGCTAATAATTCCTCAGAGAGGGGCCCAATTGTGCCAGAAGGCAGGACCTCGGTCCTGTAGGCGTCCGAGTTGACGTCGATCTGTAGGCGAGCGGCCGACGCTAAGACAGTATCGTTCACAGAGCGAACCACCGCCGGCCCATGCCCGCCAGCGCCCTCGATTCCCATTAAGTGGAATTGCATTACCTGCCATATCGACAAGCGGTTCACCCGTAGATCCTCTACGACACGGGACGTCGTGAAGCGGTTGATCTGATAACTGAGGTCGCTGGACATTTCGGGGTCGATCCGAAGCTCTGGCAGCAACGGCAATAACAGTCGGTAACCCGAAATACGGTCCTCCACCTGCGCTGTCACGGCCGCGGCCACAGCAATCCTCACGACGTCATTCACCGACGTAGCCCAAGGGAGCAACAAATTCCGAAACGCCTGCCACGCACCGTCCAAACCATCAAAGTACGGAAAGCCCTGCGGTACATCCGTTGTTGGCTTGATGATGGGGCTCAACACTGCGTCAACCCGGCGCACCTTCAGGTCGACCGTGAGCTGACAGTAGCCATCCTGAACTGGGCCGGAATCGACAACGGAGATCCCGCGTAGCAACTTTGTCTCAGCGGGGTCTGCGCCAGAAATCTGACGCCACCACGCCGGCCGTTGAGCCAGGTAGTCGCTTGCAGTAAACAATGTCAGCCGCAGTTGCTCAACGCGCCACTCAAGCATCGCAGACCTTCTCGCCGATTAGATTGACCGATTGTCTCACCGTCTCCGACGCCAAAAGTGGAGCGGAATGCCATTGTCGGTTGCTACCAATAGTTCCCATATTGTGGACGATACACGCTGTAAGTAATTGATCCAATTAAGCACATTCAAGCTGGGCCCTCGGCCAGTACCGGCCTGGGAGACCAACTGCCGCGGTCCGTAGCGTGACCATGTCAGGGAGCCAATACATCAATACGGAAAGGCTGGTCTCCAGCCTCAATCAAGTTCGAGTAGCCGCCTGGTCAGCCGCAGCGAGCGCCGCGGCCGGTCGCCGCTTTATTTTGGGTACCTTCCGCACAGCTCACGGATCGTTTCCCGCACTTCGCTCTCCCGCACGACTAGGCCGACCCATGCATCTTCGCGCTCAGCGTGTCGCCGGAACGCGTTTCCCCCTTCACGGAACATGCCGAGATCGAACTCCTCGCGCGGCACCTGCACGAGTTCTGCGGACAGAGGTCGAGCACCAAGGACCGTCATCCGCGCGGCGATCATCGTTGCCATGCTCGCCAGCCGGACTTCGAGGGGACGGCCATGGTTCATGGGGAAGGTAGTGCCGTCCATCGCGTTGTACACCAACCAGCCCCGGCGAACGATGAAAAATATCATCTGCCCACCTGCCAAAGGTCATCGTCTGCTCAATTCAGGGAGTCAAACTTTGTGCGCTTCCCCTGCCTTTTTGCATGAAAGGGGTCTTTTCTGCCACAATTTTTTACATAAAACATGTTTTATCATCGGCTTGGCAACATTCCGCACAAACGGCACATCCAGTTTCGCAACGAAAACAACGGTCATTTATACGCCGAAGAACTGGTGGGTACACAGGGTTTTTCGGGCGTTTCGGCTCTGGTTTATCACCTCCATCCGCCCACAATTGTAAAAGAACGGGGCGACCCTTGGTCTGTCGCTCCCAAAATCGGCATCGAAAAAAACCTCGAAGCCCTCAGTTTTCAGGGCTTTGAATTGCTGCCGGTCGATGATTACCTCGAAAGCCGCACCACTCTTTTTGTAAATAACGACCTGCACATCGGCCTGGCCGCGCCGCAAAAAGGCACGACGGACTATTTTGTCAAAAATGCCGATGCCGATGAAATCCTGTTCGTCCATCGGGGCAGCGGCAAGCTGAGAACCGCCTTTGGAAACATCGATTTTGAATACGGCGACTACCTCGTCATTCCGCGCGGCACGATTTATCAAATCGAATTCGACGGGCCGGACAATCGGCTACTCGTCATTGAGTCGTTCAGCCCGGTGCGCACGCCCGAACGCTACCGGAATAAATACGGCCAACTGCTCGAACATTCGCCGTTTTGCGAGCGCGATTTCAAACTGCCGCTCGAACTCGAAACCCGCGACGAGCGCGGCGATTTCCCCGTTTTCATCAAAAAACAGGGGATGATGTACCCGTACGTTTATGCGACGCACCCGTTTGACGTGGTTGGCTGGGATGGCTTTCTGTACCCGTACAGCTTTTCGATTTTTGATTTCGAGCCGATTACGGGGCGCATTCATATGCCGCCGCCAATTCACCAGCAGTTTGAGGGCGACGGTTTTGTCATCTGTTCGTTTGTGCCGAGGCTGTACGATTACCACCCGCAGGCGATTCCCGCGCCGTATCACCACTCGAATATTGATTCCGACGAAATCCTCTATTACGTCGATGGCGATTTCATGAGCCGGAACCACATAAAAAAAGGACAACTGACCCTCCACCCTGCCGGCATTCCGCACGGCCCGCACCCCGGAGCCATCGAACGGAGCATCGGCAAAAAAGCCACCGAGGAACTCGCCGTCATGATTGACCCCTTCCGACCCATGCAAATCACCGCCGCCGCCATGCAACTGAACGTGGAGGATTATTACAAATCATGGCTGATGGAGGAGTGATGCATTTCTGTCAAATCCGGAATCGGTTTACATCCTGAATTCAAAATCATAAAAAAATGTCCAACCTCACCGGCATCTCCGACTTCCATTACGGGCTTCGAAAAATCTTCCCCGCTGCCGAAGATTTCCTGCCGCTGCTCGGCACCGATTATGTCGAACTGTATGTCGGCAACGCCAAACAGGCCGCCCATTTTTACAAAACGGCCTTTGGTTTTCAGACCCTGGCCTATGCCGGGCTCGAAACGGGCCTGCGCGACCGCACCTCATATGTGCTCAAACAGGGCAAAATCCGACTCGTTTTGACCACCCCGCTCTCGTCGGATGGCCCCGTC
>JBJXGP010000558.1:0-7709 GCA_046160425.1 Planctomycetaceae bacterium
CCGCATCACCGCGACGGCGGGTCAACGCATACTGTTCGACTGCGCGGCGAAAAGGATCGATTCGCGCATGCAGCCTCGCCTCGAACTTTATAACGGTCAGGGAAAACGCCTGTCACATGCCACCGCTGAGATCTCGCGCGATCCGCTGCTCGACTACACGTTCACGGCGGACGGCGATTACATGCTCAAGATTTACGACGTGGTCTACTCCGGCAGTCCCGATCATGTTTATCGGCTCTCGATTCATACCGGTCCGCATATCGATTTTGTCATGCCTGCTTCGGGTTTGCCGAATTCGACCGCGACGTATACGCTCTATGGCCGGAACTTGCCGAACGGCCAGCCGACCGATCTCAAGGTCGACGGCCAACTCTTGCAGAAGCTGGATGTCCCCATCACTCTGCCGGCGGACGGCACGGTGCAGCAGGTCGCCGAAAATCTCGATCCGGTGATGGCCGATACCGACGGATTCACGTATGTGCTGACGGACGCTCAAGGGGCCTCCAATCCCGTCACGATCTTTTTCGCGACCGCGCCGGTGGCCGTCGAACAGGAACCGAACAATACATCCGCCGAATCGAAGCCGGTGACGGTGCCGGTCGAACTCACGGGACAATGTTATCCGCGCGGCGACGTCGATTTCTTCACGTTCTCGGCGAAGGCCCAGGAAGTCTTTTACATCGAAGTCTTCGGACAGAGAAACGGCATCGCGCTCGATCCGTACTTCGATCTGATGTCGGTCACGGTGAACGATAAGGGTGAAGAAGTCGTCTCGGCGATTACGACGCAGGACGACAATGCGAATAACCTGCTTCCCAACGTGTTCGACACGCTGGCCGATGACCCGGTCTTCCGGTTCCAGGCACCGGCGGAGGGGAATTACCGCCTGGCAGTCCGCGACAAGTATTATGAATCGCGCGGCGATCCGCGGTTGACCTATCGCGTCTCGATTCGCAAGGAAACACCCGACTTCCGTCTCGTCTTCCTGCCGCTGCAACCGATGGCGCCGGGACAGAAGGTTGCCGGAACGTGGACGACGTCTCTGCGCCGGGGCGACAATTATGAAATCGATGTCCTCGCCTTCCGCAAGGACGGATACAACGGCTCGATCGACGTCTCCGTGGAAGGGCTTCCCGAAGGGGTGACCTGTGCCGGCGCGACGATCAGTCCCAATCAAAGTTCGGTGACGTTGATTCTGACCGCGTCCGAAACGGCTGCTCCCTGGTCGGGAACGATTCAAGTGATCGGCAAGGGACGCATCGACAACGCCGAAACGACGGCCGCACTGGCCGCCGCGCAAGCGGCTGCGAAGGCCGCGACGGATGCTCTGGTTCCGCTCGTCGCCGCCGTTCAAAAGGCCGACGAAGCCGTGACGGTCGCCAACAAGACTCTCGCGGATGCCAAGGCTGCCGCCGACGCCAACAAAGACGATAAGGCCCTCGCCGCAGCCGCTGAAGAAGCACAAAAGGCTGCCGACGCCGCGATCGCCGCGGCCAAAGCGGCATTGGATGCCAAAACCGCACAAGAGGTTCTGATTGCGGAAGCGAAGACGAAAGCCGATCAGACGCTGGCCGCTCACGATGCCGCGGCGCAACATGTTGTGCGTCCCGCTCGCGGCGCCACGATCGCCTGGAGCGGTGCAGCGGGAGTCCCTGGAGTCGCCCGGACGACGCGCAACATCTCGCTTGCCGTTCTCAAAGAACCCGCTTATTACCAACTGACCAGCGACATGGTTCGCGTCGAAGCTCGGCAGGGGTATCAGGTGCTGATGCCGGTCAAGGTCGCCAAACGCGAGGGCTTTGCCGCCGACGTCGCATTAACTTTTGTCGGAATGCCCGGCAATGCCAATATCGTCGTTGAAAACAAGCCGATACCGGCGGCGAACAGCGATGGGGTGTTCCGACTGTTCGTCAACAATAATACTCCTCCCGGCGTGTATGTGATGTATCTGAAATCGCAGTCGACCGTGGCTTACCGGCGGCATCTCGACAAGCTGCTCGCCTTGCAGGCGACGCAGCCGACCATTACGGAAGCTGCCACCAAAGCCGCCGAAGCATTGACGGTCGCCACGACCGCGAAAGACGAAGCGGTTAAGAAGGCGACCGAAGCCGCCGAGGTTTTGAAGAAAGCACAGGAAGCGACAGTCGCTGCCGAGAAGAAAGCGACCGATGCTCAAACGGCTGCAAAAACCGCTGTCGATAAAGCGGCTGAAGCCAAAAAGGCGGCGGATGCCGATGTGAACAATAAAGACCTGGCCAAGGCCGCCGAAGATGCCGCCAAAGCGGCGACCGACGCCGAGACGTTGGCCAAGACTGCGACCGAAGAACTGGAAGCGGCGAAGAAAGTACAGACCGACGCCGAAACGGCCTCGAAGACCGCCGACGAAGCGAAGACGAAAGCCGAGGCCGATGCTGTCGCCGCCGACGAGAAATCCAAAGCGGCTGCCGCTGCAAAGGCCGATATCGACGCGAAAGTGACTGCGGCGACGACGGTTTCGAATCCCGCAAATCTTCCGGTTTTCTCACCTTCCACGCCGCTCATCGTCAACGTGAAAACGTCACCGATCACATTGGCGCCGGCGATACCCGACAACGGAGCACTCAAAAAGGGTGGTAAGATCGACGTGAAGGTGACCATCGCCCGCATCAACGGATTCCAAGGCCCCGTGACCTTGTCGCTCCCGGCGATTCCCGGAGTCGCCGGCCTGGCGGCGGCACCCGTCACGATCCCAGCCGACCAAACCGAAGGAATACTCTCGATCACGGCGGCTGCGGATGCGACCGAGGGGGCACTGGCCAATCTTGTGATTCGGGGAACCTCCGAATTCGACGGGCCGGCCGACGTCGATATTCCCATCGCCTTGACGGTTTCGCCGTAAGACAGTTGTAAAAAAACGAAGTACAGACGACGCGTGAATCGTACAATTCATAATTGCCCAAACACTTTTGATAGCAGGGGATGAAACAATGCTTCACCGATCCGTGTTAACGACAGCCGTGATGGTCTGTGCGTGGTGGGCAGCGACGACACCCGTATCCGCGCAGGAAAACGCCGGCAAGATCGAGGCGGCGGCGGTCGATCTCGGTCGTCCGGTCGATTTCGAGCGGGACATCTATCCGATTCTGGATAAGAACTGTCTGGCATGCCATAACCTGGCGATCAACGAAAGCGATCTGGTTCTCGAATCGGTCGAGAACATTCTCAAGGGGGGGGCCAGCGGCGCGGTCGTCGTGCCCGGCAATCCCGACGAGAGCCTGCTGTTCAAGGTCATCGCGCGAGCCGAAGAGCCGGCAATGCCTCCGCTGCCGAATAAGGTCGAAGCCAAGGCGCTCACTCCCCAGGAACTCGGACTGGTTAAACTGTGGATCGCCGAAGGGGCCAAGGCTGGAGCGGGAACCGGTGCGGCAAATCTGCAATGGCAAAAGATCCCCTCCAACCTGAAAGCCATTTACAGCACGGCCCTTTCCCCGTGGGGACGCTTCGCCGCGTCCGGTCGCGTCAATCAAATTTACATGTTCGATCTGCTGGCCGGCGACAAGATGACGCAGCTTCTCGATCCGAATCTGGCGACGGTCGTCATCGACGGTCAGCCGCTCTACCCGACCGGGGCCGCTCATCGCGACTTCGTGCATGCGATGGTGTTCAGCCCTGATGGCACGATGCTCGCCACCGGCGACTTCAAGTCGGTCAAGCTCTGGCAGCGGGGACAGAACATCCAAAAATGGGCCTACACCGGGCCGGCCGCTGTGACGATGGTCGCCGCCGCGCATCCCGAATATTGTGCGGTCGCATTGGCCGATAACTCGATCGTGCTGCTCAAGCAAGCCGACGGCACGTTGCATAAAGCGCTCTCCGGTCACACAGGTGCCGTTAAAGGATTGCAGTTTTCGCTGGACGGAACGCAGTTGTACTCGGCATCGGTCGATATGACGATTCGGATCTGGACTCTCGCCGACGGTGCTGCCGTGCTCACCTCGACCACTACGGCTCCGATCAACGATCTGGTGCTGAGCAAGCCGGTTCAACCGGCCGACGCGCCGGCGAAGCTGGTGACCGCTCACGCCGACAACATGATTCGCGTCTGGAATATTCCCGTGGATGCGAATCCTCCCGTGCCGCTGGCCGAATTGCCCGGTCACGGCGGACCGGTCAATGCCCTCGTCACTTTGCCGACGAACGGCGACATTGTCATCTCGGGGAGCGATGACGGAACGGTCCGCACGTGGAACCTCACCAACAACACCGCGGTTCTCAACATGAATCACGGCGGACCGGTGACCGACGTCGCCGCCCGTCCCGATGGGAAGTTCATCGCCTCGTCGAGCGCAAACAATGTGGCAAAACTCTGGCAGGCCGACAATGGAACGCAAATCGCCGAATTGATAGGCAATGTCGATACGCAGCGTCAGGTTGTGCTCACGACCGAACGCCAGACTGTCTTGAAGCAGAAGGTTGCACTGGCCGATGCCGGCGTCAAGGCGGCGGATGCCTCCGTCACCGAACGCGAGGCTGGCGTGAAGATGGCGACGGAAGCCAAAGCCGCCGCCGACAAGGCCTTGGCCGACGCCCAGGCCGCGATGGTTGCCGCCGATGCCGCATTGGTCGCCGCCAAAGATGCAGCGGGCAAAGATACGGCGAACAAGGATCTCGAAAAAGCGGCGACCGACGCCCAGGCCGAAGCGACAAAACAAGCCGATGCCGTGAAAGCGGCGACGACCGCGCAGGCCGGTACCGTTCGTGCCTTAGAGCGAGCGGAACAAGCCGTCGTGGCCAGCAAAGAAAAGCAGACGTCTGCGAAAGCACTGTTCGATGCGGCGACCGCGGTGGCGACTCAATCCGATGCCGACCTGATGGTCGTGCAACAGGCCGATGCCGCGGCTCCGAAGCCGCTCAAGACGGTTGCCTTCGTCGCCGACGGGCGGATCATCGCCACCTCCGGCGACGATAACCTGATTCATCTATGGGACTCGACGACCGGCAAACCACTGGAAAATCTGACGGGGAATCAAGCTCCCGTGGCGGCACTCGCGGCGGCTGCGGGTTCGACTGTCGTTTCGGGAGCGGCGAACAACGTCGTCATCGCCTGGGATGCCGACCCCACGTGGCAATACGCCGGCATCTTGGGACCGAAAGCGGATGCTCCGCTCGATCTCGCCCCGTCTATTTTCATCAACCGTGTGCTGGCTTTAGCATTCAGCCCAGACGGCAAATTTCTGATCACCGGCGGGGGCGACCCGTCGCGCAGCGGGCAACTGCTGTTGTGGGACGTGGCGACTCGCACGATGGTTCGCGAATTTGAAAATGCACACAGCGACACAATCTTCAGCGTCGACTTCTCGCATGACGGCAAGCAGATTCTCTCTGGTGCCGCCGACAAGTTCGTCAAGATTTTCGACGTCGAGACCGGCGCGTTCATCAAAGCCTTTGAAGGACATACGCATCACGTGCTCGGCGTCAGTTGGCGAGCCGACGGCGCGTTGATCGCCAGCGCCGGGGCCGACAACGCCATCAAAATCTGGACGGTCGAAACCGGCGAACAGGCGCGAACCATTGCGACGCACTCCAAGCAGGTGACGGCGATCCACTTCATCGGCGTCGGAGACAACATCGTCACCTCCGGCGGCGATACCGTGGTCCGGATGCATACCGCCTCGAACGGCGGTAATTATCGGAATCTGAGCGGCAATCCCGATTACGTCTATGCCACATCCGCCTCGCGCAACGAGACGCTGGTCATTGCGGGAGGTGAAGACGGCATCCTGCGGGTCTGGGACGGCACCAACGGAAATCTGCTCAAGAGCCTCGAACCGCCGAAACCGGCTGAGGAAGCCCCCATGCCGAACGCCGCCGCGGCCGCGCAGTAAACAAGTTGTCTGCGTCGTTCCACTGGCGGACAAGCCGCCAGTGCTACCCAACTTATGAAAAATCGAAGCAACGGTTGAGCGTTTCTCAACCGTTGCTTTTTTCGTATCGAGTTCCGTACTCGAAAAAGCCATTGCCGTCGACCTGCTGGATTCGCCAAGTTTATTTCCAGTCGTTACAATACTCGGCTGAACTGGTCTGCCACTGAATATACGACATCCGTTCCATTCCACCGGAAGTAGTCCATCATGTCTCACACCCTGGTTCAGCGGATCTGGCACGAACTCGAACAAATCGAGTTGATCGATCCGCATACGCATATCAATCCGCATGCTCCCGCATCGAAGACGCTCGCCGACATCCTGGGATATCACTATTACACCGAGTTGGCCCACTCGGCGGGACTGCCACGCGCAGCGATCGAAGAACCCGGCATTTCGCCCAAAGAGAAAGTCAAACGGTTGGTGCCGTATTTCACGCATCTCGATAACACCATTCAAATGGACTGGTTTCTCGACATCGCGCGCACGTTCTTCGGTTTCACCGGCGATCATCTCACCGAAGCGAACTGGGAGACGTTTTACGATCACGTCGAAACCGTTCTCGCCCGCCCGGGGTGGGAAGACGAAGTGCTCAAGCGCAGCAAGTTGCAGAAGGTCTTTCTGACGAACGATTTCGACGACCCGCTGACCGGATTCGATACGAAGCGCTACATCCCCTGCCTGAGAACCGACGACCTCGTGTTCCATCTGACAAAACCCGAAACGCGCGAACGATTACATAAGGCCGCACAAAGGGAGATCCGCGATATGACCGATCTCCGCCTGGCGATCGGCCATTTGTTCGCGCATTTCACGGCGAACGGCGCTAAAGCGTGCGCGATTTCGCTCCCCCCCGACTTCGAACCGCAACCGGTTTCCGATGGGGAAGCCGAGCCTGTCTTGCAGGCGATACTGAGCGGCCGAGAATTGACCTGCGATGAACGCCGCACGATCAGTTGTGCGGTGTTCTGGATGCTGGCCGAATATTGCTCCGAGTATCGCCTGCCGTTCGATCTGATGATCGGCGTGAACCGCCGGGTCTATGAAGACGGAGTCTATCAGGGGCAAGATCTCTTCGATCAACGGACGTCGCTGATTTTGTATCGGCGGTTGTTCAACGCGTTTCCGCAGGTCAAGTTTCCGATATCGGTTCTGGCAAGCGTCAGCAATCAGGAACTGGTGAGTTACTGTTGGATTTTCCCCAACGTGATCGCCCACGGTCACTGGTGGTATTCCAACATTCCGACATACATCGAAGTCGATTGCCGCAGCCGGTTGCAGGCGGCACCGCGCAACAAGCAGATCGGCTACTACAGCGACATGTACAAGCTGGAGTTCGCGCTCCCCAAGTTTCGCATGTATCGCAAGGCGCTGGCGCTGGCGCTAGCGGAAGATTTCGTCGAAGCCCGAGGTTGGACCGAAGAACGGGCGCTCGCCCTGGGACGGCAAGTGTTGCGCGGTAACGTCGAAACCATTTTCGGCGTGAGCTGATCCGCCGAATCTCGCCTGACTTAACGTGAACTCGTCAAGCGGATGTGCTGGATCTGGTGTTCGATCATCCATTCCAGCCAGCGTTCCTGCTCTTCGGAGATTTCGATTTCGGTCGTATGATCGCTGTCGAGCGGTGAGACGAGCCGAAAGATTCCATCGTCGAGCGTGGTCCGGGCTTCGGCGAGATGAATCCAGTATTCTCCTTCACCCAGTTTTGCGGGAGCTTCGCCGTTGCCCGCCGGGGTTGCGAAGTAGGTGACGTCGTGCCTGAAGCGATCGGGCATTGAGAACGCCGGAAGGTCAGGATGGTCGACG
>JBJXGP010000559.1:0-2624 GCA_046160425.1 Planctomycetaceae bacterium
TGGCAGGCATGAAGAACCTGAAGTCGCTGAAGTTAAGCGGTCCGCTGATCACCGACCAAGTTCTTGCTTCGATTTCCGCGTCGTCGCTCACGACACTGCACGTTCAAGATTGCCCGGTGACTGATGCGGGGCTATCGGTGTTGAAGAACTTTGAACTTCTATATCAATTGTCGCTGGTACGAACACAAGTCCACGGCACAGGGTTGGTGTCGCTCAAGAACCTGAATACCAACATGATCGATCTGACCGAGTCTCCCGTCACTGTTGCGGGAATCGAAGTGTTATCGGAGTTGCCGAGTCTGGAGTGGATCATTCTCGATCGTACTATGGTAGACGACTCGAGCGTGCCGGCATTGTGTCAGATTCCTGCTACAAAGGTCAGCCTCTTGGCCACCGCGATCTCGCAACAAGGAGCTCAGCGTTATTGGGCGATGAAACCTGCTTTTACGACCGTTACGCTGACAACAGATGGCTTTCACGGTTCCATTTTGGACAACCAGAAAAAAACCAACCGCATTTCCCTTCGCGACGAGATGTTGGCGCGGCTGATTACTCAAGGGGGTGAGGTGGATGTCATCGAGTCTAACCAACCGAATGTGGTCAAACGACTACAGGCGGACGACACGCTGAATGATCAACCCCTGGTCCGCTTTAAAATCAAGCGAATCTCCTTGAGAAAATGCGTGCATTCGGACGATGACCTGGCCAAATTCGCCGGCGTAGTCTGCGGCTACCAAACTCAACCTGAATTCGTCGATCTGGAAAAGGTTCCAATCCAGGGAAACGGCTTTCGAGCTTGGCATCAAGGAATCAATGAATTGCGATTGAATCAGACGAAACTGGATGATGTGGGGCTGAAATGGCTTAGCCGAATCAGGATCAACAAGTTGCAGTTGGATGGGACTCGAATTACGGATGCCGGAACCGCGTGGCTTCGCGCGCACATGCACGCCTTGACGCTCAATGACACGGCTACGGGCGATTTGGCTCTCGAAAACCTAGCCCGTCATCGCGGAGCGGCAAACCTCCACGAGTTGGAGATGGATGGTACGAAAGTGACCGATGCGGGACTGAAACACCTGGAACAATTCCCGCACCTCAAACGCCTGAGCCTGAAGCGAACAATCGTAACTCCTGCGGGTATTGAGTTTGTCAAATCGCGTCGTCCTGGAATAACCATAACTCAATAGCGGCAGTCGTCGCCCGATTTGCCATCCTTGAATCCCGGCATCTTTCGCCCAACGACCATCAGATGGACCGTTTGATCCGGCTGATGTGCTGCTCCCTACTCCCGCGGAATCCGGTTCAGCGTGTAGTACGCCTCCTGGTGCAGCAGCGGCAGTCCGGCGGATGACTTCACGCCGGCGGCGTGAAGTTCGTGGATGTGCCCCGCAACCAGGCCGTCGATTGTCAGGCGTACGCTCTTCCGGTCGGAGGCGACTTTCGCGGCCGTCACAGTCGGGTCGGTGAATTCAATCTCCGGCCCGCCGTAATCGGCCTGAAAGGCGTAAGTGAACGTTTTCAGGGAATACGACTTAACGTCCCCCGCCGCGGCGGCATCGACCGGCTCGGTGAACGTCAATTCAAACCCGTCCGGCTTCGCCTGCATTTCGCGGATCTCAAACGGAACCTGGCCGGTCCAGTCGATCCGCTCCAGCGAAAACGGTTTCGTGCCGCGCGAACCCCAGCCGCGATTCGTGCCGCCGACGAACATCGACTTCCCGCGCGTCAGCAGCGCCAGCGAGCCGGACCCGAAGCCCTCGCGGAACGGAAAACACGCGCCTTGATAGGAGCCATCGACTTTTTCAAGCGAACACCGCATCACAGTGCTATTGGTCTGATCGCCGACAAAAACCTGCCCGGCGAACGGGCCGAATTTGCCTTCGGACAGATCGCAGGCGACGCCGCTAGCGGATTGGCCCATCTTTTTGTAGGGGAAGAGAATCACCGGCGGCACGAACTCCGGGATTTTCGCCGCCTCGGTCATGAACCGGCTCTTGGATGTCGGCTCCAATGGTTTCGGCCCCATCACGGATTTCACTTCGGGGAGGTCGTACCATGGAAACCCGCCGGGGTGGCCGACGAACTTCCCCGGCCACAAATGTTTCAGCGCGCACGTCCCGTTCCACGGGCCTTGATTATCGGTGTAGAACATGTCCCCGACGGCGTTCGCCCCGATCCCGCCCGGCGAGCGGATGCCGCTGGTGGTAGGAATCAGCTTTCCATCCGGCGTGACGCGCACGCACCAGCCGCGGTACTTGCATTGACTGCTAAATGATCCCGTCAGGCAAAGAACGACCCACAGATTTCCATCGGCGTCGAACTTTGAACCGAAGGCGTATTCGTGGTAGTCGCCGCTGACTTCCCAGCCGTCGTTGACGACTTCAAACACGTCGGCGACGTCGTCGCCGTCGGTGTCTTTGATGCGCGAGACGTCGCCACGCTGCGTGATGTACAGCCAGCCGTCTCGATACGACACGCCAAGGACTTCATGCAACCCGTGCGCGAAGCGGGTCCATTTTATTTTCGCCGGATCTTCGGCGAACGGTTCCGAGACGAGCCAGACTTCGCCGCGGCGCGTCGAGACGGCCAGACGGTCGTCCGGCAGCAGTTCCACCGCGCCG
>JBJXGP010000560.1:0-23913 GCA_046160425.1 Planctomycetaceae bacterium
CAGCGTATACGACCGTCGTGAACCACTCATGATGTCTGCTCCTTGTCTCAGAGTTTACACTCTTCTCAAGGCGCCCACCATTTGTGGGTAAGTCCAAGCTGTACCACCCTGCCCACATGTTAGATTCACGCTGGAAGTTAATTCTTGACAGCCGCTGTGACCATGACGGCACATCATTCGTAGTGTGCCGCCCGATGACAGTTTGGGCATAGTGCAACAGCATTTTTGATAGTATCTTCTCCACCGTCCGCGAGCGGGGTTCGATGATGGACTTCGAGGTATGGTTTTTTATCTTTACGTTTTAAAAAGGGTGCTGGATTTCGGCATTGCTCACAAATACCCTTTGCACGATCGAGCACATAGGCGACTACATCTGGATTTCGGTCGAAAATTGTGGCCATGATGGTGATGCGCCTAGGTATTGGCGCAGCATTCGCAAGGCGACGTTTTCGCTCAGCCGGTGTTCGCTGCAAAGCCACATGGACTGACTCGTCAAAGTGCTGTCTCCATTTGGTGATTGCATCCGGTCCTGCATCTGCTTTGGTATTTAGACGGATATTTATTTCTTGCACTTCCCAGCCCACATCACCACGGGGTCTAAGTTCGAGCCACATGGCATTTCCATTGACTTCGTACCGCGGATTTCCGCAATCGAATAAATGATTCAGTGAACATTTTTTACTATAAACATCCTTGAGTACACCGATGATTGGTATGCCATTTTTGAGAGCGAGCTGAAGGCCGTTCCAGTGAGCGATCCAAGTTTTGCGTTTTGTGCCTTTCTCAGGTTTTGAAAATCTGTACCAAAACGTGCCGTCAATTTGATCTTTCGAGATAGCAAGTACCGTTGGTGTGCGTCGGCCCTTGGCATCTTTTCTGCTATGAATATTCCAGAGCGTCGTTACAAACCGTTTTGCCTTGCCTTTACGCGCTTGTTCACGAGGAACGTCAAATGCAGACCACTGCTGTCCCGGCTTAAGAACCCCAAGTCGCCTAAATGCTTCGTCGTGAGGAGTATCGAATTTAGCCTGAGTCACAGACATTTGGGGATGCCAAAAAAGTGAAATTAGGTAACGCAATCATCCAAATCGGCAGGCCGCAAACACACTATCCGGTGGCATGATTGTGGTTTGACTACCATGCCGTTGTATGCTTTGAAAATGCTCATCACAACATAGATGAGCATACCACATTAGGTTCGCGACCACAGATCTTATGTCAACAACCGGCCTTAGAACAACGCCGCGATCGGGTGGCCGTGGTAGACGAAGTGGGGGCGGTCGACTTCGTCGCGGAAGGTGAGCGTGTCGGGCAGGCCGAGCGATTCGTAGATGGTCGCGGCCATGTCTTCGGGCGTGTGGGCATCGCTCGCCGGGTATCCGCCGATCTCGTCGGATGTCCCGACCACCGTGCCGCCGCGGACGCCACCGCCGGCGAAGAAGACCGTCTGCACCGGTCCCCAGTGATTCCGCCCGGCGGAGTTCGTCGTCCCGCCGACGGAGATTCTCGGCGTGCGGCCGAATTCACCCGCCATCACGATCAGCGTGCTCTCCAGCAAACCCGATTGCTGCAAGTCATCGAGCAATGCCGCCACGGCCTTGTCGGTCGGCGGAAGGAGATTATTCTTGAGCAGCGGGAACGCCATTTCGTGCGTGTCCCACGATTCGTTGTTCCCCAGGTTGACCTGCACGAGACTCACACCCGCTTCGACGAGATTTTTGGCCATCAGGCACGACCAGCCAAAGACATTCTTGCCGTAGCGGTCCTGAATCTTGTCGTCCGCATGCAGGACGTCGACGGCTTTGCGGACCGACGACTCAGCCAGCAGCGAAACGGCCATTTGTCGTTGCCGATCGAAATCGGAAATTCGCGCATGTTGCTCGAGTTCGTGCAACTGGCTTTCGACGACGTTGAGCAGATGCATGCGCTCGCCGAGCCGATTGGAGGAAAACCCTTCGGGCAGCGTGAGGCTGGGGGCTTCGAACTTCCAACTGGCGGGAGCGTTTTCGCTCCCACGCTCGAAATGGAAACCGTATTCGGGATACGCCCCGTAATTATGACCATTGAACGGAGAAGCCTCGATCACCCACGGATTCCAGCGGCTCCCCATGTGGCCGGCGAATTGACCGGGAATGACGCGGCCGGTCCGATGAATCAGCGTTTCGGGGAGCACCACCGCCGGGGGAAGATTGTTGGTTCGCGCCGCGACTTGATTGACGATGCTGGCAATCGCCGGCCAGTCGCTGCTTTTGGGTTTGTCACCGCTGAAACCTGGTGGAATCATCGTTCGTCCGGTGAGCATCACATGATGCCCTTCGGAGTGTCCCGTATAGGGATGCGTCAACGAACGGCAGAGAGACCACATGTTGCTGCGGGCGGCGAGCAACGGCATGTGCTCGCAAATCTGAATGCCGGGGGTCTGTGTATCGATGGGGCTGAACTCGCCGCGGATTTCGGCAGCCGCTTGGGGCTTCAAGTCGAAGCTTTCGTGCTGCGCCAATCCGCCGGAGAGGAAGATGTAGATCACCGACCGGGCTTTCACCGGTTTGACGTCGGGTGCAGCGAGCGCGCGAAGACCGGCGACATGATTCATCCCGAGGCCGAGGATTCCGATCGAACCGATCTGAAGGGCGGTCCGTCTCGAACACTGAGGATGCTGCGGAAAACCAGCGGGTGAAAACGACATCTCGCACCTCCGAATCGGGGATGGAATTATCCAAAATCGCTTATGTGATAGTATCTTGCATAAATGGGTCTACGTCAAGAGTTAACCGCTGAATATGACATCGACCGCAAGCCGTAGAATCAAGAAAAAGTCCACCTTCATTTGAACTTATTTCAACAAATTGTGTCGGGCTATCGTCTTGGTCATTAAGGGGTTATTGTAAGGAGTGCAAAAGGAATGTGATGAAGGCAACACCATTTTAATGCATGTGACATAATCGTGTTGCCATTAGGGATTGGATGAACTTCCACAATGAATCGCGACACCGCTGACTCGGCCCAAAATTGATATTGTTCCACCACCAAACTTGATGAATCGTCGTTAAAAACGGAAATTCATACTTTATGTCCACCGAGAATCCATCAATCAAAGGCCTGCAAGCCGGGTCGCTCGGCGAATTGCTGCATGTCGCCTGGCCTCTGATCCTGAGTTCGGGGTCGCTGTCGTTGATGAACATCATCGACCGCATCATGCTCACCTGGTATTCGACCGATGCGTTGGCCGCCGCCATGCCGTCGGCGATGACGCACTTCACGCTGTTGAGCCTCGCGATGGGGACTGCGACCTATGTAACGGCGTTCGTCGCTCAGTACGAAGGGGCCCATCAACCGGCCCGCGCCTCGGCAGTCACCTGGCAGGGACTCTACTTCGTCCTGATCTTCGGCGTGGCAATCATGATGTGCGTGCCGTTCTCGAAGTCGATCTTCGATACGATCGGCCACGAACCCGCCGTGCGCGAACTGGAAGCGATTTACTTTCGAATCCTCTGCATCGGGTCGATACCTATGCTGGCATCGTCGGTGATGTCGAGCTTCTACTGCGGCATCGGGGCGGGCCGGGTCGTGATGTGGGTCAACCTGTTCGCGGCCCTGCTCAATGGTGTGCTCGCCTATGCGTTGATCTTCGGTACGCCGCTGACTCCTCGCATGGGCATCGCCGGCGCTGCCTGGGCAACCGTCACGGCTCAACTGATCGGTTGCCTGCTGTTCATGGCGTTGCTCATCAAGCTCCCGGCGACAAAAGCGTACGACTTCTTTCATCAATGGGCGTTCGACCGGGAACTCTTCGGACGGCTGGTGCGATATGGCCTCCCCAACGGCTTGACCTTTCTCAGCGACGTCGCCGGCTTTTCGGTCTTTATTTTACTCGTCGGCCAGTTGGGGACATCCGCCCTCGCCGCCACGAATCTCACGTTCAACCTCAACACGATCGCATTCTTGCCGATGTTGGGGATCGGCACGGCGGTGATGACGCTCGTTGGCAAGCGCGTCGGTGAAGGACGTCCCGAACTCGCCGTCCGCACGACGTGGCTGGCGTTCTGGCTAACGGCCGCTTTCATGACCGCGTGCGGGCTGCTGTATATTCTGTTTCCCCAACTCATCATGTCGCCGTATCTGATGGGCAAAGAAGTCGCCATGACTCCTGAAATCGAGGAACTCGTCCCCACGCTGCTCCGGTTCGTCGCGTTCTACTGCGTCTTCGACGGCATGGCAATCGTCTTCGGATCGGCGATTCGCGGCGCGGGAGACACCCGCTTCAGCTTGTGGTTTTCGCTGATCGCCGGTTGGGTATTGATGGTCTTGCCGACGTACATCGCCTGGAAATATTTCAACGGCAACCTGATGACGAGCTGGACGGCATGCAGCGTCTTCATCCTGGCCTTGGGGATCGGCTTCATGACCCGCTTCATCCAGGGACGCTGGAAATCGATGCGCGTCATCGAAGCGACGCTGGTCGAGAATGAAGTCTTGCTTGCAAATGAATCGTCCGCCGACGATAAAGTTCCCGATTCGCAGCGACCTGAAATCATAGCCACGTCATCTCACGTTTCCGAAAATGAAGTCGAAGGCGGACCCGAAACCGATTGCTGCACCGAGGAGTCAACATGCGGCCGCTGAGCGTTGATGATATGAGGCCCGAAGAATTGGCGCAGTGGCGCCGCGAATGGATGTTGCCGAGCGACGTCACGTATCTCAATCACGGCTCGTTCGGCCCATCCCCGTGGATCGTGCATCGCACGCGCAAAGGCTGGATGGACAAGCTCGAACAGCAGCCAATGGATTTTCTCATCCGCCGGTTCGAAGGGCATCTCGACCATTCGCTCGAACGGATGGCGAAATTTCTCGGCACGAAACCGAACAACCTCATCTGGGTCGATAACGCCACGTTCGCGATGAACATCGTAACGGCGAGCATGAAACTCCAGCCGGGGGATGAAGTCCTCTTGACCGATCACGAATACGGGGCAGTCCAGCGGATCTGGCGCGCGGCGTGCCAAAAGGCCGGGGCGAAGATGGTGATGGCGAAGATGCCCGTGCTCCTCGATTCGACCGACGAGATGATCGATTCGCTGTTTTCCAGCGTCACCGACAAGACGAAACTGATCGTCGTGAGCCACGTCACCTCACCGACGGCGATCATCTTCCCGGTGCAGGAAATCTGCCGGCGGGCCAAAGCGCTCGGCATCCGCGTCTGCATCGACGGACCGCACGCCATCGCCATGCTGCCGCTCAATCTCAATGAACTCGGCTGCGATTATTACGCGGCGAGTTGTCACAAGTGGTTGTGCGGGCCGTTCGGGACCGGGTTCTTGTATGTCCATCCCAAATGGCACGGGGAGATGGTCTCGCCGATCGTGAGTTGGGGGAAGAGTCTCGGTGGAAATCCCCCGTCGTGGAAAGATGAATTCCAGTGGATGGGAACGCGCGACCCCTCGGCGTTCTTGTCGGTCCCGACGGCGATCGAGTTTCTCGAAGAGTTCGGCATCGACCGTTTCCGCCAGTACGGACACAACTTAGCCCAGTACACGCGAGAGCAGATTCTGAGTCTGTCGAACAACTCGCCGCTCTCGATCGACAGCCCGACCTGGTACGGCACGATGACATCTGTCCCGCTCCCCGATTCAGTCCAGCCGACGTCGCATCCTGGGCTGTTGCACCCGCTGCAACAGAAGTTGTGGGACGATTACAAAATCGAAGTCCTGCTGACGACCTTCCGCGAGCGGGTTTACATCCGCGTTTCGTGTTACGTCTATAACACCCGCGAGCAGATTGATTATCTGGTCAATGCGATCAAGGCCTCGACGTGATAACACACAACGGTCGTCTTGTTCCCAAGCTCCGCTTGGGTGAGTGATGTATGACCTTTACGAGTACCACTGCTGACAGCTTGGGGTCAACAGTGTCTCGGGGCAAAGCCCACAAAACTGCCTGAATTAGGTATCGGTGGGCACTTCAGAATAGATTTCGGATTCGCCGCATAGCCAGTTCGCAGCGCGATGACGCTCGCGCACGACACTGCAACACCGCCGAAATTCCGCTTCGGTTGCACTATCAATTCGTGCCTCGCCGATGGCTAGATCCCCATCGATTAGACGGCAACCATCGAGATTCATTGGACCGAACCAAGCATTCTTGGCGAGGGTTCGGAAATCAATCGGTTTTGCTTGAATACGGTACTCATTGAGCCGCCAATGAATCGCAAAAATCTGCTCACGACACGTTTCAATCTCAGCCGCTGAGCGAAGAATAGGCTTCGTCAAAACGGTCTCTAATTTCGGTTTAAGAAACCCGAGTGCATCGGCAACTTCGGCCGCCACAATTTGTTCGTCGTACATAGGCATTTCGATGCGTCCTTGTGCCCAGCCCAATACGACCACGCCTTCGCATAACCAAGCGGCATCGACCTGTTCCTGAGAACCCAACGTGCCCAAGGGTTGGTCAAGTAATACTCGTTCAAAGGGTTCTAGATTGGCATCAATGCCTAAACTCCAGAACCAATCAAGCACCCGGCGCCAAAAATTGGCGGCATCTTCGGCATCCGGTTCGATGAAACCGCGACAAGACACTGTCGCCAGAATCAACGATCTCGCTGCCACATGGGAAGCATCGGGCGGGTTCAACTTGACTTCAATGTCGTCACTATTAAATTCCATGGAAGCCTCGTGTCGCGCCGAATAAATCAACCGCCGAACCGAGAACAGATTATGTTCGCGTTTCGGCGGTTGAGAACATCAACAGTGGGTCAGGGCCATGCGACCCTCTAAGACTATTTCTCCTTCGAATCAATCCAGGTCATCATGCTCCGCAACTGGCGGCCCACTACTTCTAGCTGGTGGGTGCGTTCGCGGCGGCGGATGGCTTTGAACGTGGGCTGATTCGCCTTGTTTTCGAGAATCCATTCGCGGGCGAATTGGCCGGTCTGGATTTCGTTGAGGATCTTTTTCATCTCCAGCTTCGTCTGCTCGGTCACGATGCGGGGGCCGCGGGTGTAGTCGCCGAACTCGGCGGTGTTCGAGACGCTGTACCGCATGTAGTTGAGCCCGCCCTGATAGAAGAGATCGACGATCAGCTTCAGTTCGTGCATGCATTCGAAGTAGGCCATCTCCGGCTGATAACCGGCTTCGACCAGCGTCTCAAACGCCGCTTTCACCAGAGCGCTGACGCCGCCGCAGAGCACGGCTTGTTCGCCGAACAGGTCGGTTTCGGTCTCTTCGGCGAAGGTGGTTTCGATGACTCCGCCGCGCGTGCCACCGATCCCTTTGGCATAGGCCAACGCAAGTTGGCGGGCTTGATCGGAGGCACCGGGATACAACGCAATCAGACTGGGAACGCCGCCACCTTTTTCGTATTCGCTGCGGACGAGATGTCCCGGACCTTTGGGAGCGACGAGTGCCGCATCGACGCCGGGGGGAGGTTCGACCTGACCGAAGTGGATGTTGAAGCCGTGCGAGCAAAGCAGGAGATTCCCCTTTTGGAGATTCGGCCGGATATCGGCTTTGTAGACGTCCGCCTGAACTTCGTCCGGCAGCAGAATGTTGACGAGATCCCCCGCCTTGGCCGCCTCGGCAGCCGAGATCGGCTTGAAACCGTGGCTGACGGCGAGGTCGTAGTTCGGGCTGCCCGGGCGCTGGCCGATGATAACGGTACAGCCACTGTCGCGGAGGTTCTGAGCCTGGGCGTGTCCCTGGCTTCCGTAGCCGATGATGGCAATCGTTTTCCCTTTGAGGAGAGACAAGTCGGCATCATCGTCGTAATAAATCTTTGCTGGCATGGGTCGTTCTCAATATTCTGGGGGCTGTGGTTTTTGACCCCCGGCGACTCGCCGGGGGCTAAGTGTTGGAATTCAATTTGGTGCGTCGCGACGCACCCTACGCGGGTTGCTCGGCGGTCGCGTCGACTCGGGCGGAGTCGGCGCGAAGCAGAGCGATCCGGCCGGTCCGGACCAGTTCGAGGATGCCGAACGGCCGCATCAATTCGATAAAGGCGTTGATTTTCGATTCCTGGCCGGCGATCTCGATCATCACGTGTCCCGAACTGACGTCGACGATCTTGCCTCGAAAGATCTCGACCAGCTCCTTGATTTCGCTCCGCTGATGTGCATCGGTGCTGACCTTGATGAGCATCAGATCGCGTTCGACGAAATCCTGACGGGAGTAATCGATGACCTTCACAACCGTGATGATTTTCTCGAGCTGCTTGCGGACCTGATCGAGTACCCGATCGTCGCCGCTGACGACGAACGTGATCCGCGAGAATTCGGGGGTTTCGGTCTCACCGACCGCGAGACTTTCGATGTTGAAGGCGCGCGAGGCCAGCATGCCCGAGATGTGAGCCAACACCCCCGGCTGATTCATCACCAAAGCTGATAATACATGTCTCATATCGTCACGTTCTGAAAAAGTCTCGATAGGCCGGATACCTATCCGCTGTGTCCGGCTGGAATTTCATCCCGGATCAAAAATTTGAAGTTCCTTACTGTACTCCGGCGATGGACCCATCACAACCCATTGCCAGATCGAGCGCTCGATTTTACGGCGAAAACGGGGCTGCCCTGCGGTGAAGTCGGATTTCATTACATATCGGCTGACCCATAATGGGCGGAATGGGTTCGCCTGTTCCGAACGTATCGATTTTTCGCCTTCCTTTGACAGCCAGTGTCGGACGTGATGTAATGCGGCGTGTGATCGAATTCAGGAGTAGTCGCACAAGTCTCGCGTCGAAATGTGGACAAGGCCTTGAGTGGTCGTGTGGATGAAGGATCGCGGCATGACCAAAATCTGGCAGTATGCTCCATTCGACGAATCGCGCATCCGTAAGCTAAGCCGCGAGTTAAGCGTTTCGAGCCTGCTCGCGCAGGTGCTGCTGGCGCGTGGATTTGACGAAGCACCCCGGGCAACCGCGTTTCTCAACGCGAAGCTCGCGGACCTCTACGAACCCGATTCGCTCTCGAACGTCCCCGAAGCGGCGGAGCGCATCATCGCCGCCGTCAAAGCGGGACGAAGAATTACAATTTACGGCGACTACGACGTCGACGGCGTCACCTCGACCAGCTTGCTCTGGCAGTTGCTCACGCTGGCGGGGGCCAAGGTCGACTATTATATCCCGCATCGGCTCGAAGAAGGTTACGGCCTCAATGCCGAGGCGATCCGCCAGCTCTCACAGGAAGACCCCCATCGGCTCGTCGTGACCGTCGACTGCGGCATTGCCAGTCTCGAAGAAGCGGCGCTCGCCAAGACGCTGGGGCTTGAACTGATCATCACCGATCACCACGAGATGCAAGACCGATTGCCCGATGCGGCGGCGATCGTCCATCCACGGCTCCCCGGAGCACATGCCCCGTTCACCGACTTATGCGGCGTCGGCGTCGCCTTCAAACTCGCCTGGGGGATTAGCCAGCGATTGGGCGACGGGAAGAAAGCTCCGACACAACTCCGCGATTTTCTCGTGCAGGCGGTGGGGCTGGCGGCGATCGGTACGGTCGCCGACGTCGTGCCGCTGATCGGCGAAAACCGCGTGATCGTTCGTTACGGATTGAATGCCTTGGCATCGAAATCGTCGATCGGCCTCAAAGCGCTGATGAAGATCGCCGGGATTAAAGAGAATCAGGAACTGCAAGGGGATGACATCGGTTTTGCGATTGCTCCACGCCTGAACGCCGCCGGACGATTAGGACAAGCGCGGCTCGCCGTAGAATTGCTGACGACGACCAGCGTCGAGCGCGCCGATGCCCTGGCGGTGTATGTCGATCAACTCAATCAGAATCGCCGGACCGTCGAGCGGAAAATCTTCAAGCATTGCAAAGAGATGGTCGAAGAACGCCCCGAATGGCTCGATTCATCGGCATTGGTGCTGGCCCATGCCGAGTGGCATGCGGGAGTGATCGGCATCGTGGCTAACCGCGTGGCCGAGCATTTCGAAAAACCGGCGATCTTGATTTCGCTGTCGCGGGGCGATCGCATCGGCCAGGGTTCGGGACGAAGTTTCGCCGGCGTCAATCTCATCGAGAGTTTGTCGGTCTGCTCCGAACAACTGGTCACGTTCGGCGGACACCATGCGGCCGTCGGTTTGAAGATTTCATCCGAACGAATCGAAATCTTTCGCGAACAGTTCTGCCAGGCGATCGGAGTGCAGCAAAGCGGGGGAATCGAAGAGGTGGTCCAGAAGGTCGACGCCGAAGTCCGCTTCGCCGATCTCTCCCGCAATGCGGTGCTCGAACTGGATCGATTAGGCCCGTTCGGCAAAGACAACAATCGACCGACATTCGTGGCGACCCGCGTGCAACTGGCGGAACCGCCGCGGACGATGGGTGAAGGGGATCGCCATTTGTCGCTCAACCTCAAACAGCACGGCTGTACGCTGCGCGCCGTCGCTTTCGGCCGGGGTGAATGGGCCGAACCGTTGACGCAGGTGAAAGGGACGATTTCAATTCGCTTTGCACCGGCGATCAATCGCTACCGGGGCTACGAGTCGGTGCAGTTGCAATTGATGGACTGGCAACCCGATGAGGCCATCCAGTTGTCGGCAGGAAATTCCGAAAAAATCGTCCAACACAATTCGCAATGACGGCGTAACTGCAAATGAAGTGCAATATATGGTTTTGTATTTTGTCTTAAGCCTCGCAGAGGCGGTAGTGAATAGCCAGGGGCGTAAGCCCCTGGAACTGGATGTCGGATGAAAAGAAAGCCCCGGAGGGGCGACAGATTTTTCATCGTGTATCGACACGGAATCTGTCACCCCTGCGGGGTTTACATCGATCACCGCGACGGATCCAGGGGCTTACGCCCCTGGCTATTGACTTTCGCCCCTCCGGGGCTCACCGAGAGCCTTCGAGGGATTCCATATGGCATTATTGCTGGAAAACGTAAAAAAAAGTTATCGCGAGCCGGACGGCAAACCGCTGCCGATTTTGAATATCAAGAAGTTCACCCTGGCGGATGCCGAACAAGTGGCACTCGTCGGCAGCAGCGGCGGCGGAAAAACGACGCTGCTGAACGTCATCGCCGGCATCACCTCGGCGGACAGCGGTGTCGTCGAACTGGACGGCATCAATCTGGTCCGACTCCCCGAAGTGGGACGCGATCGTCTTCGTGCGCAGCGGATCGGTTACGTCTTTCAGACGTTTCATCTGCTCCAGGGCTTTACCGCTCTCGAAAATGTGCTGCTGGGGATGAGCTTCACCGGCCAGCGCGTCGAAAAACGCCGGGCGATCGACCTGCTCAAACGGGTCGGGCTCGAACATCGTCTCCATCACAAACCGCAACAACTTTCGGTGGGAGAACAACAGCGCGTCGCCGTTGCGCGGGCGCTGGTCAACCGCCCGTCGCTGCTGCTGGCCGATGAACCGACGGCGAACGTCGATCTCGCCAATCAGGAATTGATTCTCAAGATCATTCGCGATACGTGCTCCGAACACAAAGTGACGTTGCTGCTGGTGACCCATGCCCAGGACGTCGCCGCCCAGTTCAGCCGCGTGGAACGCTTGACTGAGTTCAACCAGCCGGGAGCCGTGGCATGAATCTGGTATCGATTGCGTATCACAGTCTCCGGCAGCGCTTGTTGGCATCGACGCTCACGATGGTCAGCGTCGCACTCGGCGTGATGCTGATGGTCTCGGTGCTGATCATCAACGGCGTGATGGACCGCATGTTCAATCAGTCGGCAAGCGGATACGACCTGATCATCGGCCCGAAAGGGAGCGCGCTGCAACTCGTGCTCAATTCGATTTACCGCGTGAGCGTGCCGATCGAAAACTTGCCGTATTTGTATTATCAGGAGCTGCGTGAAGACAAACGCATTCAGGATGCGATCCCGCTGGCGATCGGCGACGTCACCGAACAAGGGGGCTTCCCGATCGTGGGGACGATCTCGCAGTATTTCGAACTCGATTACATCCCCGGCCGGCGGTTTCTCGTCGAAGGGGATTTCCTGCAAAAGCCGTTTGATTCGGTCATCGGGGCAGCGGTCGCGCGCGAAAACGGTTGGAAAATCGGCGATCAGTTCACGATGGTCCACGGCGGGGCCGAAGGTCACGTCCACGACGAGAAATTCTCGATCCGCGGAATTCTCGCGCCGACGGGAACCCCCAACGACAAAACGGTCTTCATCCATCTGGAAGGATTTTATCTGGTCTCCGGCCACGACAAGCCCGCCGATGAAGCGGTCAATCGCTGGCGCGATTTCAACGGCGAGGAAAAATTGTCCGGGGCGGAACTCGATGCCGAGATCAAACGCTGGGGGATCGAAGTCCACGAAGAAGAAGCAGGCGGACACGATCACCATCATCACGCCCACGGACTGGCCGACATCCAGAAGGAAGTGACCGCCGTGCTGGTGAACGTCAAGGGAACTGATATTTCCGCCTTCCCGATTATGAAATTCGAAGCCGACTTGAAAGAGGGCTTCAAAGCCCAGGCGGCGAATCCCGCGCGGGAAATTCAATGGTTGATGTCGAACATCGTCGGCAATGTCCGCACGATTCTGGTGATCCTGACGGGATTGATTATTGTCGTTTCAGGTGTGGGGATTTTCGTCAGCATCTACAATTCGATGTCCGAGAGAAAGAAGGAGATCGCCATCATGCGGGCGCTGGGAGCCAGCCGGACGACGGTCTTTACGATCATTCTACTGGAATCGATATTACTCTGCGTGGGAGGTGGGTTAGGGGGCGTGTTGCTGGGACATGGGATGGTGTTCCTCAGTTCCGATTTGATCGAAACGCAGACCGGCGTGATCGTTAATCCCTGGTCGTTTGAGATTCTCGAAGTATATGTGGTGGTGGTCCTCGTGGCTTTGGCTTCGCTGGTCGGGTTCCTCCCCGGAATGACGGCATACCGGACGGACGTCGCCCAGACCTTGAGCAGCTAAACCCTGAAATACCTAGCACATCCGCCATAAAATCCATTCTCCAGGTGGCACTGGCGGCTCGTTCCGCTAGTGTGATTGCGGAATAGATCTTCACCCAGCGGCAACAAACCTGAACGCTCTTAACAGTTCTCAGGAATATGCAAATCGAAACACAATGCGATCCGCCATCCAACAGATGGGGGGTCGAATTTCGTAGATCGGGGTGGAAGTCGCATGGCAAACTGCTATTATTGAAGGGCGCGATAAACCTAACTTCAATCGCGAACCGATGTTGAATTCATCATGTTCGCCAGGCGAATTCGGAAGCCCGCTGTGCCACTCCATGCCGGATGTCTCACCGATATTTTTTCGGTTCTTCATTATTCACGGTCTTACTTGTTGAGATGAGTCAATCACAATGTCAACCACACTCCCTGAATCGACCTTGACCGAATTGGCACCGCTGTCGTCTGGGACCGTCAACTCCGAATTGACGGCGGCGATGGAACACGTTGCCGAAGGCTCATCGGCGACGTCACACTCCGCCAGCCGACCCGTGGAGTTTAATGAATTCGAATATCGACCGATGACACCGCTCGCCCCCATCACGATGGTCGCCGGCGTTTGCGGCAGCATTGCCTTGCTGGGTCTCGTCGGCATCGCGATCGCCATCGCGGGTATCATGACGGGACTCTTGGCGCTTTGGCAGATACGCAAATCGAATGGCGTGCTGGGTGGCCACAAATTGACGATGATCGGCATGACGCTGTCGTTCGTCTTCCTGTTTTCGGGAATGGTCAAGCAGGTGCATTCATTTGCGACCGAAGTTCCCGAAGGATTCATCAAGCTCAATTTTACGCATGATATTTCCAAGAAGCCGTTTGTTTACAAGGATGAGGGGTTCGCGATTGCTCCCGAAGTGCAGCAGTACGACGACAAGCCGATCTTCGTCAAAGGATACATGTATCCCACGAAACAGAAGGAAGGAATCACGAAATTCATCCTGGTGCGCGACTCGGGGACGTGCTGCTTCGGCGGGCAGCCTCCCGTGACCGATATGATTCTCGTCGAGATGGAAAAAGGGAAAGCAGTCAAATACCGCGTCGGGCTGATTGCCGTTGCTGGGACGTTCCAGACGAAATCCCCCGCCGAGGGGGGGGATCTGAAACCGGTCTACGAACTCAATGCCACCTACTGCGAAGTCTCTCGCAGCGCATTCAATTGAGACATGTTTGGAGTTCTTTATCCTCAACGTGAACGAGTCGATGATCATGAAACTCTGTGCTCAACCGAGTTCGACTTCGAACGCTTCACGTTGCGAGATCGATCGGCTCAGCGATCGATCGGCGATGTTGGGGCCGCTCTCCGCCGTGGTGATGGTCGCTATCTGTATTCTCCTTACAGGTTGCTCTTCTTCCGCCGAGTCGTCGGCGACAAAGTCTGGCGGGAAACCGTCCGGGGGAAAACCGGTTGCGGCTTCTGTTCCCGATTCGCCCCCCAAGAATGACATAACACCTGCAATCCCATCCACGGGGAATGAAGCGGCCGACGCCGGGAATACTACCGTCGACGAGAAGGTGAACGACGAAACCTCGAACGGCGATTCCGTCATCGTTGCTGAAAACAATGTGTCTGCATCGGCGAAGGACGTCAGCGGCGATCAGACGCCAACCATCCCCGTGGCTGTTCCGAAGCCGGGCGGAGTCAAAGTTCTCATTCCCGAAAAAGTCTTCAACATCGAAGGCCCGGAGGATGCACTGCGAGTGTCGTATGACGACATCGACCTGCTCAAAGTCATCAATATGGAACCGGTGACGGCGGATGCCCCCAAATATATGCCAACGTGGCTCAAGAGTCTCGACGGCAAGCGGGTCCGCATCCGCGGGTATATGTTTCCTCCCTTCGAACAGACAGATTTGACCTGGTTCGACATGGCTCGCGACACGCAAATCTGCTGCTTCGGCCGCGCACCAAAAATCTACGACGTCTTTCGCGTCAAATTGAAAGAGGGAGAAACAACCGACTACATCGAACTCAAACCCTTCGACGTCGTCGGCGTCTTCCACATCGACCCGGTGCAACTGGGCGATGATCTCATTCAAATGTACAACATCGACGACGCGGTGATCGTGAAGAAATGATCGAGAAGAAATCTCACACGAAGGCACAAAGTCACGAAGTGAAATTCTGAATTCAGAAACTCCGCACGGTTGAAAATTGTATTTCTTATTCCTGACTTGGTGCCTTCGTGACTTTGTGTGAGCCAAATCTTCGTATTTCTGAATTTGAGTATTAACATCCTGAAATCTTTTGGAATCTACCAAATATCAACAGGTCCGATGATGAAATTGATCTTTCATCTTCTGATTGCGGCCGGCGCGGTGGTGACATTCACTGGCAGCAATCCGAAACCGCCGCGTGCAATCAAGGTGTTGATTCCCGAAAGAGAATTCGCGACGGAAGGTTGCAAGCAGGCATTGCGAGTCACCTTTGGCGATCTCAATCTGCTCAAAGTCATCAATATGGATCCAGTGACGGCCGATGCCCCCCAACGTCTGCCCAAATGGATGAAGAATCTGGATGGAAAACGCATTCGCATCACGGGAGTCATGGTTGCGCCTTTCGAAGCGACAGGACTCAAAGAGTTTGTTCTGGGAGCCGATGAGCCCGTCGTCAGTTTTGGCCGAATCGCTAAAGTTTACGACGTTTTTCAAGTGACTCTTGCCGAGGGCCAAACGACACATTACACCGAACTCAACGCGCTCGATGTAGAAGGCGTCTTCCACATCGACCCAATGGAAATCGATGGCGAACTCGTCCGGATGTATTCCATTGACGATGCCGTCATCGTGAAGAAATGAAGAAAAGCAATCTCACACGAAGACACGAAGGTAAATACTGATTTCAGAAACTCCACGGGGTTGAGAATGGAATTTCTAATTCCAGACTTGGCGTCCCAGTGACTTCGAGTGAGATTGTGCCGAAAAAACTGGCGTGGCGTTCGGGGCAAATCCCGAAAAAACTTCTGAAATGCGGGCGATCAGCCCTGCTCGGATTCCCGTTCAGAGTTAGAATCAAAGAACGTGAGTCGGAGTTATTCAGAGGAGCGTGAGCCATGTTTTTTTATATCATCATGTCGCTGCTTGCCCTCCCGGTCGCCGTGGGGGTGCTGCTGTTGTTCATGCATTTTTTCGTGTCGTCGATGGATCAATTGGAAGGTGCTGCCCCGTTGCTCGATAAACCGGCGACGTTGAACTGCTACCATTGCGGCAAAGAGACCCCTTCCAACCGCAAGACCTGCCGACATTGTGGCGGCGAATTGCAGTGACTGCTCATCAGGGAGATCGGCACCGAATCATCGATGATCACTTGATTGTTGCACGTCGCTTGCGAGACAATATTCCAATCGGATCCCTGAAGTTGCCGATCCCAACAGGATGTCGCCGCATGAATATTGCATCTGCCGTTGTCGTCCGTCTGTTCGTCACGGGTCTGCTGACGTTCGCGCTTCGCACGGCTGCATGCGCGGGGGATGCGAACTCGGCGATCGATCGGGGTCTTGCCTTTCTCGCCAAGGATGCCGTCGCCTGGAGGGACCAATACAAGTGCGCCTCGTGCCATCACGCCGGGCTGATCGTGCTCGCCATGAACGAGGCGAAGCAAGTTGGACACACCGTCGATGAACCGGTTCTCACCGAGATGACGAAATGGCTGACCGAAGCGGGGACAGGCAAAACGAGCCTGCCGCGTCCCGAGGGGATACCCAAGGGCCTTAACACCAAACCGATTTATTATGCTCTCGGCCTCGAATCGAATCCCGCACCCGATGAAGCATCGACGAAGGCGCTCGAACTTCTGCTGGCGACCGTGAAAGAAGACCAAACCGAAAACGGTTCGTGGGCAGCGTGGCCCAATACGCGCCCGCCGATCTTCGGCTTCTCCGATGAGAACATGACGCTTCTCGCGCTCCTCTCGCTCGTCCCCGCGACGGCGAAGGACGAAACGGCGAAGACCGCCGTCGATAAGGGGGTCCAATGGCTCAGCGAAACAAAGACCAGCGAAGATGCCCAGTCGCTGGCGCTGCGCGTCATCCTCTGGCGGCGAGTCGGCCGCCCCCCCGAAGAATCGAAGCCGTGGGCCGATATCATCGCATCGCGGCAGAACGCCGACGGCGGCTGGAGCCAGACACCCGAACTGGCGAGCGACGCCTGGGCCACCGGCCAGGCGCTGTATGCCCTCATGGATTCAGGATCGACCGCAGAGGATGAATCGATCCGCCGCGGCGTGCAGTTTCTGATCGATACGCAGCGCGAGGACGGTTCGTGGGCCATGACCTCGCGCCCCGCCAAACCGGAAGATCCCCCATCGAAAAATCTGATGCCCATCATCGGCGGCGGCAGCGCATGGGGCGTGCTGGGCCTCTCACGCACTCAGCGGAAGTGAAGAGAAGAAGAGTGGTGGAGGGGTCGTGTGATGGAGGGGTGGAGGGAAAGCCGAAGAAACTAACGCTTGCGTTTCCACCACTCGACCACTCCAACTCACCACCCCTCCTCTTCCCTACGCTGCTGAGTCAGTCACCTGAGGCGGGACCGTCGGCGGGGCGATCTTGCGGGTTCCTTTGCCATGCCGGGCTTTGAGGTCGAAGAGGCCGAAGATTTCCGACGCGTTCAAGCTGAGTGAGACGTTGGTGTTATCCCCTTCGCCGAGAATGGCGGCGAAGAGTTCCCGCTTCTGCTGCAAGACGAGATCGATTCGTTCTTCGATCGTGTTCTTGGAGATGAACTTGGTGACGATGACTTTGGTTTTCTGCCCGATGCGGTGCGCGCGGTTGATCGCCTGATCTTCGACGGCGGGGTTCCACCAGCGGTCGAACAGAAAGACGTAGCCGGCGAATTGCAAGTTCAGCCCGACCGCGCCGGTCCCGTAACTCATCATCAGCAAGTGCGAGTTGGGATCCTCCTTGAATTGCTTGAGGATCGGTTCTCGCTTTTTGGTCGGGACGCCGCCATGATAAATCAGCGTGCCGAAATTGCGGTCGGCCATTTTAGCGCCGAGCCAGTCGATGGTTTTCGTCCACTGGCTGAAAAGAATCGCTTTCCCGCCGCTCGCGGAGATTTCTTCCATATCGGCCATCAGGCGATCGAGCTTCGCGCTCTCTCCCGTCAGGGGATCGAAATTCGTGATCTGCTTCAGCCGCAGCACCAGTTCGAAGACGTGCTGCACTGAAATCGACTCGCCGAGATCGTTGAGGTGGATGACTCCTTCTTTTTCGGCGACGCGATAGGCGTATTCCTGAGCCGGGTTGAGATCGAGATATTCTTCGCGATCCAGCCGGGGAGGAAGGTCTTTCATCACGAGGTCTTTGGTGCGGCGCAGAATGAACTCTTTCGAGAGCTTCATCAGTTGACGCAGATCGGGAGTCCCTCGCGGAGGAATGACTTCCATGAATTCGTAGAGCGCGGCGAGTTCTTCGGGCCGATTTTCGATCGGCGTTCCCGTGAGCGCCCAACTCCGCTTGCGCGGGATCGAGCGGGCCGATTCGGCAGTGCGCGAATCCCGATTCTTGATCCTCTGCGCCTCATCGAGAACGACGAGATCGAATTTCGGCAATTCGTCTTCGCCAAGTTGCTCCATGTCGCGAGCCATCAACTCGTAATTGACGAGCAGCACCGGGATGTTGGGTATCGTCCAGAGCATCTTGCGACGAGCCGCGTCTCCTTCGAGAACCGTGATCGGAATTTCTTCGGCCCACATCTTGAATTCGCGCTGCCAGTTCGGGATGAGCGGTTTCGGGCAGACCAACAGGATGCGTCGAGTCTGCCCGCTCCGCAGCAGCAGGCGGATCGCCGTGATCGTCTGCATGGTTTTTCCGAGTCCCATTTCATCGGCGAGCAATGCCGACTCCTGTGCGAACAGCCAGGCGATCCCCTCGTATTGATTGGGGAACGGCTCGAACGGCATGATCAGTTCCTGACCGGCGAGCCAGGTTTCGAGCGGCGGTTGCAGCAGATAGAACAAGCGATCTTCGAGCGACAAGGCATCCGATGGGGGCTTGAGCCGCGTCCGTTTGCGCGGTGCCGCATCATCGGTCTCTTCATCGCCATGCGATGGAGTTTGTGCGGGTCGATCGACAGTCGCCTCCGGTTCCGGGGATTTCTCTTTAGGAGGGGGGAGAAATTCCAGCCCTTCGGGAAACGTCATGCGAAACGTCTTAAGCTGCGGCCAGCAGGGGCTCCACATCGTTTCGAGGGCCAGCCGGTCCCAGAATTGTTGTTTCTGGCAATCGAGTTTCGGCCAGCGTTTGAGTGCTCCATTCATCCCCGAAGTATGAATGTCGACTCCCCAATCCGCGAGCAGAGCCGTCGTTTCGATCGAGAGAGTTTCCGTCGCAAGAGTGAAAGACTCTGCCGGGATGAGAGGGGCATCCGACATGACGGAGATCAGTTGCAGGTCGTTCACCGTCCTGCTCCGTTGCGAGAAGCTTCCATCAAGGCCTCGCGGACGCGTTCGAACGGTTCGAGCAGGTCGGCATCGGCGGGGATCATCTTTGCGGATTCCGCAACCTGGGCGCGATCGTCGTCGTGGCTCCCGTGAAAGCGCAGCCATTGTTTGCCCAGGCGGACTCGCTTTTCCGGGACGGTACTCTCTGACGATTGTGCGGATGAAGTCGCCGAAGCAATCGAATCGGCGATATGACGAAACGCATCGGCATCCATGATTGTTTCCTCATGCGAAGTTTGCGTCGACATTTCACCCATCAGTGACATTTTTTCAGAAGCGGACATGTTTTCAGAAGATGGTGCGTCTTGAGAAACGGCCAGGGTGCCGTCGGTGTCGATTGAGTTTTCCGGCTGATGCGCTGCCGGCTGTTGTACCGATTGTGCGGTAGATTTCTTTGCCCGTTCGGCGATCGAAATCAAGGCGACGGGGAAGCGGACGTGCTGACGGAGTTCAAGAACTTCAACTTGTTCGGTGAGAATGATATCGGGGGTCATTGCCGATTTTTCGACGAGGGTCTTGCCGATCAACTCTCCCAGCAGAAACGGTTTTAACGTCGGCCCGTATAAAATCTGCTGGGTCGCGTTCGGTTTGACTGGAGTCGTACACTGAAATTCGAGCGGACGGCCCAAATGGTTCGTCACGAGCAGCCCTCCCACGAAACTTCCCTCTGAAGTTTGTAAGGTGGTCAAAAAGCCGAGACGGATTTTGTCCCGAACGGCATCGGACGTCATACACACCTGCTCCCTGGTGCAACATTGGTATCCAGCATCTGTCTCATTGATCGACTCCCGATAGAGGGGACTTGAACATCGTCCGGGAAGAACCGCTCGCGGAGACTTTGCGGACCGAATGCATGTTGATCGGTGCCCCGGCGAGAACGATTTCTCAGCCTGAAACGATCAGCAAAACGCAAGCGAATCGTTCGGTTATGACTGTTGTGCGATGAAGGGGAGCGGGATGGTTAGCCGCGACGCGCAGGGTTTCCGTAGCGGAGCGCGTCCTTTGCGGGACAGTACGAGGAGTGGTGGAGGGATAGAGTGATGGAGGGGTGGTGAAGAAGACGTGATTTATATTTCTCCCCATCCCCCCATCACCCGATCCCCCCATCTGTCTTTCCCGCTCTGGGGGGGAGTTGTATCATCTGGGTATCAAGAAAAGGGACAACCTCGATGCACATGAACCGCGACGAAATTCAGGCGATCCAACGGCAAAAATTGCAGGTGCTGTGGGATGAAGTCCGCGAGCGAAATCCGTTCTGGAGAAAGCACGCCGCGGGCTGCGACCCGCTCATCGCCGAAACCGGCGTACTCGATGCGCTCGCTCGTTTTCCGTTCACGACAAAAGCAGATCTCGTCGCCGATCAGCAGGCGCATCCGATCTATGGCTCGAATCTGACGTATCCGCGAGATCGATACACGCGATTGCATCAGACGTCGGGGACGACAGGGCAGCCGATCCGCTGGCTCGATACGTCGGCGAGTTGGGAATGGATCATGCGCTGCTGGTCGCAACTGTTCGAACGGATCGGCATCACGCCAACCGACCGTTTCTGTTTCCCCTTTTCGTTCGGGCCGTTTCTCGGTTTCTGGGCCGGATTCGACGGAGCCTGGCGCGGCGGAAATTTCAGCCTCGCCGCCGGAGGGATGACGACGACCGCTCGACTGAAGCTGATCGTCGAACACGAGATCACCGTCGTCTGCTGCACGCCGACGTATGCCCTGCGGCTGGCGGAAGTCGCACGCCAGGAACAATACGATCTGCCGTCGAGCGCCGTCCGCATCATTCTGGTCGCAGGAGAGCCGGGCGGGTCGATCCCCGCCATCCGCCAACGGATCTGCGACGAGTGGGGAGCGCGCGTCGTCGATCACTGGGGGATGACCGAACTCGGTCCGATGGCAATCGAACCCGAAGAGTTCCCCGAAACGCTCGAAATGCTCGAAACCGAATGCATCGCGGAAGTCATCGATCCCGCCACGCTCAAGCACGCGAGCCCGGGTGAACTTGGCGAACTGGTCGTCACCAATCTCGGCCGCACTGGCTCGCCGCTGATCCGTTATCGCACGGGCGATCTCGTTCGCGTAGAGACACCCGCGAGCGATCGACATCCGTCATTCTTGCGGCTTCCCGGAGGGATACTCGGCCGCATCGATGACATGATCACGATCCGAGGGAATAACGTGTTCCCGTCGGCGATCGAAGCGGTGCTTCGCGAATTCGACGACGTCGCCGAATATCGGTTGGAACTGCGTACCGATCGTTCGATGTCGCAACTGCACATCGAAATCGAACCTCGGCCGGAAACCGCCGATTATCGGCCGGCGCTGGCAACCGACGATTTGATCGATGCGATTCGGCAAGAGATCCGCGACCGTTTCCATTTTCAGGCCGAGGTAATCGCCGTCCCGGTCGATAGCCTGCCGCGGTTCGAACTCAAGGGGAGGCGGTTCTTCCGCAAGGACGCAGCCGACGGGTGAAAGAGGGGGGCGGCGACGTCTGCTGGCTGTGCGTTGGTCATGCCGATACAATTTTCATTGCGGTCTTGCACTCAGAGAATCGACGCATTGATACCAGCATATCTTGAATCGACGGATCATGGACCCTAAACCCCGACCGAATCATCAGCTCTATCTTCAGGTGCTGCGCAACATGACTCCTGAGCAGCGACTGGCGAAGGCGTTTGAGCTTTCCGAGTTTTCGCGGCAGTTGTTTATCCACGGGTTGAAGCAGCGATACCCCAATGCCTCGCCCGAGGAATTCGCCCGCATTCTGATAGATCGGTTGGACCGATGTCACAATCAGAACTATTGAGACAGGTCACCACCCTGCTCGACCGGAACGGTATCGATTACATGTTGACCGGCTCGGTTGTTTCGAGTCTGCAAGGGGTGCCGAGATCGACGCATGACATCGATATTGTCATTTCTCTGCATGAAGCCGACATAGAAAAACTTGCAGAGGGGTTTTCACCTCCGCGATTCTATTTGAATCGACAAGCCATGCGAGATGCGCTGGCGCACAAATCGATGTTCAACCTGATCGATGTCATCGAGGGAGATAAAGTCGACTTCTGGATCTTGACCGATCATCCCTTCGATCAGTCGCGTTTCGCGCGCAAGTCGATCGACGAATTCATGGGCATGAGGCTGAAGGTTTCCCGCCCGGAAGATACGATCCTCGCCAAGCTGCAATGGTCGGTGAAATCGGGAGGGAGCGAAAAACAATTGACCGATGCGTTGCACATCTACGAAGTTCAGCGGGCTTCGCTCGACGTCGACTATCTGAATCAATGGGTCGAGCCGCTCGGGATTACGTCCTTGTGGCTCCGCTTGCTAGACGAAGCGACGATCGAAAAAAAAGACAGCGGTGACGTGACATCGTGACGAACAGAATCGGTGTTCCCCGGGGGTTTTCTATTGCAACCACTCGACACATCTGTTATCATGGATGCATCGAAGATCTTGCTGGAAAATGTGGTATCGGCTCTGCAAAAACTCCTGCCGATTGGGAGCGCGAAACATGAATTCGAACCCGGGAAATCCAAAGAACTCGAATCAAGGCGTCACGCGTCGCGAGACCCTCCAGGCGGGTGCTCTCTCCGCGCTCGGCGCAATGGGAATGTCCCGCAGCGCGGCGGCTGATGTCTCCGACTTCATCGAACCGGGTAAAGCCAAAAGCGTGATCGTGTTGTATCTGCTCGGCGGTGCCCCGACGCAAGACATGTACGATCTCAAGCCGAATGCCCCGAAGGAAATTCGCGGCGAATTCAACCCGATTGCAACGAACGTCCCCGGCATCGATATCTGCGAACTGCTCCCGCTCACCGCCCGCTGGATGCATAAGTCGGCAATCGTCCGCTCGGTCACTCACGATGCCGGTTGTCACAACACGCTCGCCAGCTATACCGGATTCGAACAAAAGCTGCCGAACATTACGATCACCGAAGAACATTATCCCCCCAGCATGGGCTCGATCTGCGAATACCTGCGCGAACAGCAAGGGGGAGACATCGCCCGCACGCCGGCGTATGTCTTCCTGCCCTGTTACCTCGGCTGGGGTCAGTCGATCCAGCGTCCGGGTCCGTATGGCGGATTTCTCGGCAAGCGCTACGACCCGCTGTTTACCGTCTGCGATCCCTATGTCGACAACCCTCCCGAAAAACCGTATGAAGCCCACGTGCTGCGCGGCAAGCCGCAGGTTCCGTTCAGCACGCTCAGCGAAGGGATGACGCTCGACCGGTTGAGCGCCCGCCGCAATCTTTTGCAGGGGATCAACGACGAACGCTTCAAAGAGATTTCCTCCGGCGCGGTGACGTCGTTCAACAAACAATCGGAACGGGCCTGGAGCATTCTCACATCGTCGGCGGTCCGCTCGGCGTTCGACTTTGAGTCGGAAGATCCCGAAACGCTCAAACGCTACGGCAACACGTTATTCGGCGCCAGCACCCTCGCCGCGCGCAAACTGGTCGAAGCCGGCGTGCAGTACATCAACGTCACCTGGGATATCTATTGGGAACGCCTGCAATTGCAGTTCGCCGGGTGGGATACGCACGTGAAAAATTTCATG
>JBJXGP010000561.1:0-12985 GCA_046160425.1 Planctomycetaceae bacterium
AGCAGCGTCTCGAACGATTCATCAGCGTACAGCGCGTCGCGAAAATCGGCCGGTGGTAGCGTGCCATCGACGAAGCGTTGGATCGTTTCGAGTGGATTTGCCATTTGCGGTTGTTTAGCGACAGAACTAAGGTATAGCCAGAATCCAGATTCTGCCTATCAGAACTTGCAATTCTGTCTAAGAAATGGCACTATTCTATCTATGCACGGTGCAGATTGTCAAGTTATTTCGTTGTGTTTTCATTCCCACCACTGGTGTCAATATGCCCCCAGCCGCCAATTCTACCAGTCCCAAACTCCTCGATCGGATGCGACAAAAGCTGCGGGTGTTGCAGTATGCGTGGAAAACTGAAAAATCGTATGTTGCCTGGGTCGAGAAGTTTCTGCGGTTCCACAAAGATCGCCACGGCGGGGTCTGGCGTCATCCCACCGAACTGGGAAAGGCAGAAGTCGAAGAGTACCTCACGTTTTTAGCCGTGGATGAACGCGTTTCGCCTTCGACGCAAAATCAGGCGTTCTCGGCGATATTGTTTCTCTATCGAAAAGTCCTCGAGATTGAATTGCCGGTGATCGAGGCAGGGCGTGCGCGGAAACGCGAACGCTTGCCAGTCGTGATGTCGCGCAATGAAGTACAACGGGTGCTGGAAGCGATCTCGACTCCGCCTTATCCGCTGATGGCGAAATTGCTCTACGGAACGGGTATGCGGCTGCTGGAGTGTTGCCGGCTGCGGGTCAAGGACATCGACTTCGAGCGGTCGCAAATCTTTGTGCGTGACGGCAAGGGGGGCAAAGACCGGACGGTTCCCCTCCCCGAGATGTGCGTGGCCGGTCTCCAGGCACAGATTGAGCGGACACGTGCGCAGTTAGAGTGGGATCGGGAACAAGGGCTGCATGGCGTCGCCTTGCCAAAAGCTCTGGATCGTAAATTCCCCAAGGCGGCGCTGACGTTGGGCTGGCAGTTTGTATTTGGTTCCTCTCGACTATGCCGCGACCCGCAGAACCCCGAAGGGCCGCTGGTGCGTTATCACATCCACGAGAACAATTTGCAAAAAGCGCTTCACCGGGCGGTGCAAGAATCGGGGATCGAGAAGCGGGTGACCTGCCATACGCTCCGCCACAGTTTTGCGACGCATCTTTTGGAGAATGGGTACGACATCCGCACTGTGCAAGTTTTGCTCGGCCACGCGAGCGTAGAGACCACGATGATCTACACGCACGTGCTGCAAAAGGGTGCCTGCGGGGTCCGCAGTCCTTTGGATATGATCCGTTGATCTCAATAGGGTGGTCAGTTTCGGCAGGTCAGTGCCTGACGTAACCGCTTCAGGCTCGCAAGAGTGCGATCGCGGTTATCTCGTCGTGTAACTTTGACAATTCTGACGCATACAATCTGGGCCGACATCGGGCTACTGCGGTGTGCGATTAACGTGTTTCCCCATCACGAGTTCCCGTTCTCTGGCTGCGAAGAGTTCGCAAAATAGAGGCGAAAGCCCGCTCATTGCTCGCCCCGCTTGGCACAATCATTGCAATTTCTCACCCGCGCTGAATGACCGAAAGTGGGGAACGGCATTGACCCTGTGTCGATGAAAATATAAATTTCGGTTGGCAGAGCGTTTACGTCTATTGTTCGAGACCTTCCTTGAGGATGATCGTGCCGGGTCGATTGAGGCTTGCTTCAGTTGATATTGTCAGGTTGCTGATGGTTCACCTGCCAGAATGACAGCGATGGCCTGCGCGAATTTTCCCTGCTGAGCATAGAGTTGAGATATGGAATTCTTACAGAAAATTGCCGACTTCTTCGTCGCCCTCACCGGGGGGATCGAACGGTTCATCACGCAACTGTTCGGCTCCTCGAACGAGCGACAGATTCGGCAACTCGGTTTCTCTCGCGACAAAGCGGGCAAAGAGGTGATCGCCCCAGGATCGATGCTCGAACTCATCAATCAACTCGAACCGAAGTACGAAAAACTCTCGGACGAGGAACTCCATCAGACGGCGAGCGTCTTGCGCGCCCGCCTCGCCAAGGGAGAGACCCTCGATGACATTATGCCCGATGCCTTTGCCGCCGTCCGCGAATCGGGCAAGCGGCAATGCAAGATGCGGCATTACAACGTGCAGATGATCGGCGGATATTTCCTCCACAAAGGAATGATCGCCGAAATGGCGACCGGTGAAGGGAAGACGCTCGTCGCCACCTTGCCGGCGTTTCTCAATGCGTTGCAGGGTTCGGTACACGTCGTGACCGTGAACGATTACCTCGCCCGCCGCGATATGGAATGGATGGGCCCGCTCTACATGGGGCTGGGCCTGACCGTCGGCGCGATTCAGTCGAACATGGGAAATCGCGAACGCAGCCGAGCGTATTCGTGCGACATCACCTACGGCACGAACAACGAGTTCGGTTTCGATTACCTCCGCGACAATATGAAGGAAGACAAAGAGTCGCAGGTTCAGGGGCCGCTGAATTATGCGATCGTCGACGAAATCGACAACATCCTGATCGATGAAGCCCGCACGCCGTTGATCATCTCCGGCCCGGCGGAACAGGATATGCGTAAGTATGCCAAGTCCGATCAGATCGTCCGTCAACTCAAGAAGGACGTCGATTTCGAAATCAAGGAAAAAGAGCACACGTGCCATCTGACGGATGAGGGGGTCCGCCACGCCGAAGAACTGGCGGGGGTCGAGAGCTTTTACACCGCGGGCAATATGGAATGGCCGCACATGCTCGATAACTCCCTCAAGGCGCATCACCTCTACAAGCGTGATGTGAACTACGTCGTGCAGAACGGCAAGGTGATCATCGTCGACGAATTCACCGGACGACTGATGGATGGCCGGCAGTGGAGCGACGGATTGCATCAAGCGGTGGAAGCCAAGGAGGGGGTGGCGATCAAAGAGGAAACGCAGACGCTCGCCACGATCACGCTGCAAAATTACTTCAAGCTGTACAACAAGTTGTGCGGCATGACCGGAACCGCGATGACCGAAGCGGCCGAGTTCTGGAAGATCTACAAGCTCGACGTGGTGAGTATCCCGACCAATCGGCCGATGAAGCGAGTCAACCATCCGGACGTGATCTTCCGGACCGAACGTGAAAAATGGAATATGCTCGTCGAAGAGATTCGCGAAGTCCACAAGACCGGCCGGCCGATTCTCGTCGGGACCGTGTCGATCGAGAAATCGGAACTGCTGAGCAGCCGATTGGGCAAATTCGGCATCAAGCATAACGTCCTCAATGCCAAACATCACGAACGTGAGGCCGAGATCATCGCGCAGGCCGGCCGCTGGGAGGCCGTTACGATCGCCACCAACATGGCGGGTCGCGGAACGGACATCATTCTCGGGGGAAATCCCGAATTCCCCGCGTGGGAAGAACTCAAAAAGAAATACGCGACTCGGCTGGATGTCCCCAAGTCGGAGTGGGACGAAGTCACCGATCGAATCGCCGAACTGGAAGGGATGAAAGCCGAAGGCCGCAAGGTCGCCGACGCGGGAGGGCTGCACGTCGTCGGGACCGAACGCCACGAAGCCCGTCGCATCGACTTGCAGTTGCGCGGCCGCAGCGGTCGTCAGGGTGATCCGGGGGAAAGTCGCTTCTTCCTCTCGCTCGAAGACGATCTGATGCGCATCTTCGCCGGCGAATGGGTCAAGAATATTCTGACGTCGCTGGGAATGAAAGAAGGGGAAGCGATCGAAAGCGGCATGGTGACGCGCCGCATCGAGGCGGCTCAGAAGAAGGTCGAAGAACGCCACTTCGAAATGCGCAAGCATCTGCTCGAATACGATGAAGTAATGGACGAGCAGCGTAAGCGGGTCTACTCATATCGGCAGCGCATCCTCGAAGGGACCAACTGCCGGCATCTGATTTTCGACATGATCGACCGCATGCTGAATCGCTGGGTGCCGCATTTCCTGGCGTCGGATTTCCCCGCCAAAACGATCGCCGACTGGGCGGGGCAGGCGATCCATCTGGAAGTGAACCCGTCGCAGATCACGGGGATGGACAAAGAGCAATTGTCCGATCATTTGAAAGGCGAAGCGCTCCGGCAGGCGCACGAACTGATTCAGGAACAAATCGACGAGAATCTGCCCGAAGGCGAGGAGCTTCAGTCGGAATGGAACTGGCAGGCGCTCTCCAAGTGGGCCAACACGCATTTCGGCCTGAATACCAACGATCGCGAACTGAGAAAGATGAGCCGCGACGAGGTCAACGATTATCTGGTCGGGCGCGCCGATGAGGCGATCGAACGGTACGATCTGTCGGCGCTCGACGTTTTTCTCGCCGACGATTGGGGACGCCAATCGCTTTTGCAATGGTTGCAGCAGCAGTTCACGCTGCAAATGGAACCGAAGTCATTCGAAGGTTTGACCGAAGCGAAGGCGATCGAGTCGATTCGCAACCGGATCACCGAACTCTATCAGGTCAAGGAGATCGAATTCCCCGTCGCCGTGGGACTCACCCGTTTCCTCGCCCACAAAGCGGACGGGTCCGAACGTTACGATCGCGAAGGTCTCGCGCACTGGGCGAGCGGCCGGTTCCATGCACCGATCGACTTCGAGGAATTCGGCCGAAAGAGCCGGCCGGAGATTCATCAACTCCTCTCGCAGACCAGTCGGCAGTTTCTCAGTCAGAACAAAGATCTGGAACAGGTCCATGCACTGCTCGAACGGGCGTACGCGGGACGACACGAAAACAACGGTGCGTCGCACGGTGACCCGCAGGCGTTGGGCGAACTCGTGACCTGGGTGAACACCCACTGGAAGGCGGAATGGGATCTCGAGACGATCCGCACGTTGCCGCGCGATCAGGTGCAGAGCAAGGTCATGGAGGAGTACAACCTTTACGTCCGGCCCGAACTCTCGCAGGCAGAGCGTGCGCTCATTCTGCAAGTTCTCGATACGTCGTGGAAAGACCATTTGCATTCGATGGATCATCTCCGATCGGGGATCGGCCTCGTCGGGTATGCCCAGAAGGATCCGAAGGTCGAGTACCGCCGCGAAGGGATGCGGACGTTCGAACTGATGTGGGAATACATCGCCCAGCAGGTGACGCTGGCGATCTTTCGCCTCGAGAAAGAAAGCCCGGCGTTCGTCGGCTCGTTGTGGAGCATTGCGACGGTCCGTCACGATGAGGTGCAACAGTTTTCGGCCCCGCCACCGCCGGCTGGACAACAGCTTTCATCGGATGATCTCGCCCCGGGACAGGAAGCCGAGACGGTCGATCCAATCCGCAATATGCAACCCAAAGTCGGCAGAAACGACCTCTGCCCCTGCGGCAGCGGGAAGAAATACAAGAAGTGTCACGGTGCCGGAGTGTAGTTCACCGGTTCGGGACCGACATAATGTTTGACCAAATCGTCAAAGGGAATGGATGCCTTGGTACTTGTGGTGGAATTTCTGTTACGCCTGTCTGATCGTCATCGTCTCACCGGTGTTGATCTATCGGGTGCTCGTCCACGGCAAGTACCGTTCGGGCTGGTCGCAGAAGTTGCGGGGGATGTTGCCGCAATTGACGGATGATCGCCCGACGTTGTGGCTGCACGCCGTCAGCGTCGGTGAAGTCTTGCAGTTGGAGCCGGTGATCGGCGAGCTGCGAAAATCGCTTCCCGATTGGCGATTCGTGATCACGACGACGACGACGACCGGGCTTCAGGTAGCTCGGCAGAAATATCCGGACGACATCGTCTGCTTCGCTCCGCTCGATTTTTCGTGGAGTATCCGCCGCGCGCTCCAGCGGATCAAACCTTCCGCCATCATGCTCGTGGAACTGGAAATCTGGCCCAATTTGCTGGCCATCGCCGAATTGCATGATATTCCCGTGTTGCTCATCAACGGCCGGGTCAGCGCGAATAGTTATCGAAATTACCGCCGCGTTCGTCCGTTGATCTCGAAGACATTCGGCCGGCTCAGATTGGCGGCGGCGCAGAATGCCGAATATGCCGAGCGATTGTTCGATCTGGGTGTTCCGCGCAAGCGACTGCACGTGACGGGATCGATCAAATTCGACCGCTGCGACAACGAACGCTTTGCCCCTTTGACTCGCGAATTGCGAGAATGTTTCGGCATCCGGCCGGGAGAAACGGTATTCATCGCCGGAAGCACGCAACATCCCGAAGAGAAGATCGCGTTGACGACGTATCTGGAATTGCTTCCTCGGTATCCGTCGCTGCGACTGATTCTCGTACCACGTCATCGCGAACGATTCGAAGAGGTCGCCCGGATGGTCGAGCAACACAATGTGCCGCTCATCCGCCGCAGTTCTCCTCCCCACGTCGATATGCAGCGAGCGACGGGCGTTCCACCCATTGGATTGCTGGATACGCTGGGGGAGTTATCCGCCTGTTGGGGGTTGGCCGATATCGCCTTCGTGGGGGGAAGCCTGACCCATCGAGGTGGACAAAACATGATCGAACCGGCGAGCTACGGGGCGGCGATTTTGTTCGGTCCGCATACGCACAATTTCAAGGATGTGGTCGAGATGCTGCTCGCGCATCAAGCCGCGAAAGTCGTCTGGGACGAGGGCGATTTACGTCAAGCGATGGGTCAGTTGCTGGAAGAACCCGCCCTTGCCCGCGAAATGGGAGCACGGGCGAAAGAACTTGTGCATAAGCAGCAGGGAGCCACATCGCGGACACTGGAATTGATTTTGCCGATTTGTTGTGACTCACAGAAAAACCGGGGGGGCGGGGACTGTTTTTCCGAACGGAAACCATTATTATCCAACCGGGCAGCATGACCGTGCTTGGCTTGAACGGGTGCATCCGTTAAATGGTGGTGGTCAATCGGGTAGCCCGGACAGCTTTGTGTCCGGGTCGCGCAGCGACAAGAGGTATTTTGTAGCTGAGGTCTGCGATCTCGGTCCGGCCTCGCAGTGGCCAGCTACAGAAGAACCATCGGGGGATACCACCATTTAACGGATGCACCCGGCTTGAACCCCTGGAGTCAGGCGGGATTGAGCCTTTGCGTCTGAGTCCCTATAATCCATGCTTCTTTGGCAAAACATCCCTGACGTACCGCTGTTGAGTTCATAATCATTCGGAGATCGTTCATGTCTCAGTTCTTGTTCACCAGTGAATCGGTGAGTTCGGGTCATCCCGACAAGGTTGCCGATCAGGTTTCAGACGGTATTCTCGATGCGCTGTTGGCGGGCGATCCGCGATCGCGCGTCGCCTGCGAAACGTTATGCACGACCGATCTGGTGGTCTTGTCGGGCGAAATCACGACGCAATCCAAAATCGATTACGTGGCGGTGACGCGCGAGGTCATCCGCAAGATTGGTTATTGCCATATTGAAGACGACATCGGGTTCGATGCCGATTCCTGCAAGGTACTGGTCGCGTTGCACAGTCAGAGCGGCGATATCGCGCAAGGAGTCGATCGCGACGGCGCGGGCGATCAGGGGCTGATGTTCGGCTTCGCCTGCAACCAGACTCCCGAGTTGATGCCGTTGCCGATTGCGCTGTCGCATCGCTTGCTCCACAAGCTGACCGATCTTCGCGAGTCGAACGACGTCGATTGGATTCGCCCCGACAGCAAAAGCCAGGTGACGGTCGAATATCGCGACGGCAAGGCGGTTGGAGTCACCGCCGTTGTCGTGTCGACGCAGCATCGCGACAGCGTTTCACAGGAAGAAATTCACGAATACATCAAGAAGAAGGTCATCCAACCGATTATCCCTGCGGAACTGTTGAGTTCTGCAACCAAGTACCACATCAACCCGACGGGGCGATTTGTCATCGGCGGCCCGCACGGCGATACCGGTTTGACCGGACGAAAAATCATCGTCGATACCTACGGCGGATGGGGCCGTCACGGCGGGGGCGCCTTCAGCGGTAAGGACTCCACGAAAGTCGATCGCTCGGCGGCCTACATGGCTCGTCACATCGCGAAGAACGTTGTGGCTGCGGGCTTGGCGAGCGAATGCGAAGTTCAACTCGCGTATGCCATCGGCGTCGCCGACCCGGTCAGCATTGCGGTCAATACGGCGGGAACGGCGACCGTCCCCGAAACAAAAATTGCCGCGGCGGTGCGGGAGATCTTCCCGTTGACTCCGCAGGGCATCATCAATTATCTGCAACTGCGACGGCCGATCTTCCGCAAGACGGCATCCGGCGGACACTTCGGCCGCAGCGATGCCGACTTCACCTGGGAATCGACCTCGAAAGTGAACGATTTGAAAGCGGCTGTGAAATAGCCTGACGACGATCAATTCCACGTCGAGGAGTATCAAAGGAATGAACTCCATGCACCGATTTTCGATTCGTTCACCCCTGGCGGAGCTGGGACTGTCGCGGAAACACGCTTCCCAGGCCATCTTTCTAATGAGTTGCCTCATCGCCGGCACGATCGTCTGGCGACGCCTCGCAGGAGGTTTTACGCCTCCGGCGACGGCTTATGGTTGCCTGTCGACGGTGCTGATGACGGCTCTCGGTGCCTGCGCCTGGTGGTTGAATCGGGATGCCACTCAGCGCACCCTATCCGAGGATTCGACTGCGACTCGTGCAATCGGCGAGAATCTCCTGCCGGTCGATATGCGTTGGCTGGTTCTCTGTCTGCTCGCTCCCGCATATCTTCTCGGTTGGTCATTGATGCCCGCCGCTAGCATCGCAGGGATCACCTTCATGACGGCGTGGATGGTCGTCTCGCTAACTGCCATCTATTGGGCCGATGAAGCGATTTCGCTCCAAGCGGAATTCGCGGCCTCGCATGACGCCGACGAAACGACACACCATGTTCATGCCACACAGTCGGTCCTGCCGTTTGCGCAACCGCGTGCCGAAAATGCTTTGACGACTGAGCGAGAATGTCTCGGCGAGAACCGTCCGGCGGTCGAATGCTCGAATGCGGTTCCCGAAAAATCCACAGAAATTGAAGGTCAAGTCGTTGCGTTGGAAGAATTAATCGACGAATCAATTGAAGATTCGCTTGCCGATGAAGCGACGGCGGATCGCCCCGATGTCACGCTTTGGATGACGCGCCGAACCGATGCCGACGGATTCGATTCGCTGGAAGGGGGGACGAAGGTGCGATTTATCGCCGGTCAGAAACTGGCGGTGGTGCATCTGGGGTTCTTCCCATCGTTCGCTCAGACGCCCGAGATGGAATGCGAAATTCTCGACGAAGGATCCTTTCACATTCGACCGGCGGCGGTGTACCCGTATGGGGCCCGGCTGGAGATTCAACGGTCCGGCCAACCGGGTGAAAGCGACGTGATCGAACTTGGTTTTCTGGTGCGATCGCCCCTCTCGGTCCTCTCCCCTGCGGCGTAATGACAACCAGCGTGATTGTATTAACACACGAATCATCGCCGCATTTCCAAGGCGACCGATTCCCAGATTCTGTCGGCGGAATAATCGTCGGAAGGGGAGTGAGGTTCGAGGCGTAACACCAGACGGTTGCGGAGTTTCATCTGCGACGTGATCTCGGATTCCCACGCGTGTTCTCCGACGATCGCGGGCCGGATGTGGACATCGTTCAGATGGGTCGAGACCGCGGTCGTCAGCCCTTGAATCACCAGCCAGACGGTTTCGCCGGTTTCGAGGTTGGTCGGCTGATGGAACCATCGAGCGAATTCGAGGGACAGATGTTGGAACGTCTTCCCTGGCGATCTGGCATCAAGCCACTCGAAAACTTCACCCCAGGTTGCGGGGAGATGAATTCGGGAGCGAGATTCGGCAAATCTTGCCGGTTTTTCGACGTTCGAGTGATCCGAATCCGCTCCGCCGACGTATTCCCAGGGGCCTTTTAGTAAAATTCGATGTAAGAAGACCATGATCCGAACGCATTCCTTGATGCGAGTACCAGTGCGTTCTAGGCACAACAGGCTTCGTGTGCGGCCAATGTGAGCCGGAACCCCGGCGGCCAGACGAATTGAATTTCCAGGATAACCGGGTCCGTAATTCGCGGCCACGTTCCGAGTCGGGGGGTCAAACCGTTTGGTCCGACTTTTTCCGGCGTGCAGCGGGGTCAGGAAAAGGATCACAATTCTTCAAAAAGGGCATGAAATCTCGCTGGTTTCAAATTCCTCAAACCGTTATACTGCCAAAAATTTCAGAGGGGAATTTTGAACCTTCCTAAGAATTCCTCATATCTTTTCACATAAACATAAGCCGGCATGATCACATCTTCGGCAGCGCCAATACTGATTTCGGATAATCTTCCTCTGACGTCGAGGACGGCCGGGAAGTTGCAGTCACAGCGTACACATTCACTGTTTGGCGTGCAAATCATCTCGTGTGGTTCTTACGTTCCCAACAATGTTGTGACGAACGAAGACCTGCAGCGCGAGTACGGTTTCGATCCCGACTGGATCGTGCAGCGGACCGGCATTCGCGAACGTCGTCACGCCCCCAAAGATCAGGCGACGAGCGACCTGTGCGTCGAATCGGCCCGCAAGGCGATTCGCGCCGCACGCATCGATCCTGCCGATATCGATCTGCTCGTCGTCGGGACGTTTACTCCCGACTTTCAATGCCCATCGACGGCGTGCATCGTTCAAGAAAAACTGGGGATCGATGCCCCGGCGTTCGACGTGCATGCCGCGTGCTCCGGTTTCATGTATGCCTTGGTGACCGCCGCGCAATACGTGGTGACCGGCAACAGCGAACTGGCGCTGGTCGTCAGCGGCGACTGCAACAGCCGCATCGTCGATCCGCACGATCAGCGAACCGCTCCTTTATTCGGCGACGGTGCCGGTGCCGTGTTGCTCGCTCGCGGCGAACCGCATCAGGGGTTGCTCTGCTATCAGATGGGTGCCGACGGCAGCGGCGGGTCATTGCTCGATCGCCCCAGCGGCGGTAGCCGTAATCCCATTCAGATCGCCGATCTCGAAGCGGGCCGTCATTACCTGCATATGGATGGCCGCAATGTCTTCAAGTGGGCCGTGCGCGTCGTCGCCGATACGATCGAACTCATGCTCGCCAAGACGGGGCTGGACGTCCACGACGTCTCGCTCTATCTGTTGCATCAGGCCAATTTCCGCATCATCGATGCGGCGATCGAGCAACTGGCGATTCCACGCGACAAGGTCATTTTGAATCTCGACCGCTACGGCAATACCTCGGGCGGTTCAATCCCGTTGATTCTGGATGAAGCCTTCCAGGCTGGGAAAATCCATCGCGGCGACATTCTGCTCATGAGCGGTTTCGGCGCGGGTCTGACATGGGGTACGGCGCTGTTTCGCTGGTAGGGTTGACCGCGACAGCTAAAACCAGCGGAATCCCACACTGTCGGACAAGCCGCCAGTGCCACCCAAAACATATCAAGTGAGTGCCGGCGGCTCTTTCAGTGGGGGAGCTTCCCCGTCGCCGCCCAGGCTTGGGACCGCATCGGTATGCACGGCTTTGAGAGTGGTAGCGGGAACGGATTTTGACGCAGGTGATTCGGTCGAGGGGACGTACATCTCTGTGAGGTCGGTGCCGTCGCTGCTTTTCCGCACGACGAAATAGACGATCGTCGCCGCACACCAGAAATAGCTGTAGGCAAAAGCGTGCAGCAGCCAGCGCGTCCCTTCGATCCAGTAACCGATCGCGACCAATCCAGGATTGGAGTTATGTACCATATATTCCGATGCAGAACTATCGCCCAGCAGATGATAGATGTACTCCGAATTGAAAAACAATTCCCGGTCGCCCCAGCTTCCTGTAACGCTCCAGAGGGAAAGGTAGACGGTGAGCATCAACATCAACTGCACGATGCCGAGTGCGATGATGCCATTCACTGCCGCGAACAGAACATATCCCGCGAGTTGCCAGGGCTTGGCGATCAGGTAACTGTAAGAGCGGCTTAGCCCGTCGAAGGCGTCGGACCCTTCGACGCTGATCGCCGGATACATCAGCGGCCAGCAGATGGCAATGCAAACGACGACGATCGCCATGAGCAAGCTGAAGATCAGTGGTATAAACCAGAGCGCTCCCACGATGACCGGCCCGACTTCCGGAATCAGGCCCAACAGCCCGAACGCAAAATTCAAAAGATAAAGCGCACCAATGGCGACGAACGGCAACAGCGGTGCCGAGAAGTACGAGACGAACAACTTCCGGCTGAATCCGAGCGATTCCTGGAGGCTCAGCGTTTTCTGCCGGGCAAACTGAGACGCGGCCTGACGGGTAATCGCCCCGCCGCACAGCGACCAGACGAGCAGATACCAGAAGAATAACGTCCACGACGTCGCCGTGTCGGCCCACGTTGAAACTAACCCGGCGCGTGGGAAGAAAATATGTTTTGCCGGAGTGATCAACTGACGAAAGGGTTGCCAGAGTCGGACATAAATATTCTCTTGCGGTAACCGAATTCCAATATATTGTGCATCGATCCTATTCGGAGAAATAGATCGCCTGGACGGCGCATTCGATGACGAATAGGGAACGATGTCCCCGGACAGAATGAATTCGTTGGAAATGTGAGAAGTAAACCAATTACCCGCTGACATCAGCACCAGCCCCGCCAGCGCGATCAGCAGATTGCGGGGATCCCGCGCGATGGAAAACGCCCGGCTGATGTTCAGCCAGGGAAACAAACGGCGATACGGTATCGAATCCATCGACGAGACTCCTTTCCACGAACGAATGCTCTCAGGGGAAGCATTATAGTGGGCGGCGCATCAATCGCCTATCGCCGTGGGAGAGGAATTTGCATTCCCTTCGCGAGTCGCAGCGACGCGCGCCGAGACGGAACGCATTTCGCCTAATGCACGAGTGCTTCCACTGCCTGGCAGACGCGATTTCGGCCGGTCTCCTTGGCATGATACAACGCGGCATCGGCGGCGGCGATCAACCCCTCGACGTTTTGAGCATGGTCGGGGTAGGTGCTGGTTCCCAGACTGGCCGTGACCTGGATGTTTCCCTTACCGGTCGCAATGGGGGTCGTTTCGAGTGCGATGCGAATCGCGTCGGCGATGCGGGTGGCTCCGGCGGCGCCGATCCCCGGCAGACTGACGCCGAGTTCTTCACCGCCGTAACGCGCCATCACGGCCCGGTCGCCGCAGC
>JBJXGP010000562.1:0-13464 GCA_046160425.1 Planctomycetaceae bacterium
GATGAAATGGTCAACTGCGTTGAGCGGGTGCTGCGCGATATCGGATTGACGAAAAACTTCGCCCCATTGGTTTTCCTGCTCGGTCACGGTTCGGGCAGCCTGAACAACCCGCACGAATCCGCGTATTGCTGCGGCGCGTGCAGCGGTGGCTGGGGCGGAGCCAATGCCCGATCGTACGCGCAAATGGCCAACGATCCTCTCGTGAGAGAACGCCTCGCCCGGCGTGGAGTCGTCATTCCCGAATCGACGTACTTTCTTGGAGCGATTCACAATACCTGCGATGAAGACATCACCTATTTCGATCTCGATCGACTGCCGTTCTCGCATCGACCGCTGTTCGAATCGTGCCGGGACATCATCGATCAGGCTCGCGAAAGAAATGCGCACGAACGCTGTCGGCGATTCGAATCGGCCGATGCGGATTTGACCCCCTCGGCGGCATTGGCGCACGTCGAAGAACGAGCCGAGGATCTCTCGCAAGCCCGCCCCGAATACAACCACGCCACGAATGCACTCTGCTTTGTGGGACGCCGCGCCTGGAGCAGGGGGCTGTATCTCGATCGCCGCGCCTTCTTGCAGTCCTATGACCCCGCCCAGGATACCCCCGATCATGACATTCTCGCACGTATCCTGTTGCCGGCCGTTCCCGTGTGTGCCGGGATCAGTCTCGAATATTACTTTTCCACCGTCGATCACAACGGCTACGGCTGCGGTTCGAAGCTGCCGCACAATATCACGTCGCTACTCGGTGTGATGGAAGGGGCGGCAAGCGATCTGCGAACAGGGCTTTCTCAACAGATGGTCGAAATTCACGAGCCGCTGCGCATTCTGTTTCTCGTTGAATCGACACCGCAGGCATTGCTATCCATCATGGAGCGTAACGCGGAAATCAACAGAATGGTGCGAAATCGATGGGTCCAGCTTGGAACCTTCGATGCCGCGACGAATCTGATCCAAATCTTCAACGATGGACGATTCGAACCGTATGTTTCCGCTCCGACCAGCCTCCCGGTCGTGAAATCGTCGATCGATTGGTATCGGGGATGGCGCGATCACCTCGGTTGTGCGTCGATCGTAGCCGATGCTCCGACCAGTGGCGGCGCCTACGCTGGTCAAGAACTCGACCGTCTGCGACAGCTCTCGACATCCGCAAATGAGGAGGGATCGCGATGACTCCGGTGATGCTGGACGCGATTTTTCAATTTTGCGGGATCTGCGTCGTCGTAGCCCCGACGGTGCTCTTGTTCGTTCTGGGAATGTCCGCCTTATTAGGACTTCCCTTGTCGGAGCGGAACATGTCGCGATGCACGGAGGCATCCGTCATCGCCGGCTTGACCGCTGCCATTATCATTCTCGTGATGATGTTGCTGACGGGGGTCCGCCGAGTTCCCATCGGCGTGGGGAACTGGATGAGCATTCCCCAGGAACACTTCCACTTTCATCTGAAATTCGTCTTCGATCGGCTTTCGGTACCGTTTGCCATATTGACCTACGTCCTGGTGGGGACCATTGGCGCGTTCGCGAATCGATACCTGCACCGCGAAGTTGGTTACGGCCGGTTCTTTCTGTTGTTCTCCGTATTTTTACTGGGCATGATTCTCGCGACACTGGCAGGGACGATCGAAACGCTGTTCCTGGGATGGGAACTCGTCGGACTTTCATCGGCATTGCTCGTGGCCTATTTTCACGAACGTCCTGCGCCGGTCAGAAACGGACAACGCGTCTGGTCGGTATACCGCATCACCGATGCGGCATTTTTAATTGCTGCCGTGGTCATGCATCATATGACCGGAGAAGGCGATTTTGCCGGTCTCATGGGAGCCGATCCCTGGCCCGAAGGGCAAGCCGCTTTATCGTCATCGCAGGCATTATTCGTGGGATTGTTGCTGCTTCTCGCCGCGGCCGGCAAATCGGCGCTGATCCCGTTTTCCGGCTGGCTGCCGCGTGCGATGGAAGGCCCGACCCCTTCGAGTGCCGTATTTTATGGGGCCTTATCCGCTCACCTGGGGGTGTTTCTTCTGCTCCGGGTCAGCCCCATATTGAATGCCTCCTTCTGGTTATGCGTGGTGACGGTCGTGTTGGGGTTGTGTTCCGCAGTTCTGGGAGCGATGGCGGCGAGAGTGCAATCGGACGTGAAAAGCGCTTTGGCATATTCTTCGCTGACGCAAGTGGGAATCATCACCGCCGAGATCGGTTTGGGGCTGCGCTACATTGCCCTCGTTCATATCATAGGTCATGCGTGTCTGCGGACTCTGCAACTGCTGCGTGCTCCGACCTTGCTGCGAGATTATCATCAACTCGAAAACGCGATCGGCACGCACCTTCCCAGGCAAAAGTCAGTCTGGGGGCGGATGATCCCCGAACGTCTCGTGCGGACTTTGTATCGGTTTTCGCTCGAACGGGGTTATCTCGACGACATGATCGATGAATTCATCGTTCATCCATTCCAGCGGGCTTTTCGCTGGTGTGATCGGATGGAGCGGCGTTGGACTGATTTTCTTTCGGGGTCGACTCCCTCCAGAGACCTTTCGAAGCATCCCTCCCTACATCATGACGAAGAGAAACAGCCAAACTCTGCGCACGCCGGCGGTTCTTCATCGCTCGTCCCCATCAAGGAGGATGAAGCATGAATGAACTTCATCTTCCCTGGTTGGAATTGGCGATCGTCATACCTCTCGTCGGAGCGGGTTGGGTTTCTCGCCGCAACAATCAGGACGTCGCTCGAGCGCACAGCCTTTTTCTTTCGACACTGACCTGGTTCTGCACCATTGGAGCATGGCAGGATCTGGGGATCATGCATCAATTCGAGGCACACGACCGCTGGGATCTGACGTCCAGACTATTCGGTCGAAATATATTCGTGATCGATGAGTTGAGCGCCCCGCTGTTGCCGCTTGCCGCTTTGTTGTACGTACTCACCATCCTGGCGACGCTGCGGACCAAAGTGCAGCGGTTTTCGTTCAGCCTGGCGCTTGCTTCAGAAGCGATTCTGCTCGCGACGCTTAGTTGCAAGCTCCCCTGGCTGGTTATTGCATTGCTGGCGTTGGGAGTCATTCCCCCGTGGATCGAGTTGCGCGAACGACGGAAATCGACGCGGATTTACCTGATCCACATGGGGGCATTTGTATTCATGTTGATCTCGGGTCAAGTTCTCTGGTCGTTGAGCGACGGTGCTGGAATTCTTTCGATGGCGGGAGTGTCGTTGCTGATGGGAGCGGTGCTGTTACGAAGCGGTATCGTGCCGGTTCATTGCTGGATGAGCGATCTTTTCGAAAAGGCGTCGTTTGGGACCGCCCTCTTGTTCGTGACGTCGATGGTCGGCGCGTATGCATGCATCCGCCTCGTTCTGCCAATCGCTCCCGGTTGGGTGCTGCACAGCATCGCACTGGTGTCGCTGTTTACCGCCTTTTATGCGGCAGGGATGGCACTGATCCAGCGCGAAGCGCGGCGATTCTTCTGCTATCTCTTTTTGAGCAATTCGTCGCTCGTGCTGGTCGGCCTGGAAACAGTGACCCCCATCGGCATGACGGGCGCGCTGTGTCTGTGGATCTCAGTCGGTTTATCGCTCGTGGGTTTCGGCTTGACGTTGCGATCGGTCGAGTCACGCATCGGGGAGCTAACGCTCAATGAATATCGAGGATTGTACAACCATACTCCGATGCTGGCCGCGTTTTTCTTGTTAACGGGGCTGGCAAGTATCGGCTTCCCGGGGACGATCGGTTTCGTCGGCACGGAATTGCTCGTGGAAGGGGCCGTTCAACTCTATCCGGTCGTCGGGTCGGCCGTGGTTGTCGTCGCGGCGTTGAACGGGCTTGCCGTATTGCATGCCTACTTCCGGATTTTCACAGGGACGACTCGCACTGGCACGATCGATTTGCGAATCAGAAAACCCGAACGACTGGCCGTACTGATACTGACGGCGCTCATTCTGGGCGGAGGGATATTTCCACAACCCGGCGTAACATCGCGCTATCACGCATCGATCGAACTGGTCAAAGATCGGACAACAAATAATCCGGATGAAACCGGCCCGAATGAAGCGGCGCATCATGCCGGTCTTGATGACGTCGAAACGGGCAAAGTCCTGGCCGGACAATCGACGGTTGCAAAACGATTCGCAAAAGATCGGCAGCAAGTCGATTCGCGTCTGCACGACGGTGTGAACCGGTAATCAAGTCATTCGAACATTCAGCGACTGAGTTGACAACAAACGAGGATCATCATGGCATCGGTTTCAAGAGAAGTTCCGTGCGGTAACGCGGCGGGATTCAAGAAGTATCTGAAGCAGGATCTCATCTCAGGATTTCTTGTTTTTCTGATCGCATTGCCCCTCTGTCTGGGGATATCGCTGGCGTGCGGTTACCCCCCGCTCGCCGGAATTTTTACCGCCATCATCGGTTCGATCCTGGCGACGTTCATCAGCAATTCGGAATTGACGATCAAGGGTCCGGCGGCCGGCCTGATTGTGATCGTCATCGGTTGCGTTCAGGATTTCGGCGGAGACGGAGCCACGGGTGGTTTTACCGACGCCGATATGTACGCCTACCGGGCAGCGCTCGCCGTCGGCGTGGTCGCCGCCATCCTGCAGATCCTTTTCGGAATGTTCCGCGCGGGAATTCTCGGAGAATTTTTTCCCATCGCCGCCGTTCATGGCATGTTGGCGGCAATCGGGATCATCATCATTCTGAAGCAATTTCCTGTGGCCCTCGGCGTTCAGATCAAAGGTGAGCCGCTGGAGTTGCTGGGCGAAATACCGCACATCGTGATGGAGGCCAATCCGGCGATCGCGGTCATCGGCCTCGTTAGCCTATCGATCATGATACTCTGGCCGTGGGCCAAAAAGAGAGTGACGGTACTAAGCGTCGTTCCTTCTCAACTCGTGGTGCTCGTCGTCGCCGTAGTCCTGGGTTCTGCGTTCGATCTGCTGCACGAACATTCCTACACCTTGCAGGGGCATAAATATCAGTTGAGCGAACAATACCTCGTCGAAATGCCCGATCATATCTTCGGCATGTTCGAGGAGTTGACGTTCCCCGAATTCTCTGCGCTTTCGCAACCGAAGGCGTGGAAGTGGATCATGATGTTCTTCATCATCGGCAGTCTGGAATCGGTCTTGAGTGCCAAAGCCGTCGACCTGATCGATCCCTGGAAGCGCAAGACCAATATGGATCGCGACGTCATCGCCGTCGGCGTGGGCAATCTCTGCGCAGCGATGGTTGGGGGCCTCCCCATGATTTCAGAGATCGTGCGCAGCCGGGCCAATATTGATAACGGGGCCAAAACCCGTTTCGCCAACATGTGGCACGGTGTCTGTCTGTTGGTTTGCGTGGCGTTATTCCCTGCGGTTTTACATCTTATTCCGCTCGCAGCACTGGCGGCGATGCTCGTTTATACGGGCTACCGTCTGTCTCACCCCAACGAATTCATTCACGTCTACAATATCGGACGTGCTCAGCTCATCATATTCATTACGACGATCGTCGCCGTGCTCGCGACCGACCTGTTGATCGGGATGGCCATCGGCATTCTCGTGAAGTTGATCATTCACATTCTGAACGGCGTCCCCCTGAAGTCCCTGTTCAAATCATATCTCGAGGTGGAACAGCAGGACGAAAACACGTGCGTGATTCGAGCCTATCAATCCGCGGTCTTCAGCAACTGGATTCCCTTTCGCCAGCAGATCGAAGAACTCGGTTTCGTGCGGAATCAGAACGTCATCATCGACCTGTCGGATACCAAGCTCGTGGATCACAGCGTAATGGAAAAACTGCATGAGATGCAGTTGGATTTCGAGAAAGAAGGCCGATCTCTCGAAATCATCGGGCTTGAAACCCACCAGGCAGTCACTGGCCATGATACTGCGGCGCGGCGGAAATCTTTGCTGCGGTTCAGACGGCTGACCGTGACCATCGATCGTGAATTTGAGCCTGAACTGGTCGGCAAGTTCATTTCCGCGGGAGCATCCAGTTACTCGGCAATGCCCTGTCATGGCGCCGGAAAGCGCGAGTTGTCCGATCCCTCCCTGGGGCGAAATGAGCACCTCGTCCGCGTTGAAACGATCGTTCCCCATGCGGTCTGTGAGGAACTATTGACGTACCTGCGAAGGGAAGTCATTTCCTCGCATCGCGCGTTGATCTGCGTCGAATCGATCGAAGTCATTCGCGGCGATCTTTTCTGACGACAGTTGTGATTGAGTATTCGGTGCGCGGCGCACTCTGTTGTATTTCGAGAATATTTGTCATATTCATACGCGAGGCATCGAACGGAATCCGTTCGCATGGACGAAATGACTACAGTTTACAACATTGCGGCATCGTATTATGGCCCGGCAAGAATCGGATCGAGAAGATCTCTTCGCGGAAGCGGTCGCGTTCGTAAGGAAAATCGAACTGAGGGATGCGACGGATGAACGACCGGAAACAATCGTTGCCGGATATCGCCGAAACGGATTGTTCACGGTCTACTTGAGTCCCGACGAGATGTATCAATTCACCGAATCATTGTTGCTTCGTCGCGCGTTTGCCGACGGCGCGATGTACCGGACTCAAGGTTCGACCTTGGCAAAATTGACGCGATACCGCACGGCGGATGTCTCTGAACTGTTGCGAATCGATCTCGCCTCTGCTGAATTGGCGACGTTTATCGAGCGCACGCGACAACACCTGGATCAGTTATTGAACGTGCTGGAGAATAAACGGTATCGCGTGGTTCGCCAGTTCCCTGAAAATGAAGACCTGGTTTCGTTGCTGACCGAAACGCTGCGGAAGATTCTGCGAACCGAAATCAGGTTGGCCCCCGCCTTGCCGACGAAACCTCGTTGAGCGCGATGCGTTTGCAGTATCCCGTGCGAATTCTTGCAGCCTGTTGAATTTGGGGAGACGTTCAGGGCCGAGTGCATTTCATCCATCGAACGGTTATCATGACGAATGCGAATTCGGCAAATCTACATGTATGAATTCAGGAAGCGAGCGTCGTCAACATGCGAATCGAAGTCCGTTCGAATGCCGTGAAGGAAAAAGTAAAGCAGGGGAAGCCGGTCTTCTCCAGCTCTCTGCGTTTGCCCGAGCCTGGCATCTGCGAAGTGTTGGGATACGCCGGTTGGGACTTCGTGCTGTTGGATGGAGAGCACGGCGTTCTCGATCATGTGACGATGGATCGCATGGTGCAAAGCTGTTTTGCCGCGGGGACGGTTCCGATGGTGCGAGTCCAGAAGAATCACGATTCCGAAGCGATCATGACGGCCCTGGACCTGGGAGTGCAGGGGATCATGATTCCGCATTGCCGCACGGCGGAGGACGCCCGGCGATTGAAAGAGGCCGCGTTTTATGCTCCGGAAGGAAAACGGGGTTTCGGCCCCGGTCGGGGGACGCTGTGGGGTCGAGTGCCGCTCGAAGCGTATTTCGAGCGAATCAACTCGACGATCATGCTGCTGGCGCTCGTCGAAGATCTCGAAGCGCTCGACCAGATCGACGAAATTGCCGCCGCGGGTCTCGATGTCATCTGGGTCGGGACGGGTGATCTCGCAATGGCCTACGGAGTTCCGGGGCAGCGTCAGCATCCGCTGGTCCAGGCCGCTGCCGACAAGATTCTGAATGCCTGTTTGAAACACGGTGTCTGCCCCGGTTATCCCGCAAAAGATCCGCAGGATGCCGTCTGGGCATTGAAAAAGGGATACCGGGCGATCGGTTATGGCGGCGCAGAACAATACATCATGCAGCAATCGCTTCAGTTCTTACAGACGGTCGAGGGTTGCAACGAAACAAAATAAAGCTTTTGATGCCTTCGCCAATCTGAATCCTCCCATGAAAAAACTGATTATCGGCTGTGGATATCTCGGTTGCAGAGTCGCGGACGCCTGGAAAACTCAAGGCGATGAAGTCTGGGCGTTGACGCGATCGGCCGAACGCGCACGGACGCTTGCTTCCGCAGGAATCCAGCCCGTGATCGGCGACATTATGGATGTCGCTTCGCTTGCGGCGATCGGATCGATTTCGACTCCCGACGTGATTCTGTACGCCGTTGCCCGTGATCGCAGTTCGCCGATATCGATGGAGGAATTGTATCTGACCGGCCTACGTAATGTGATGTCGCAATTCGAGGACTTTCCCTCGCGGTGGATCTACATTTCAAGCACCAGCGTATATGGGCAGAATCAGGGCGAATGGGTCGATGAGATGTCGGAATGCAGGCCCGAAAGCGACAACGGAAAGATCTGTCTGCAGGGAGAGCAATTGTTCCAGCAATACGTCGCCAACCATCCGGAAAGTCGCGGCCATGTCCTCCGGCTAGCGGGAATATACGGCCCGGACAGACTGATCGCACGCCTCACGGGACTCATTGCGGGAGTTCCTCTTCAAGGACGACCCGACGCCTGGCTAAACCTGATTCACGTCGACGATGCCGTTCAAGCCATTCTGGCAATCGAACGCGTTGATGCCGCAGGCGAGATCTGTCTTGTCGCCGACGACAGGCCGGTTCAACGAGAGGAGTATTACAGCTTGCTGTCGCGATTGGCAGGAGGACCTCCGCCGCGATTTGAACTGGCTTCTTCGGGAGACTCCGTAGAGATCAATAAGCGCTGCTGCAATGCCATGTTGCGAAAGCGATTCCAGGTCGAGTTGCTTTATCCCACGATTGCCGAAGGCTTGCCGCACGCGCTTTCACTCCCGCAATGAATCCACGCTGTCACCCTCGACGTGAATCCTGAGTTTGATTCGTGGCCCGAGAAAGACCTCTTGGCACGATGACCGGCATTGTGCATAAATAGCAACGTTGTCTAGGGTTTACTCCATGTTTAACCCTCGGAAATGCACGAAGTGCGCAATGCTTTCTGGTGTCGAGTTCGTGATTTTTTCAACATCGTCTGACAATCGATACGACTGGGTTTTCATGCATTTCCTACAGTGACAATGCGTGAAACTTGCATATTTCACTGTCAAAACCGTTCAAATGATATCGATCCCATGCTGATTATTCACACTCCCTAAGTGTAAATCATCGTATCAATTAGAATTAAAAATGATGCTTTTTACACATGAACGTTTTTGGATGGATTGAAATTTCCCACGACTCGTACTGTCAGCCAAATCGCCCTAACCCATTGGCTTGTCTTGATGTTATTGAAAGCACCCTCATAGGGAATCCAGGATTTTGTCGATAACGCGCTAATGATAATACCACTTTCTGATTCGACATCGAGATCCTGGGGTAGCTTTTGTCGATCGCAGACTTGCACGGCTTAGAAGGTTATTAATTCGGTTTGGAATTGTCATGGGTCATTGGAATCAACCGCATACTGCCAGCAATGGGGGTGTTGCCGTAACAGAACGAGGGACGCAACCCGTCTGTTACCACGACCTTTGGCTGGATGCTCATCGGGAATTGCTGCAATATTCCCAGTGGACGCAACTGCCATTTTTCTGTGTCGATGTCGAAACAGGCGTCGTGCTCTCCCGTGCCCACGATTCCGTCGTCCCCGTCATTCCGGATGTCATCGTTTCCCGGCTCATCACGGTCAAGAATCTGGAAGTCATCGAGCTTAACGGTGAAGTCGTCTTCTGCCTCTTTCCCATGACGCCCATCGATGAGCGGGCAGTCGTCGGCGTGGGCTATGCCCGTCTGATTCATCAGTCGATCCCCGGCGTATTCAGCCTCGCCGCGGTCGAACATCATATTCTGGATAAAAACGTCGAAGCCTGGGTGCAGACCATTCCCGTGATCGACAGCGATATGTTGGACGATCTCATGCGGAATATTTCCGATCGACTCTCTCTTCTGCAGCGCGTCTATCAACTGGAAAAAGAGACCGTTCAAATGACGCTGCAACTTGAACGGACGCACGAAGAAATCGACATCCTGCACACGCTCACGCAGAACCTCCAGATTTCGAAAACTCCTGCCGAACTCGCCCGCATGTGCCTCAAGCGAATGAACGGCATCATTCGCGCCGAATGCACGGCGATCTGGCTGGCCGACCATCAAGACAAGGCAGTCTTCTATTTTGAAGGCGACCTGCTGCTTGGCGAAATCGACTTAGCGCGTCTGATTTCCAATTTCGACACGCACGATTGGAATCAACCGATCATCAAGACCAAACTGGCAGGAACAACTTTGGGCGATCAGTTTCCGCAGTTGCGCAACTTCATCATCGTACCCGTCGCCGAGGGAAAAAATCGTTTCGGCTGGATCATCAGTTGCAATATTCAGGATGGTACCGATTTCAGCACCGTCGAATCGAGTCTGTTGAAATCGGTGGCGATCATTTTGGGAACGCACGTTCGCAACATCGACTTGTATGCTCAGCATGACGAACTCTTGCTGAGTTTTGTCCGATCGCTGGTTTCCACGCTTGAAGCTAAAGACCCTTACACGCGCGGCCACAGCGAACGCGTTGCGCTGGTCTCGCGGCATCTCGGAGAACAATTGGGATTGCCCGAACCCGATCTCGAAGACATCTACCTTGCAGGCCTGCTGCATGACATCGGAAAAGTCGGTGTCGACGATCGCGTCCTGCGAAAAGACGACAAGCTGACCGATGATGAATTTCAGCACATTCAACAGCATCCGGTCATCGGCTACAATATCCTATTGGGATTGAAGAACCTGCATCGACTGCTGCCGGGTGTTCGTAACCATCATGAAATGTACAGCGGAAATGGCTATCCCGATAAACTCAAGGGAGAGGAAATTTCGCTGATGGCCCGCATCATCGCCGTCGCCGACAGTTACGATGCGATGGGCAGCGATCGTCCGTATCGCAAGGGAATGCCCGTCGAACGGATCGAGAACTTCTTTCGCGAAGGGGCAGGCCTGCAATGGGATGCCCGGATCCTCGAAGCCTAGTTCAAATCGCGAGATTCCATCCGCCAGCTATGCATCGAATACGACAACAAGCACAGGAAGTGGGAACCGACCTCCGAACCTGCGATACCCTCGGCCCCCCTGGAAATCGCAATGGATGGCGTGCTGACCACGATCTGAAATCGTTGATTCCTGTTCCTCGCGCCTCGGCGAGTGTTACAGCAGCACCCCTTCGAGGGCGCTCTCCGGATCCTCGACGTCGACGTCTGGTAACGGTTTTGAATGTTGGACGGAGTTCGGATATCCCGCCGCTGTGAATGAACCACGGACTTTCGCGAGCGGCCGCTGCGTATCGAGTTCAAATGCGAGAGCATTCGCTGCGCGAGGCGATGCGTCGGGTTCGACCAGCACAGTGTGTCCCCCGATTTCGCTGACGCCGTTCAATCTCAAGCGGGCGACCCAATACGACGATTCGTCTCCAAAAACATTTTCGACCTCATGCAGCGCTATCGCGAGCTTCTTGCGGCGAAAATCCCTTTGCTTTTGCCGCCTCGATTCTCGCCAGCGAAAGTATTCCATTTTCCATAAATGCTGCGCGAGCTTCAACCCGTTATCGTCCAATCGATGATGCCGCAGCCCTTCGAGGCTGGTCTTCCACGCCGAGTGAAAGTCCCCCGCATCGCGATACGAGAGCGCCAGAAAGCGCCGGAATACCATTCTCCCCGGATCCAGTTGGACCGCGGTCTGATAATGCATCAACCTTTCGGGTTTTCTATCGGATAAATATCCCTGATACCAGTGAAAATCGGCATTGAATATCGGAGTGACCACATATGTCATCGCCGGCCAGAAAAATAAATGCATGGTCCAGAAAAATGTTCGCGTCAATCGTGGATGCAACAAAGGAAGGCCATAAACGGCTCCGAACAACCAGCCGTATGCCAGTCCCGAAAAATGCGCCAGATTGGCGATGCCGACCCCCTGTTCGATCACCTCGGGGATCTGATTCATGAACAACCCCGAAAGCAGCATGAGCATCGAAATCGCGATGAATTGCGGCGTCAGGATTTCGTTCAACTCGGGAAACTTCCGTCGCATCACCAGCAGCGCACCGAGCTGCGCGCAGATCGTCCCCGAAATGCCGACGGCGTAATCTCCGTTCAGGAACTGCAGCAACATCGTCAGCGTGGCGGAACCGAGAATCAGCAGCAAGTATGAAACTCGCGAGCAGCGCGGTTCCAGCAGCGCCCCCAGAAACCAGAGCGAAAGCAAATTCATCGTCAGATGCCACCAGTTGCCGTGATGAAATGCGCAGACGGGAATCCGCCACCAGTCACCCTCCCAGACGTCGAAGGGCCCGGATGGCAATTCGTCCGCTGCTGGTGATTTCTCGCCGAGATGCGAATAGGTCAGCGCCGAGACGGATCCCAGAATGCGTTGGGCATCCTGTTGCGACTTGCCATTCTTCCATTCATAGGCGTAAACCGCGAGCCCAAGCCCCAGGCAAACCGCCGCGCACAACATCGTTGTCGGGAAATGCCGACACGATTGTCGCAATACATGCAGGAACGTCTTGATGAATTTCATCGGCAAAAATTATTCCCGTCGACAAGGCAAAACTCGAGGACTGACGCGGTCTGTGTTCAGGTGGCCAGAGAGATACGCGAGAATGCTGTTCCCTCAAACGGAAGAATCGGTTACATCACCCGTTACGTCAAGGGGAAGTCGGGAAGAATTGCTCGAAGGTCGTGGTACAGTTTCAGCGGGTGGCACGCTCTGAGTCTTCGAAGGGCGTGGTTCTCACCGGGGAAGACCACGCCCTTCTCAAAGCTTCAGGGACGTGCCACCCAAATTCATCAATAACTTGCGAATACGGCCATTCTCGTAAGGAACAACCTTCGGCATGTCGGTGATTCATTGGGTAAGTCGAATCTCGTGGCTGATCGTCATCTGTGCGCTTGCGCTGATGGGCTGGGGATATCATTGCATTGTCCGCGGCGATGAACTCGTCGGCAACGGCACGCTCGCCGAGCGGCAGGCGATGTGGATCGGCATCTCGCTGCCGGTGATGTGGGGAGCGACGTTGATACCGTATCACGTCTTTCGGCGGTTCAGCTACGGCTTCTATGCGGTCTGCCTGCTGCTGCTGGTGATCGTTTGCCTGATGCCGCCGATCAACGGTTCGAGAGCGTGGATTCCGCTGGGGTTCATGAATCTTCAGCCGTCCGAGTTGAGCAAAATCGCGTTCATCATGACGCTGGCCCATTATCTGATGCACCGTCAGAACTATCGAAGCTGGAGCGGCTTGATCGTCCCCTTCTTGCTCACGATTGTCCCCGTGCTGCTGATTCTGAAAGAACCCGACCTCGGCAGCGCGCTACTGTTCTTCCCCGTGCTGTTCGCCATGCTGTTCGCCGCCGGTGCCCGTCCTCGACATCTGGTTTTGATTTCGCTGATGGGGGCGATGTCGCTTCCCGTGATCTGGTGGCAGATGAACGCCGAGCAGCGATCGCGAATCGTAGCGGTCTTCTTGCAGGAAGATGGCGGAGTCGCCCCCAAAGGATCGTTGTACCACCTGCATCAGTCCAAGCAGATGCTGGCTTTGGGAGGGACATGGGGGAGCCGTTGGGGAGGGATGCCCGCCGATGACCCGTATGCCTATCA
>JBJXGP010000563.1:0-6304 GCA_046160425.1 Planctomycetaceae bacterium
CCAACGACACCAACAACATCTTCATGGAGCGTTCGATTCCCTCGCAAGGTATTTTCGCCGCCGATCGTGAAGTCGGCATGGCGATCTACAATTGCACCGACGACCAGCGCATGACATGGGCCTCCGGCGTCTTCTTCGACAGTATCAGCGAGGGGCTGAAAGAACGCATCGACGACAATCAGGGATATCGAGTCAGCGGTCGCGTGACGTGGCTCCCTTATTACGATGAACCTTCCAACGGCCGCTATCTCGTGCATACCGGCGCAGGGGTATTGCATACCGACGACCAGGATAACCGCGTTCGCTTTCGAGCACGTCCCCAAATTCACGAAGGGCCGCGACTGATCGACAGCGGAGCGCTTGACGCCGACTCGTATACCACGGGAAATCTTGAACTGGCCGTCGTCTGGGGACAATTCACGTTGCAGAGCGAAGCGTTCCTGTCGAACGTGAACATGAACGCCGTTGATTCGACGAACGTCCACGGCGCATACGCGCACGTCAGTTATTTTCTGACGGGTGAAAATCGGATCTACGAACGCTTCGGCCAGCACGGCGCACAATTCGGCCGCAACGTCCCGACAAGCAATTTCTTTATGGTTCCCGGCGGAGTGAGTTGGGGCGCATGGGAAGCAAAAACCCGCTGGTCATATCTGAACCTCAGAAATGTTGACGAGGGCGAATACAACGACCTGACCGTCGGCTTCAACTGGTATTGGAACGACCGGGTCCGACTCATGTTCGACTGGATCCATCCGGTCACCAGTTCAGAGACCACGTTCGGTTCGACTCAATCCGACCTGCTCGCCACTCGTTTCGATTTCAACTGGTAGTGATTCGGAATCGCAGCTGCCGCATGACCCTCTATTCCAGATTTTTCGAGGTATTTTTGATGCGTAACCACTTCCTTCAAATCATCGGTTTCGGATTTGTTGTTGCAATGACCCTGTTCGCTCGCGTACAGGCCGAAGACTGCGCCTGTTCGCAATGCGGCAGTACTGTGGAGTGTTGCAAAGTCTGTCGACTGGTCGAAGAAGAGAAAAAGATCACTACCACGTGCTGGGGGCTGGTCTGCGAGGAATATTGTGTTCCCGGCCCGAGTGAACGCGGCTGCCAGCATTGCGAAATGGTCTGCGAGAAATCGGATGCCGCAAAAGGTGATCCGAAAGCCGACCCGAAGAATTTGTGCGCTCGGTCTAAAAAAATCGTCTGGACCGAATGGATCCCCGGTTGCAGCGCGAAAATCGCCACGAAGAAAAAGCTGATGAAAAAGACCGTCACGAAAAAAGTTCCCAGCTACAAGTGGGTCGTCGAAGATCTCTGCCCGGCGTGCGAAGCCAAGTTGTCGGCGGTCGAGATTCCAACCGATGCCGAGATTCCACCCACGCCCGCGGTTGAAGAGGCGAAGCTAATCCCCGGGGTGACAACCTCGCTTAACCAGGCACAGTGAGACGGGAATCTTCGCCGTTCGAGCCCAACTGGATTTCTGAGACGCCGGCGGATGAACTCGATTCTCATTCGTTGGGCGTCACGCCCCTTGGCGCTTTCGCGAACACACTTTGATACGACGTTTCCGCGATACCGCCGAGACGTTTTGCCATCTGGCGATATGCCGGTCGGCGGTAGTTCCAGTTCTGCGAACGTTCGACCTGCTCGAGCCAGTCGCAGACATGCAGCGTGCAGAGTTCGGTAAATGTTGTCTCGGCCATCTCCGTCGTCTCGCCGGTCAGCCGATCGAGAAACGGATACGGCCCTGCGGTCAGAAACACCGAACGATCGAACGTGCCGCGGTCCATCGCGCAGTTGAGATAGGCCATCCGTTCGGCGGGGACGCCGATCAGTTCTTGGAGTTCCGGCCGGCGGTCGAGCGGCAATTTGAATCCCTGAAAAAACTCGGTTCCGTAGATCGAATGGAACAACCCTGCGACGCATAAGTCTTCGGCGGCTCCCCAGCGTTTGAGGTCGTTGTAGACGCTGATGGCATGCGCGAGATACGACTTATTCGTATGCGGCACCTCCTCGGCGCCGATGCTCAGAAAATAGTCGGTGTATTTTTTGAGGGGGACGGTCATGGGGAAAGCTCCGTATGGCTCGAATGAGTGGATGCCAACTCACAGGATACATTGAGACGCATCGGGAGTATACGAAACCTGCCAACGAATGGCGAAGGCCAAAGCACGAATGTCGAAAGTCCCCGCTCACTGGTGTGCCTCACCGTCATCCAGTATCTTGAGTGGTATCTTACGCCTTGTTTCACATCGTCAAAGGGATAACTCATGGCCACATCGCCAACAACTTCGCTCCGTCGTGTGAAAACTGCGAGCCAGAAGTCGCCGATTCACAAGAAGGTGATCCGGCCGCGCGTCAAAATCTGGTTGGAAGTTGACGGCGAGCATGCATTCTGTGCCGGCATGTGCCATATCCTTGAGTCGATCGAAGAATGCGGCTCGATCAAGGAAGCGGCGACGATGGTCGGGCTGAGCTATCGGCACGTCTGGTCGCGACTCAAAGAAGTCGAAACCGCATTGGGTATCCCTGTCGTCAATGCCCACGTCGGCGGTCACGGCAAACGGCGGACGACCCTCTCCGACGCCGGTCTGTGCCTGTTGAAGACGTACAAACACTTGCAAGCGGAAATCACCGCCGCCTCCGATGCCTGCGCCAAAACGCTGAAAGCGGAACTCGCCCGGCTGGGGACGTGATTCTGTTTACGGGTGGCACGCTCTGACGCTTTGGGAAGGGCGTGGTTTTCGGTTTTGCCACGCCCGTCGAGGACTCCGGGACGTGCCACCCAAACTGACCCACTACCAAGACGTCGAATTGCTTGCGACGCTGCTCGATTTCCGATACGATTTTCCTATTCGCATGTGATTGCAATTAGATTTTTCATCGGGGACGAATCCAATGCGCGCCTTTCCCTTGTCCTACAACGAAGTGGTCCGACAAAGTTCCCGTCTAAGCCGTAATCTCACCGGTGAAACGACCGCGTTACTCTACGACGGAGCGGTTCTGATCCTCGCCGGTTTTCTGGCGGCGTCGTCGGCGCATTTTCTCGACTTTAATCTGAAGATTCCCGGACATGCCATCCTGCGGACCATCATCCCCATCACGCTCGGAATCGCCCTCGTTCCCCGGCGGATCTCCGGCTCGCTCATCGGCATCTCGGCGTATGTCAGCACGCTGCTGATCGGCTGGACCGGCGCCGAAGGGATCGGAGTCGGTGCGACCACCAGCATGTTGCTCGCCGGGCCGATTCTCGATGCCGCGTTGTGGACATCGGCCTCTGGTAAAGGCATCGTTCTTCGCTGTGCCATCGCGGGGCTGTTGATCAATCTCGTGGCGTTTGCGGTCCGTGGACAGGCCAAACTCGCGGGCCTGGATAGCGCGACCGCCAAACCGCTCAAGATGTGGTTCTCGGGCGCGCTGGTTTCGTATATCCTCTGCGGCGTGATCGCCGGTTTGATCTGCGGCTTGCTCTGGTTTCGCGGAAACGTCGCCGGTGAAAACCGCGACCGGGGAACCGCATCGTGATCTTCGTCGGCATCGACGATACCGACATGATCGATACGCGCGGGACGAATCAGCTCGCCCGGCATCTCGTCCGCGTGATTGCACCTCGATACCGTTGTCAGCGCATCGTGCGGCATCAATTGTGTGCCGACCCTTCGATCCCTTGCACGAGCAAAAACGGCTCGGCGTCGATCTGGCTCGAACCCATCGGAGAACACGATCTCAACTGGCTGCGCGAGACGTTCATTCGCGAAATGCGAGCCGATTTTATTCCGGGGAGCGATCCGGGATTATGTCTCGCCGAGCATGTCCCCGACGAAGTGATCGCGTTCGGCCAACTCGCCCAGCAGCAGATTGTGACACAAGCCCAAGCCCGCGAGATCGCCAAAAATGCGGGGCTGGAACTCATCGGTCTCGGCGGGACCGAAGGGGGCGTGATCGGCGCCCTCGCCGCCGTCGGACTCGCGGCGACCGCCAACGATGGCCGGGTGATTCATTGGCAAAATTGGCCCGATGATTTATGCGGCGTCGTCCCGGTGCAGGCGATCCGCGAGCGCGAGATCATCGTGCGCGATGCGGACTCCTGCGCTGAGATTCTCGCAGGCCTCGTCGAGTTGGGGAAGCATCTCCGCCCGAATTGCCGCGGCGGCCGAGTGGAACTCATCGTCACCCCCGCCGGCGATATCGAAGCCGACTGGTGCGCGCTGAAGTTGACGTGAAATATGTCAGGGTAGCCGGGACAGCTTTGTGTCCCGGTCGCGCAGCGACAAGAGGGTTCTCCAGCATCACCTGAAGCGTGTGCATCGTTTCGCACAGACAAGAATGTCTGTGCCATCTGAGGAAAAGGTGCGTCACGACGCACCCTACGAGGCAGATTGTAGCAATTCGTGGGCACAGCCCACCCAACTAATCCCCGGTGTCGACGACCGGGGCGGATTCGCCATGCGTGATCGTGCATTCTGGATGTTTTTTCTGGAAGGCGGCGATGCCATCTTGCGTCGTGCCGGTGCTGACGATTTTTAAGAGCCGCAGGTCGGGGAGCGTATCGAGAACGGTCAGCGCGGCGTCGCTGATTTTTGCGCCTGTCAGATTCAGACTTTGCAGCCGTTTCAGGTCCGTCAGCCGCACGATCCCCGCATCGGTGAGCATCGGGCCGCTGAAACCGTCGGAGTACAACAACTCCAGATGCTGAAGCTCGGCGAGCGGTTGCAAGTGGTTGAGTCCCGCATCCGAAATCCCCATCAGACTGAGATTCAAGTCCCGCAGGTGCGGCATCTCGCGGAGCGTCGGCAACCCGGCATCGGTCACGCCGTTGGCGTAGAGGTCGAGGATTTCGAGATGTTTCAATCCGCCGAGTTGCGACAGCCCCGCGTCGGTGATGTTCAACGTCTCGAACGCGGTCTTCTTGAGCCGCAGGGCCTTGAGCTGCGTTAATTTTGCAAGGGCGGAACAACTCTCGTCGGTCACTTGCTCACATGCTTCGAGATCGAGGGCGACGAGATGAGGCAACTCGGCCAGATGTGCCAATCCTGCTCCCGACACCAACGTCCCGGTCAGGATGACGACTCGCAAATCCGCACACGCGGCGACGAGCGGCAACAATTCATCTTTCAACTCTGGACACGATTCCAGATTCACCCCCCGCAGATGCGGAATCGTTTGAAGTTGCTTCAACCCCGCCGCACTGATCTTCGTCCCGGCGAGACTGACGATCAATGAAGACGGGACACTTCGCAGCGCGGCGAGCAGGTCGTCGGCAATTTTTCCTTCCGAAGTCACATGACGATCGGTCAGCACGACGACGAGTGTTGCGGTCTCAGCGTCCTTGTCATCGGCTGCGTAGCGATACAGCCGTTCGAGGTTGTCGATTTGCGAATTTGATTCCTCGCGCGAGAGGAGCGAGACCGCTGCTTGTTGTGAGCGTAAGGTCTGCACCGGTTCGCGAAGTTCCGTGGGGAGATCGGGCGAGTTGTTGGCGATGCTGTTTTCGTTTTGCTTTTGCAGATTGTAGACCCACAAGTGATCTTTCTCTCGCAGATAGAGCAGTCCATTCGCGATGACCGGATGCGACCAGCTATCGCCCCCCGCACCGGGGATTTGCAGCGTGCCGGTGATCGTGTAACCCTCCGGTCCCGCTGCGAGACAGGCGACGAGACCATCCTGATAGCGGAAGAAAAGATGACCATCGGCGGCGATGACGGCGGCCGAGCCAATGCCGGGGCCGCGGCGCTTCCAGAGAATTTTACCTGTCGCCAGTTCAAGGCAGGTCGGGAAACCGTTGTTGCTGCCGTGGCCGCCGTAGATGTAGTCACCGATTCGCAGCACTCCGCCGTGATGATTCTGGAACTCGGTCCCTGACAGGCGATAAAGTTCTTTCGCCGTAAATGTCGGTTTGCCTGCGGGATCTTTTGACGTTTTATCAGGGACGATTTTCAAGAGGACGCTCCCCGAGTTGTAGCCGTTGGCAGAGAACACGAGATCGTCCTTGACGACGGGGGAGGGGATGTTCGCTGTCCCGTTGCAGATATCGTTGTAGCCCCAGAGGAAACGGCCATCCTCCGCCGCGATGCCGATCAGGCCGCGACCGGCGAGTTGCACGTATTGCCTGACGCCGGCGATTTCGGTGACCATCATCGACGCAAAGCCGTGAGCATCGCGTCCCTTGGAACCGATATCGGGAATCGACGCCTTCCAGATCACTGCGCCGGTGAACTTGTTGACGGCGAGCATCATCGCTTCGGGTCCGCCCGGGGTGCAGATCAAGCGGTCGCCGTCGATGAGCGGGGACTCGCCG
>JBJXGP010000564.1:0-14449 GCA_046160425.1 Planctomycetaceae bacterium
TTTGATGGGGAGAAAATGCAAGCTGTTGTATTGCGGATGGATCCAGCGGATGTAGGCATACAACGTGCCGAAGACCGACTCCCTTCCGAGAATGAAGACCGGCGTCTTGCTCTGCTTGACAGCGTGAATCGCATCTTCGAGCAGCGCTTCACCGTCGTCTCCCGATTCATCGCTGATCACAACCAGGACGAGCTTGCGATCGGTCGCCTGGGCCATCTTGCGATACTGATTGACGGCGGCGATCACCGCCGCGCAGGTGTTCTCGGCCCCCGTTTCATCGACGGGGATGCGTTCGATGGCACTCATCAAAACTTTTTCGTCATTCGTCGGCTCTTTGGTATGAATATGATAGTCCTTGCCAAAACTACCGATCGAAGTCAGCAAGGGGAGGTCCGACAGTTTCTTCTTTCTTCGAGGCGATTTTTCATCGGTCTCGCTGTCGCTGACCAGCCGGAGTTCTTCGTAAATTCGGTAGATGCGTTGCTTGAGATCGGCCTGATCGTCCTTCATGCTCCCCGACTCATCGAACAGCCAGACGACCAGCAGCGGCTGTGAACGCATCAGGCGAATGAGTTCCTGCGACAGGCGATCGAGAGCGGGGCCGTATCCCTCGACCAGCGCGCCGACTTCACCGGAGACCGCTCCTTCACCCAGGTCTTCGCTGATCCCGTCTCCCGCAGGAAGTTCAGTCGGCCCGACGTTGACCTGCAAGTCAGGAGTCTGCATCGATTCAGCCTTGTTGAGTTTTTCCTGCGCGGCCTCCGCAGTACTGGCTCCCAATGCTCCTCCCCCCGCCGAACCGACATTCGTGGAAACGACTCCCCCCGCAATAAAATTCATGTTCTCGGCGATTTCGGTCTGCGTGTCGAGAACCTGCTGAATCTCATCGTGCTCGCGCAATTCATCGGCCATGACGGAGTCGATCTGGTACGGATCCTCCGTGTTGGTTACGGCCATTTGCAGCAGCGACAAAGATGCCAAAGCTACAACGTGGACCATACCCGAAACAAAGACGCCATTCAGTTTTTTGAAATCTGGCAGAAGCTTCATCGGCATGCACCTGATACCGTCAACGATCTCGACAATTCACCGGATTCTCGCTAGAAACGAATGCGTTGGCCACAATCTCCATCGCAAATTGTAATTGCGTACAGGTCGTTTGTCGAGAGATAAATAAGAAATGTTACCCCAATACCTGCCCGGCAGATAAAATGTGCGTTTCAATCTGGCGGAGGAAATCGATTTGCGGATGAATTTGCTATTGGTAATCCTATCCCGGTACATGCTCTCTGTCCAGAACCGTTCACCCGTTCTTCGCCTGAATCGCCATGTGTTCAAGTTTTGTGAAGGAGAAACATGCCGATCACATCTCTATTGCGAGTGAGCCTGATCGTATCCGTATTTTGGCTGTGGTCCGCTGAACCGGCCGTCGCAGAATCGACCAGCCCGGCTTCAAACCACGCCGGTGAAATTCTGATCCTCCCTTACAATTACGATATCCGCGATCCGTGGGAATATACGCGAACCCTGGGCCGGCTGACTCCGGGGATGTCTGCGACCGGCGCGATCTGGAATCGCCCGTTCGGATGGGAAATCTATAATATCCCGCCACCCCCTTTGCCTGATGCCATGCCGCGTGATGCGGGAAGACTTCCTGAAATTCGCTCGCCGCATTTCCCCGACCGGGACACCCATGTGCTCGGGTATTCCCTCAAAGGGATACCCATCGTCCTCCAGCTTTACGGTACCGGACCCGATGTGATCCTGATTTTCGCCGGCATCCACGGCGATGAAGCGAATAGCGTCGACTTGATTCATCACTTGCTCAAGACGCTCGAAACCGATGCCGAGACATATCGCGGGCATGCGGTCGGCATTATTGCGGTCGCCAATCCCGATGGACTGGCTCTCAACCGGCGAGGGAATCTGCGAAAAATCGATCTCAATCGCAACTTCCCGTCGCACGACTGGGCCGTCGGCAAACCTGGTCGATACTTCGGCGGCGAACAACATTCGAGCGAACCCGAAACGCTCGCACTCATCCAGGCAGTCGAGCTCTTGCAGCCGTCGCGCATTATTTCCATCCATTCGATCACGCGAGGCAAGCACGGCAACAATTTCAACGGCCCCGGCGAGAAATGGGCGGAATTGATGGCGAAACACAACGGCTATCAGGTTCTCAAAACCATCGGCTACCCCACCCCCGGCAGCTTCGGCACCTGGGCCGGAGTCGATCGGCAGATCCCAACAATCACGCTGGAACTCCCGCACGACCTGACCGGCGAGAAAACCTGGAGCGATGCGGGATCGTCGATTATTGCATTCATCCGCGGGGATGCGGGGATCGGGGATTAGACCGAATCGTTCGCTATTTCTTCTTTCTCACGCGAGGATGGTCCGACTTTCAGCGAGGTCAGACCGAAGACTACCGCTGATGCCAGCATTACCTTGCTAACGATGTGAGAGAACTGACTCAGATAATTAGCGGGCACATCACCAGGAGGTCCGAACGGATTTCGCACGTTTTGCGTAATCAGCATGTTCATGATAAACGTGAGGATCGCGGGGATAATCAGATAACCCGCGAAACAGGCATATGATTTCTGCCAGGATGCGGGCCGCTCAATCTGCTGCGGCTTGAACGTGGCAACCGTGAACATGCAGACGACATAAGCCACGACAATCCACACGTCCGTCATTTGCCCGAACATCGATTCTAGGCCCGACATGATCACCTCCTGATTAAGTGTGTGAACACATTGCATCCAAGAGTGGAGACTACCAATCCGCATGGGGAATGCAAGCGGATTATCGAAAATCGATGAAGCAGTTACCCAACGATCTCATGCATCACATGCCCATGCACGTCGGTCAGGCGCATGTCGCGGCTGCTGAAGCGGTAGGTTAACTGGGTGTGATCGATGCCGAGGAGATGCAGCATCGTGGCGTGCAGGTCGTGGATCTCTTGCTTGTTCTCGACGGCGTAGTAGCCGTATTCGTCGGTCGCGCCGAAACGGAAGCCCCCTTTGACGCCGCCGCCGGCCATCCAGACGGTGAAGCCGAACGGGTTGTGATCGCGTCCGTCGGAACCCTGGGCCATCGGCGTGCGGCCGAATTCGCCCGACCAGACGACGAGCGTATCGCTCAGCAAGCCTCGGCTTTCGAGATCGACCAGCAGCCCGGCGATCGGCTTGTCGACGGCGCGGGCGTTGCGTTCGTGTCCGACTTTCAACCCCCCGTGCTGATCCCAGCGGTCGGCTTCGGGTGAAGGACACGTCAGTTCGATGAACCGGACTCCTCGTTCGATCAACCGCCGCGCGACGAGACATTGCTGCGCGTAGATGCGCGTTTGCGGAAATTCGTCGAACAGGCCGTACAACTCCTGCGTCGCTTTGCTTTCCTGATCGATCCGCATGATTTCGGGAACGGCGAGTTGCATCTGAGCGGCCAATTCGTAGTTGGCAATCGCCGCTTCGATCTCGGCGTGTTCCCCGCGCGCTTTCCAACCGATTCGATCGAGCCGTTTCATGAATTCGAACTTGCGAAGTTGCGCGGCGTCGGTCGGTTCCAGTCGAGAGATATCGGCAACCGGCATGCTGCCGCTCTTGAAGACCGAGCCTTGATGCGAAGCGGGGAGAAAGCCGCTGTGAAAGCAGTCGAGACCGCCGGGAGGAATCAAGCCGCCGTTGAGGACGATGAACCCGGGGAGATCGCGGCATTCCGATCCCAACCCATACGAGGCCCAGGCCCCCATACTGGGACGTCCCTGCAAACCGTGGCCGGTGTGGAGAAAATAGTTGGCGTTCGTGTGTTCGGAGAACGCCGACGTCATCGAGTGAATCATACAGAGCCAGTCGGCACATTTCGCGAGATGCGGAAAGAGTTCGCTGATCGGCAAGCCGCTTTCACCGTGCTGATGAAACTTCCAATGCGATTTGAGCACGTTGCCGATGCTGTCGAATTGCGTCGGCTGAACCTTCATCTTGAACGGCTGGCCGTGCTCTTTATCGAGTTGCGGCTTCGGATCAAACGTATCGACATGCGACGGCCCGCCATCCATGTACAAAAAGATGATGTTTTTGGCTTTGGGAGCGAAATGTGTTGGCCGCGGCGCGAATGGGTTCAAAGATTCCTGCGAATTTCCGGATGAAGACTCCGCAGCCAGCGCTCCGACGCCAAGAGCCGACAAGGCCAGTGCGCCGAATCCACATGCCGATTGCATCAGCATCTCGCGGCGAGACATCGGTAACGGCAGAAAATCACGGCATTGCATGGTCAAATCCTGTTTATTTCCAATGTTGCTCGTCGAGAATACTTGAGGTCGGGTGGCACTGGCGGCTTGTCCGCCAGTGTCTTCTTCATCAGGGTATAAACACAAATTCCTTAAGGTTGATCAATAGGTGCGACAGATCATTCCAGTTGGATTCCTGAACTGTGTTCGCCGGTTGTTTGCCGGTTGTCACTTCGAGAAAAGCGAATGCGATTTCGAGTTCGTCGGGTTCAGGTTGCCGAGCCAACGCGGACTCATACATTCGGCGAATGCGTTCTTCGGCGGAACCGGAATGAGACTGGCCGATTCGAGTCGACCACAACCCCGCCTGCTCCCAGACGAAGGGATTGTTCATCAGCGTCAGCGCCTGTGCGGGGACATTCGAACTGCTGCGTTTGCCCATCGTCGATAAAGGCGTCGGCAGATCAAACGCCAGAAACATCGGCGAGAGGAAGTTTCTGCGGACGCCGAGATAAATGCTGCGCCGGCCATCGCCGTCCAGCGGTCCCGACTGCCCCGGACGTCCGCGTCCTTCCATGAACGACGTCAGATGCGGAGGGACGCTGGGACCAAACATTTGCGGGTTGAATCGTCCCGATAACGCCAGCAGGGAATCACGCAAGACTTCGCCTTCCAGCCGTTTGACGTTCATGCGGTGTAGCAACCGGTTATTGGGATCGCGTTCCTGCGCCAGCGTGTCGGTCGTCTGGCTCGACATGCGATATGTTGCCGAACTGACGATCAAGCGGTGGATGTGCTTGATCGACCAGTCGTGTGCGATCAATTCGGTGGCGAGGGCATCGAGCAGTTCCGGATGACTCGGCGGGAGTCCCAGTTTTCCGAAGTTGTCGGGTGTCTGCACGATCCCTTCGCCAAAATGATGCTGCCAGATGCGATTGACGATCACCCGGGCCATGAGCGGTCTGGCGCTGTCGATCATTTCAAGCGCCAATTCCAACCGACCACTGGTCGAAGGAAACCATGCACCGTAGCGCGTCATATCAGACTTCGGTCCATCGTGTGCGGAGTAGTCGAAGATCGTTAGAAAACGTCGCTCGACAATGTCACCCGGCTTGGTGTGATTTCCGCGGATCAGAATGTATGCGTCTTCCGCACTGCCGTCGGTCATCCCCAGAGTCCAGACAGGGGGCGGGATTTTCTGTTCGGCTTCCAAAAGCTTGCTCTGCTCGTCCTGCAACTCTTTTGACGGCTTTAACGCATCGGTTGTCGACAATGCGCGAGTGATTTCTGCGAGTAGATCTGCAAATGAAGCTTCATCCGAGGTGAGACTTAAACCAGTCGGACTGTCGGATTTCATTTTCGCAACCGAATCGCGGATGAGTTTGTCGTAGCCCGCGGCAAGCTGTTCGGGCGTTGCGATCGATTCATCTGAAAGCAATTCGATCATCAGATTGTTCGGAATCGATGGCGCGAGGTTGTTATCGGTTAAACGGATTTCCGCGACTTCGATAAAGCCGTCGTCTTCATCGCCGACTTCGATATACGCCGTCGCTCCGACGTGCTTGCTGACATCCTGCCGATGCCAATGCCATTGGCCGTCGTTGGGCACGACGAAAGTCAAGTGTCCCCACAGCGGGTTACGAATGATCTGAAAGCCATCGACGATCAGACTGATGTTCCCGTTTTTGTTCCCCCGTCCGGGATTGGGGAGTCCGCCGATGCGACGGACGCGGTAATCGATGAATTTGCGTTCGATGGGGAACGTCGGCGAACGGATAAATCCTTGCAACTTTCGACTGCCCATTCCACTATGCAGACTGCTGCGTGTGACGACGTTGACGAACGATTTTCCGTCGTTTGACGAGTAAACGAGTTCGCCGGGCTTCGCGGCGTTCGATTCAAAAGCGATTCCCGAAGGACGCCAATCGAAAGACTGTTGTTCGTCGGGCACTTCGAAGCTCGTCCATTGTGGCTGAGGTTCGACCTGCGATTCGGTATTGGACTTAATGGCAATCCACTCGTCCCGTAGTTGCTCTTTTCTCTGCTGAAATTCGTCAGCCGATTTCGTCATCGACAATGCATTCCACGGATAAAAGAGATCGGTCGGATCGCTCGACGACCGGGTTTGAATGGCACGAGCGAGGGTGAGCAGGTGCGGATCGACCGTTGTGAGCAAATCGTTGTTAGGCTCGGCGTCGCTGGTTGACGGAGTCAACGCGACGTAATCGATCCCCACCATGTATGCCGGCTCGGCATTGTCATTCTTGCCGGTGATCTTGAACGTCAAACGATGGTTGCCGGCTTTCAATTCGTGAATGCCGAGCGAGATCGGTCCCGTGGGCACGACTTGGGGATTGTAGAGATCGACCGGATCGCCAATCGTCTCGTCATCGAGCGACATCTGCACGATGCCGTAATCGCGGGCTTTTGTGAGCGCGACCCGGACGTGATATTTGCCCGTCTGTTCGTGGGGAATTTCCAACGTCAACGTCGCGCCGATTTTGCCGTCGGTCCACCAGAGATGCTTGTCGCCGCTCCATAGTCCTTTGCCGAATCCTTCCATGGCCTGCGGTCGTGTATTGCCGACAGTGGTCTCAACGATCTTCAATAACTCTCCTTCAATTCGTGGCTCGGAAAATGTTCCCGGTTCGAGTAATTTGAGTTTCAATAACGGACGAACGTCGAGCAGCAACTGCGCGATGCGGTCATCGCGAGCAAATTCGTCCCACTGGTTGACGATTAGTTGCTTGACGCCTGCTTGAAAATAACCCAACTCGACGTAATTCGCTTCATCACGCTCCATCTTCGAGACATCAACCCATTGCTGACGCGAACTCTGCAAGTAACCGGCGAGAGCATAGTAATCTGCCGTGCTAATCGGATCGAATTTGTGGTCGTGGCAACGGGCACAGGCGACGGTGAGTCCTAGAAACGTCTTAGAGAAAACGTCGATCTGGTTGTCGACGGTATCGCATTCCTCCGCGCGGATGTCGACGGGGGAATGTTTCCCCTGACCGAGCCAGTAGAACGCGGTCCCCTTGATCGACTCATTCTCTCCAGTGACCGGATCGCAGCGAGGATGTTGCAATAAATCGCCGGCCAGATGCTCAACCACGAATTGATCGTATGGTACTCCTGCGTTGAGCGCGCGGATGACGTAATCGCGGTATCGCCAGGCATGCGGGATGTCGAAGTCGAATTCGTGTCCCTGAGTTTCGGCATAGCGAACGAGGTCGAGCCAGTGCCTAGCCCAGCGCTCGCCGTAATGCACCGATCCTAAGAGGCGATCGATGACCCGATCGAACGCATCGGGCGAGTCATCCGCCAGAAAATCGTCGATCTCGTCGGGCGTGGGAGGAAGACCGGCGAGATCGAACGACACCCGCCGCAGCCAGGTCCGTTTATCGGCTTCCGGCGCGGGTACCAGATCGGCCTGCTCTAACCCTGAAAGTATATGCGAATCGATTAGATTTCTTGTCCACGAGGTATTCTTCACAGTCGGCGGGGGAACAACGTGCAAGGTTCGGTAAGGCCATTGCGTAGCAAGTTTTTCGAACGGAATCGCTTTGGGATCTTCTTTTCCATCATTCGCCGTCGTGGTCGATGAGGTGGGAGTCCAGGGGACTTTGCGACGAACCCATTCCGTCAGCACAACGATTTCTTCCGCCGGCAGTTTTCCTTTGGGGGGCATCTGAAAACTGTCGGCATCATATCGTATTGCCCGGATCAATTCGCTCTGTTCGATGTCCCCCGGAATGACCGCCAAACCACTTTCGCCTCCTTTGAGTAGATTCTCGCGAGATGTAAGCCGGAGTTCTCCCTTATGGTCTTTGTCGTTATGGCAGGCATGACAGCGATCAACGAGGATGGGGCGCACTTTCTTCTCGAAGAACTCGAGATCGTCGTCGCTGAAGACGATCTCTGCATCCGCAGGCCCTTTCGTAAGGTCGTCGCCCTCCTGCTGTTCCGCAACTTTGCCAATGCGAGGCGAAAGCCAGCAGGCGATCGTCAACACGATGATTGAGAACCCGAATCGCAAGTGACGGTTTGGCATGAATCCCCCTTTGATCATGAAGGACTCATTATAATTCAGGAGACGGGCGTTACGAAAGAGTTGTTCCATAAAAGTGGAAAGCGATTACGGAGTCAGCAATTGACTCACGGCGGTCACGGTCCACGATTCTTTGGTCACAACCTCGCCGTTGACGGTATTCGACACCGTGGTCTCGATCTGTGCAATGCCGAACGGGATCGATTCACTCAGCCAGAGATCGGCACGATAGCGCCGGGTCGTTAGCAGATCTCGAACCCGCAAATCGACCTGCGATGCGGCGCGCTGGGTGCGGACTCCGCTGATTGGCAGGGGAAGTTTCAAGTAACGGATCAAACCGGGGCGGTATCCTCGCTTCCCCGGAAGTCCGCGCAGGTATTCGATCGACGCTGTCTTGTGTGTATCTGATTGATCACTGGTCGGCCATCGTAAAAATGTCTCCGGCGAATCACCACGTTCAAATGACGCGCGATCGATGTAATAGGTCTGCCATTGTCTGGCCGTCGGGAGCGACGCATCCACGATTTCGAGATGATACAATTTTTCGCCGGCAATGTTCCGAAAGCCGCGACCGATTAACTTTCGTTTCCAGATAGTTCCTCGCGGCGAGACGGTGGACATCTCGATCCAGACTGGTTCACTCCCCTCGGCGACGTCGGGTAACGAGCGGATCCAGGTATTGAGTGGCCTATCGAACGGCGGAGGGACTTCATGATATCGATCGAGCCATCCCCCTTGATCCATCAACGTAAATATCCACGGATGCTGCCAGGGATTGGGCCACGCCGACCAGACCGAATACGTGGAAACACATAACAGCAGAGCTGCGAAATATTGAAATTGCCTTTGCTGGCTGAAACGTTCCAGAACGGGAATCAATCCCATCAACCAGCAGGGGATCAACCAAATGACCCACCGCAAGGCGATGCTGTTGCCGCCATAGTTGTAGTTATCGAATCGCGTCAGATAAAAGGCCATCACGATGATCGTCATTATGCAGCCGGATAGAATCACGCGAGCAAGCGTTTGTCGCCGGATCTCTTGCGGGTCAGCGTCACTTGTCGTTTGCGGCGAAGCCATGCGTGCTTGGCGGATGGCAAAGATCCAGCCGGGGATCATCAGCAAGAACACGGGCGACAGCGAAAAGATACCGTGATGCCCCACCAGGCAATGCAGCAGGTAAACGCCGAACGAATCGAGATTGCGATCGAGGCCTTTGGGGTCCGACCAGTAACTGGGAATTCCTTCGTGGACGTAAACGTATTTTTCCGTCCCATACGACATATAGAAAGGCTTGATGTCGCCGGTGCAATAAATATTCGTGGCAAAAAAGAAGGCGAGAAGAATGATCGCCGCCGGAAGATACCACAGGCAGGTTCGGCGAATGTCTCTCATGGCGAGCCAGAGAAACGTCCATACGCCCCACAGGGCCGCGGGAAGTTCAAGACTGCAAGTCCACGCGGAGGCAAACCCCACAACAGCATACCAGATGGGATGGACCATTCGCGTGGGCGCATCATCATTCGATGACGAAATGATGCGCAGCAAGGCGTAAATCGACACGACCATTCCCATCGCAGCCGGCGTGTGGTTGTTCAGCGTCAACAGAAACGGCGTGATCAGCGTCCCAAACGCCGCAGTGATCAACAGGAAGTACCGAGCAAACTGCGATGTGACGTATTCATCCAGCAGTCGCGACCAGATCCAGAGAATCAGCAGCATCGGAATGACGTTGAAAATAATCAGAATCGTCCACGTGACTTCGGCAAGATGCGTGTTGATCGACCATCCGGTTATCGACTGAATCCCCCTCGTGACGCCGGCGACCAGCGTCGATAAAAACGGCGGCTTACTCGAATAGAAATGCCCGTCGTGCCGGACTTTGTCGATGCTGTCCCAACCCGGTACTGCAATGATTTCGTCGATCTGGTATGTTCCGCGCTCGACGAGCGACCAGACCGTACACCAGCGCGAGCGATCGTTCGCGCTTTTCAGCGGTTCCGATTGCATGACCGCCGAGAGCATGATCCCCAGCGAGACCGCGAGCACCAACGGGGTCATACCCGTCCGAAACGTGTTCGACACCCTGCCATTTGCGAGAGTCGAGATGACAGTCTCCTTGGTGGATTCAGCATCGTTCATCAATCGATCAGTTCTCGCAGATGGAAATGGAAAGGACCGAGCTTGCCGCCGTAATTCCCGGCGGAGATTTGCAATACGTCCGGATGACGGCAAGCCGCGTGTAAACCGGCTCGCATCGCGGCTCGCACGCTCTCCTCAGACAAGCCGTCGATCACGATTTCGTAGACCGCCTCGACCTGATTCGAAATTGACGATTGGGTTTGTCCCCGCAGCGAAGGGCAGTAAGCATCGTTCGTGCTCGCCGGAAGTTTTTTGTATCGCGAGCCGACTTTACTGCCGCTCCTGACGATGCCGCCGGGAAAGGGGAGCGCTACGTCGGGGACGGTGCGCATGGCATCGACGGCGGCCACGGCGGCTTCCAATGCCCCTCGCGCTGAATTCCCCATGATCAAGATGTTACCGCCGGCGACCCCTTTGATGGTCCCGAATCGATCTTCGCAGACGAATTCACCATCCATGACGGGAATGCGCCAGAATCGTCGGCCATCCACTTTTTTTGAGCCTTGAAAACCGTCGCCAAAGAACCGGATTTGCCCACCGACGACGATCTGTTTGTCCCTGGGAACATCGAACAAGCCATTGTAACAGGCGGTAGTCGGACACGTGAGAATCGACTGCCCCACTCGCCTTGAAATCGCTTTCCCCAACGCATCGCGGGAAAACGCAAATGCGAGAATGCTGACCCCGGGGCGGCAATCGGGAGTTTCGGCTTCGGAAAGCTCTCGCTCGAAGGCCGCTTCACAGTCGCAGGCAATCACGCTGCTGGCGTCGCCGCAAAATTCACTCGCCGAGGTTTTAGCCCATTGAAGCGAGCTTGCCGTCACGATCAGCCGCGTACCCACGATAGGAAACGCTTCGGCGAAGGTATCGACGATTTCCACGTGGCCGATCTTGAGCGGTTCGTTGGTCGTAACCGAATTCATGTCAATTCACTCAATCCTTCTCAATAAATAAGCCGGGCGGAGATGAACGATCCCCTGAGTTTCAACCCGCCGAGTTGCCGGGATATCACGGTTCGTGTACTGTGTGAGTCTCTGAGTTTCGCTTGGAATCACATCGACAAAAGTGTACTCGAATGATCGCCCGATGTCGAATGACGACGATTCTCTCAGAATCGCATCAGGCAGCAACGCGTTCCCATAACAATGATTCGATAATATCCAGAGACCCGACGATGCAATTCGCTTTATCCCTAATTCGTTCGGTGCGAGTTCGCTGGTGTCTCATGTACATCCTGGGGTTCGTCACATCGGCCGTTACGTTTGCCGACGAACCTGAGGAAAAATATCCGCTCGATTTCGAGCAAGCGGTGCTCGAACGCGATTTGACCAACCCCGATTATCAAAAGGTGCTGGAGACGATGATCCCGACCGATCTGGCGGCGGAATGGCAACGGGTGGCGGCGCCCGACAATTATTATTCATTTGCCGACGAACATGGCGGCCTGGAAAAAGTCAAAGCTGATGCGGCGTTAGCCGCATCCTACAATCGCCGTCGCGATAACGCTCAGAACTTCCTCAAATTGATGGATAGCGAGTATCAGAAGCGAAACGTCAAACCTCCCTTCAGTCTCGACGATCTCGACGCCGTCCTGAAGCCGTTGCTGGAAAACGCGACGACGACGAATGGCGAAGAAGCGAAAACATCGACGATCCGGGTCTTGTTGCCGGCTCCCGGTGCGGAAAAAGAATGGCCGCGATTCCGCGGGCCGACCGGCCAGGGGACTGTGCTCGCCGAGAACGTGCCGCTCCGCTGGTCCGCGACCGAACAGATCGCCTGGAAAAAAGAGTTACCAGGACGAGGGAACAGTTCGCCCATCGTGTGGGGTGACAAGATCTTCGTCACCGCAGAAAAGAACGAGCGACAGGACCGCACTCTGAACTGTTACTCGCGGACGGACGGAAATCTGCTGTGGGAATTCGTCGTTCCCCGTCCGGAAACGACAGAACAGATTTACTGGAAAAACACTCTCGCCACCTCCACGCCGATTACCGACGGCGAACACGTCTACGCCTTCTTGGGGAACGCCGGTTTGATCTGCTGCGATTTTGCAGGCCGACTGGTCTGGCAGAAAAATCTCGGGCCGATTGAAATGGCCCACGGACCGGGGACCAGCCCGGTCTTGTACCGCGACCTGGTGATCGTCATACAAGATCAGAATCAACGGGATTCGCTGATGGTCGCCTGCAACAAACAGACTGGAGAAATCGTGTGGCAACAGGCGCGTCCCCGCGCGGTCTGCTGGTCGACGCCGGTCATTGTCCACGTCGACGATCACGACGAACTGATTTACAACGGCTCGCAGACGGTGATCGGTTATGACCCCGGCACAGGGGATGAACTCTGGCGGGCGAACGGCTCATCGGTCGAAGCGGTCCCAACGGTCGTCATCGGAGAAGGGCTGATTTTCTCCGCTTCGGGGCGAGTCGGTCCGCTGTTGGCGATTCGTCCTGGGGGGAAAGGGGACATCTCCGCCACGCACATCCTCTGGAATAAGCAACGGATCGCGGCTCACGTCCCCTCCCCCGTCTATGCCGAGGGGAAGTTATTTCAGGCGAACGACATGGGGATCGTGACCTGCTTTGATGCCGCCACGGGAAAGACGGTTTGGCAGCAGCGACTACGCGGGAAGTTTACGATGTCTCCGCTGGTGATTGACGACAAGATTCTGATCACGAGCGAAGAGGGATTGTCGACCATTTTCAAAATCGCCGATCGTTTCGAACCGGTCGCCGAAAACGATCTCACCGAGACGGTCTATGCGACGCCCGCCGTGTTGGAAGGTGAGATCATCTTTCGGACCGATCAGCATTTGATCTCGATACGCAATTGATCGGTGCGACAGAGACGAGGCGCAAAGTCGATGCCATGAAAACGCTGCTGTTGATGCGACATGCCAAGTCGAGCTGGGACGACGAATCGATGCCCGATCACGATCGCCCGTTGAATTCACGGGGCGAAAAGGATGCGCCACGCATGGCCCGCCTTCTCAAGGGAGAGAACTTGGTCCCGCAGCGGATTTTGACCTCCTCGGCGGTGCGCGCCCGGCAAACCACTGAATTGCTCAATGCGCAGTTCGATGCACCCGTTCCGGTGGATGTCATACCGGAATTATATCACGCTTCTCCGCAAGAGATGTTATACGTCATTCGTCAGCAATCGGGCGACGTGAATTTGTTGATGGTCGTCGGGCATAACCCAGGCACAGAAACCTTTGTCTCGCTGCTGAACGGCGAGTCGATCAGCATCCCAACCGCGACGATCGTACGTTTTGACATCGAATTATCTCATTGGCAGGAACTCGGCTTCGAAACCGAATGCCACATGTGCAACTGCTGGCGGCCCAAAGCGATTTGAGTTCGATCTCAAAAAGGAAAAACTCATGGCACTCAATGCCGAAGTTCACCGCGTGAAGCTGGGGGATTCGATCAAGTTGTCCGATTTGCCGACGTCGGGAAAGCAATACTCCGACGATAAAGAGGGGGTCATCGCGGATTTCGAGAAACAACGCGAGATGCTGATCGACCTGCAATATCGATTCTATGCCGAGGGACAGCGAAAACTGCTGGTGATCATTCAAGCGATGGATTGCGGCGGCAAGGATGGCACGATCCGTCACGTCTTTCAGGGCGTTAATTCCCAGGGTGTCAGGGTCACATCGTTCAAGGTACCGACATCCGAAGAGCGGTCTTACGACTTTCTCTGGCGCATTCATCGCGAAGTCCCCAAAACTGGAATGATCGGCGTCTTCAATCGCTCGCATTATGAAGACATCGTCGCCGTACGAGTGATGCGATTGGCCGAGGAATCGATTTGGAAGCCGCGTTACGAGTACATCAACGACTTCGAAAGGATGTTGACCGGATCGGGGACGACGATTGTCAAGTTTTTCCTGCATATCTCTAAGGATGAGCAGCGCGAACGGCTGCAATCCCGAATCGACGATCCGGCGAAACGCTGGAAGTTTGCGGCGGACGATCTGGAAAAGCGACTCGACTGGGAGGAGTACATGAACGCTTATTCCG